>JADGBG010000106.1:1529-9203 GCA_015231605.1 Alphaproteobacteria bacterium | reverse complement strand
ACCACTTCGCGACCGTCGCCTCGGTCACCGATTCACCCAGGGCCGGAACGATGATTTCGGTTGCCATGATGCTCTCCCGCCTCACTCAATATTTGGGACGCTGATGGGGCAGCGCCAGTTTGTCCAACTCGCCCGACAGGGCCTGATCGACGATCCACTTCTGTTGTTCCACGTGGCGGCTGAGCAGCCCGGTGGCGGGGCTGGCCGCGCCGCGCCGCCCGACGTAGGCGACGCATTCGCTCTGATGGCCGAAATCCCGCAGGATGGCGTTGATGCGCTGATTGACGAAGAACCACGCGCCCATGTTGGCGGGTTCTTCCTGGCACCACACGACCTCGGCGTGGGGGTAGCGGCCCAGTTGCTGGACCAGCCCCTGCCACGGGAAGGGGTAGAGTTGTTCGACCCGCACGATGGCGACGTCGTTGATTTCGCGGATGCGCCGTTCCTGCAACAGGTCGTAATAGACCTTGCCCGAACACAGGATCACGCGCCGGATCTTTTTGTCCAAGACCAGACGATCGTGTTCGCCAAGCACGCGGTGGAAATGGGTGCGCGGCCCCATCTCGCCCAGGTTGGACACCACCAGCTTGTGGCGCAGCAAGGATTTGGGCGACATCACGATCAACGGCTTGCGGATGTTGCGGCACAATTGGCGGCGCAGGCAGTGGAAATACTGCGCCGGCGTCGTCAGGTTGACCACCTGCCAGTTGTCCTCGGCGGAAAGCTGCAGGTAGCGTTCCAGGCGCGCCGACGAATGTTCCGGCCCCTGGCCCTCGAACCCGTGGGGCAGCAGCATCACCAGCCCCGACATGCGCAGCCACTTGGTTTCGCCCGAGGACACGAACTGGTCGATGATCACCTGCGCGCCGTTGGCGAAGTCGCCGAACTGGGCTTCCCAGATGGTCAGGTCGTGGGGCGCGGACAGGGAATGGCCGTATTCGAAGCCCAACACCCCGGCTTCGGACAACGGGCTGTCGATGACCTCGAACTCGGCCTGCTGGCCGGGACGGATGTGGTTGAGCGGGACGTAGCGTTCCTCGGTTTCCTGGTCGACCAGCACCGAGTGGCGGTGCGAGAACGTGCCGCGCCCGGAATCCTGCCCCGACAGGCGCACGTGGTGGCCGTCCACCAACAAGGTCCCGAAGGCCAGCGCCTCCGCCGTCGCCCAGTCCACGCCCTGTCCGGTCTCGATCATGCGCCGCTTGTTTTCCAGCTGGCGCAGGATCTTGGCGTTGGCGTGGAACATGTCGGGCGAGGTGGAGATGGCTTCGCCGACCTCGCGCAACACCTCCATGGAGCACGCGGTGTCGTCGTCGCGCAACTCCTCCGCCCCTTCCAGGAAAAACAGCCCCTTCCATTTGCCTTCCAGCCAGTCGGCCTTGCCGGGTTCGAAGGTCTGGGCGTCGGCCAGATGCTTTTCCAGCTGTTCGCGGAACGTCTCGACCATGCGTTCGGCGTCGTCCTCGGTGAGAACCCCCTGCTGCACCAGACGGCGGCTGTAGATTTCCCGCGTGGTCGGGTGGTTCGCGATGGCGCGATACATCACCGGGTTGGTGAACATGGGCTCGTCGGCCTCGTTGTGGCCGTGGCGGCGGTAACAGAACATGTCGATCACCACGTCCTTCTTGAACTCCTGACGGAATTCGGTGGCGATGCGCGCCACGTGGACCACGGCTTCGGGATCGTCGCCGTTGACGTGGAAGATCGGCGCCTGGATCATCTTCGCCACGTCGGAAGGATACGGGCTGGACCGCGAATAGGACGGATGCGTGGTGAATCCGATCTGGTTGTTGATGATCACATGGATGGTGCCACCGGTCTGGTAGCCGCGCAATTGCGACAGATCCAGCGTTTCCGGCACCAGCCCTTGGCCGGCGAACGCGGCGTCGCCGTGCAACAGCACGCCCATCACCTGATCGCGCTTGACGTCGCCGATCTGGCGCTGCTTGGCGCGGACCTTGCCCAGCACCACCGGATTGACGCATTCGAGATGCGACGGATTGGCCGTCAGCGACAGATGGATGACGTTGTCGTCGAATTCCCGGTCCGCCGACGCGCCCAGGTGATACTTGACGTCGCCCGACACCTCCAGGTGCGCGGGCGTCGCAGAACGGCCCAGGAATTCGGCGAAGATGGTGGTGTAGGACTTGCGCAGGATTGACGCCATGACGTTGAGGCGGCCCCGGTGCGCCATGCCCAACGCAATGGACCTCACCCCCAATTGGCCGCCGCGCTTGATGATCTGCTCCAACGCCGGAATGACGCTTTCGCCGCCGTCCAGTCCGAACCGCTTGGTGCCCTTGAACTTGACGTCGAGGAACTTCTCAAACCCTTCCGATTCCACTAGGCGTTCCAGGATGGTGCGCTTGCCCATGTGGGTGAAGTCGGTCTGGTTGCGGATGCCTTCGATGCGCCGTTGGATCCAGGATTTCTGATCGGGTTCCTGGATGTGCATGAATTCGACGCCGATGGACCCGCAGTAGGTCTGCTTGAGGATCGCCAGGATTTCGCGCAGCGTCGCCGTTTCCAGGCCCAGCACGTTGTCGATGAAGATCGGGCGGTCCAGGTCCGCGTCGCTGAACCCGTAGGACCGGTAGTCCAGTTCCGGATGGTGGTTGCGCCCTTCCAGGCCCAGCGGGTCGAAATTGGCGATCAGGTGGCCGCGCACCCGGTAGGTGCGAATCAGCATCAGCGCGCGGATGGAATCCTTGGTGGCGGCGCGGATGGCGCCGTCGCCCGCCCGCACGAAGCCCGGCGTGACGAAGGCCAGGTTGGCGGCCTCGCGCACCAGGACGTCGGCCTCGGCCTCGGTCTCCATCATGCCGCCGTGGCCGAACTTGCCGATCACGCCCCCGTCCGTGGGCGCCCAGGGCGCGCGGCGCAGTTCCTCGAGGATGGCGCGCTCGTCGCCGTCCAGGTCACGGAAGAATTGGGCCCAGCCCCCGTCCACGTATTCCGGGTTCTGGATGTAGCGGGCATAGAGCTCGGCCACGTAGGTGGCGTTGGCGCCCGTCAGAAACGTATCGGCGGACAAGGTCATGGAGCGGTCGTCTTTCCCTTCCGTTGAAACGCTATCCCTTCAACACGTCCAGCATGGTGCGGCCCAGCAGAGCCGGGGATTGGGCCACCGCGATGCCGGCGCTTTTCATGGCTTCGATCTTGTCGCCCGCGGTGCCCTTGCCGCCGGAAATGATCGCGCCCGCGTGCCCCATGCGCCGGCCCGGCGGCGCGGTGACGCCGGCGATGAAGCCGACCACGGGCTTTTTCACCTTGGACGTCTTCAGGAATTCGGCGGCCTCTTCCTCGGCCGTGCCGCCGATTTCGCCGATCATGACGATGCATTCGGTCTCGGGATCGCCCAGGAACATGTCCAGGCAGTCGATGAAGTTGGTGCCGTTGACCGGGTCGCCGCCGATGCCGATGCAGGTCGACTGGCCGAGCCCGGCTTCGGTGGTCTGCGCCACCGCTTCGTACGTCAGCGTGCCCGAACGCGACACGATGCCCACCTTGCCCCGCGTATGGATATGGCCCGGCATGATGCCGATCTTGCATTCGCCCGGCGTGATGACGCCCGGACAGTTGGGGCCGATCAGGCGCGTGCCCGAATCCTGCAACGCGCGCTTGACCCGCACCATGTCCAGCACCGGAATGCCTTCGGTGATGCACACCGCCAGCTTGATGCCCGCGTCGATGGCTTCGAGGATCGCGTCGGCGGCGAACGGCGGCGGCACGTAGATGGCGGTGGCGTCGGCGCCGGTCTTCGCCACGGCTTCGGCCACGGTGTCGAACACCGGCAGGTCCAGGTGCGTCGATCCGCCCTTGCCCGGCGTCACGCCGCCCACCATGGTGGTTCCGTAGGCGATGGCCTGTTCGGAATGGAAGGTGCCCTGCGCGCCGGTGAAGCCCTGGCAGATGACCTTGGTGTCTTTGTTGACGAGCACGGACATTTACGCGGCCTCCTTCACGGCCTGGACGATTTTGTCGGCGGCGTCGCCGAGATCCTCGGCGGTGACGATGGGCAGACCCGAATCCGCCAGGATCTTCTTGCCGAGCTCCACGTTGGTGCCTTCCAGCCGCACCACCAGGGGCACGTTGAGGCTGACCTCGCGGGCCGCCGCGACCACGCCCTCGGCGATGACGTCGCAGCGCATGATGCCGCCGAAGATGTTGACCAGGATGCCTTCCACGTTGGCGTCGGACAGAATGATCTTGAACGCCTCGGTGACGCGTTCCTTGGTCGCGCCCCCGCCCACGTCCAGGAAGTTGGCGGGATCGCCGCCGTACAGCTTGATGATGTCCATGGTCGCCATGGCCAGGCCCGCGCCGTTCACCATGCAGCCGATGTTGCCGTCCAGTTTGATGTAGTTGAGGTCGTGCTTGGCGGCCTCCAGCTCGGCGGGGTCCTCTTCGTCCTCGTCACGCAGTTCGGACACCTTTTTCTGGCGGTACAGCGCGTTGTCGTCGAAGTTCATCTTGGCGTCCAGCGCCAGCACGTCGCCGTCGCCGGTCACCACCAGCGGATTGATTTCCACCAGCGACGCGTCGAGTGCGCCAAACGCCTTGTAGACGCCCATCATCAGCTTCACCGCATTGCCGACCTGTTTGCCCTCCAGCCCCAGGCCGAACGCCAGCTGGCGCGCGTGGAACGGCATCATGCCGACGGCGGGGTCGATGAACACCTTGAGGATCTTCTCCGGGGTCTTGGCGGCGACCTCCTCGATGTCCATGCCGCCTTCGGTCGACGCCATCATGACGATGCGCGACGTGGCGCGGTCGATCAGCATGCCGAAATACAGTTCGCGCGCGATGGCGCAGCCTTCCTCGACGTAGACGCGCTTGACCTCCTTGCCCGCCGGGCCGGTCTGGTGGGTGACCAGCTGCATGCCCAGCATGTGGTTGGCGGCGTCGCGCACGTCGTCGACGGATTTGACGACCTTGACGCCGCCGCCCTTGCCGCGCCCGCCGGCGTGGATCTGCGCCTTGACGACCCACACGCCGCCGTCCAGATCCCTGGCCACGGCTTCGGCCTCGGACGCGGTGTAGGCGACCTTGCCGCGCGGCGTCGCGACGCCGAATTCGGCGAGCAGCTGCTTGGCCTGATACTCATGGATGTTCATGGATGTCCCCCGAAAGAAGGTCTTGATACGTCGTCATTTGGCCTTGGGCTTGCGTCCCCGCTTGGCCGGAGCCTTGGCGGCGGCGGGCTTGCGCCCACGCCTGGCCGGGGCCGCCAGGGGATTGGCCTTTTCGATGGTCTGGATGGCGCCGATCAGGCCGCGCACCGCGTCCACCGATTTCTGGAACAGGGTGTTTTCGCGGGCTTGCAGCTTGATTTCCACGACGCGCTCGACGCCACTCCGTCCGATCACCACCGGCACGCCGACGAACATGTCCTTGACCCCGTACTGGCCGGTCAGGTACGCGGCGCACGGCAGCACGCGCCGCTTGTCCTTGAGGTACGAATCCGCCATTTCGATGGCCGCGCTGGCGGGCGCGAAGAAGGCCGATCCGGTCTTCAGCAGGCCCACGATTTCCGCGCCGCCGTCGCGGGTGCGCTGGGCGATTTCCTCGACCCGCTTTTGCGTGGTCCAGCCCATCTTCACCATGTCCGGAACCGGAATGCCGCCGACGGTGGAATAGCGCACCAGCGGCACCATGGTGTCGCCGTGCCCGCCCAGCACGAAGGCGGTGACGTCTTCGACCGAAACCTTGAATTCCTGGGCCAGGAAATAGCGCATGCGCGCGCTGTCCAGCACCCCCGCCATGCCGACGATTTTCGTGTTGGGCACGCCGGAATACTTGTGCAGCGCCCACACCATGGCGTCCAGCGGATTGGTGATGCAGATCACGAACGCGCCCGGCGCGTACTTCTTGATGCCCGCGCCGACGCTCTGCATGACCTTGAGGTTGATGCCGAGCAGGTCATCGCGGCTCATGCCCGGTTTCCTCGCCACGCCGGCGGTGACGATCACCACGTCGGACCCCTTGATGGCGGCGTAGCTGTTGGCTCCGCGCACCATGGAATCGTACCCTTCGATGGAGGAGGCTTCCGCGATGTCCAGCGCCTTGCCCTGGGGCACGCCGTTGACCACGTCGAACAGCACCACGTCGCCCAACTCCTTCAAGGCCGCCAGCTGCGCCAGCGTGCCGCCGATGTTGCCCGAACCGATGAGCGCGATTTTATGACGACGCATGACCACTCCCCCTTACTTCCCGCTTGACCGCAAGACCGTTGAATCGAGGACGATATTTGACCACCCCAGGTTCCCGGCGTCCACCTCTATTCACGTCCAATCCGCGCTTTTGCGCAGTTCGTGTTCCAACAACATGTAGGATTCCGATTGCATCTCGACAAGGCGCGACGCGGTGCGGGCGAAATCGGCCGCGCCGGTGCCTTCGGTGTACAGCGCGTGGGGTTCCGCCCCGGCGGAACAGATCAGCTTGACCCGCGCTTCGTAGAGCGCGTCGATCAACGTGATGAAACGCCGCGCCAGATCGGCGTTGTCGGGGCCCAGCCTGGGGATGCCCGGAACGATCAGGGTGTGGAAGCGCCGCGCCAGCTCCAGATAGTCGGCGGGGCCCAGCGGACGGCCGCACACGTCGGTGAAGTTGAGCATCGCCACACCCTCGGCGGCCTTGGGAATGGCGACGTCGCGTCCCTGCACGGGGACCGACGCGGCGTGGGCGCGCGCGCCATTGGTCAGGCGCACGAAGTCTTCCTCCAACAGCGCGCGGGCGGCCGCGTCGTCGGGCATGATGTAGACGTTCAACGCGCGCATCCGTTCCAGCCGGTAGTCCGTCCGCCCTGCCAGCTCCAACACGTCCAGCTTCTGTTCGATGAGGGCGATGAACGGCAGGAACTGGTCGCGCTGCAAGCCGTCCCGGTACAGATCGCACGGTGGCAGATTGGAGGTGGTCACCACCACCACGCCCTGTTCGAACAGCACCTCGAACAGACGGCCGAGGATCATCGCGTCGGCGATGTCGGCGACCTGGAATTCGTCGAAGCAGAACAAGGTCGCCTCGAAGGCGATGCTTTCGGCGACGGCGCGGATGGGATCCGGCGCGCGGTCCTTGGCCTGGCGCTGTTCGCGCAGCCGCCCGTGGACCTGCTGCATGAAGGCGTGGAAGTGCACCCGGCGCTTGCGCTTGACCGGCGCGGTGGTGAAGAACATGTCCATCAGCATGGATTTGCCGCGCCCGACGCCGCCGAAAAAATAGATGCCCTGGGGATGGTCCTCGCGGCGGCGTTCCAGGCCGAAGCGTTCCTTCCACGATTTCGGGCCGCGCCGGGGCTCGTAACTGCCCAGCGCATGGTGCAGGCTTTGCAGCTTTTCCACCGCCAGCGCCTGCGCCGGGTCGTGACGCAGTTCGCCGGACGCGATGCGTTCGCGGTAGTCCGCCAAAGGTCCTTCCAGTCCCGCCATCGCACCGTCCGCACGTTGAGAATCCAGAACCTGACGTTAGGGTCTCGGGACCCGCATGTCAAAGCTGGACGCGCGGCCCTCGGACGGGCACACTGGGCCGATGTTCGACGATGTCCTCGCCCATGAACCGGCCGTCCGGCTCGGCTTTTTTTTCGGCGTGTTCGCCGCCGTGGCGCTGTGGGAAATCCTCGCGCCGCGCCGACGGTTGACCGTCTCCAAGGGCCTGCGCTGGTTTTCCAACCTGGGC
>JADGBG010000106.1:0-1515 GCA_015231605.1 Alphaproteobacteria bacterium | reverse complement strand
ACCGCGCTGGCCCGCGCCGTGCTGCCCATGGCCCCGGTGGCGTTCGCCGCCGTGTGCGCGGAGCGCGGCTGGGGGATCTTGAATGTGCTGGACATGGACCCCGGCGCTGGGCTGGTGCTGGCCGTGGTGGCGATGGATTTCGCCATCTGGCTGCAACACGTGATGGTCCACGCCATCCCGGCGTTGTGGCGGTTGCACCGCATGCACCACGCGGATTTGGATTACGACGTCACCACCGGGGCGCGGTTCCATCCCCTGGAAATCCTGTTGTCGCTGGGCATCAAGTTCTGCGTCATCGCGCTGTTGGGGGCGAGCCCGGCGGCGGTCCTGGCGTTCGAGGTCGTGCTCAACGCCACCGCCATGTTCAACCACGCCAACGCGCGCCTGCCGCTTGGGCTGGACGCCGTTCTGCGTCTGGTGCTGGTGACGCCGGACATGCACCGGGTGCACCATTCGGCGATCCCGCGGGAATGCAATTCCAACTTCGGCTTCGCGCTCAGCGTCTGGGACCGCCTGTTCGGCACCTACACGGCCCAGCCCCAGGGTGGGCACGAGGGCATGACCATCGGGCTCGACATGTTCCGCGACGTGCGCGACGAACGGCTGGACCAGATGCTGATTCAGCCGTTGCGCTCCAACCCGGACCTTTACGCCATCAACCGCCGCGATTGGGACAAGCCGTCATGAAGGCCGGGCGCGAGACCGCGGACTTCGCCTTCGACGTGCTGCACATCGGCATGGACATGGATTTTCACCACCCGCGCGGGCGCGACTTGAAGCTGGCCGCGGAGGTCGTGGACGCCTTCGAACACGCGCGGGAACACGCAGAAATTTTCGTGCAGAATTCCAGCGGCACGGCGTTTTCGGCGGACGAACTGCTGGACTGGTTCCTGCTGCAATCGCAGACCACCATCGCCGATCACCTGCCGCCGGCCACGCTTGAGAAAGCCGAGGAAACGGGGGGCAGCGACGTGTTCGTCACCTTCCCCATCCGCTTCCAACCGGACGCGTTCCACATGCGGACCGAGGACGGCCCCCAGGACCTCTCGGCCATCAAGCTGATGGCGCGCGTCACGATCCGGCGCAAGAGCCAATGAACCGGCGCGACGAAGAGGACCTGCGCCAGCGCCGCCGCCTGCTGGTGAACCTGTTCTCCTTCGCCACCGCCATGCCCAACGTGTGGGTGGCGTTCATGGCGAAACTCAGCATCAACGCGTTCTTCATGGGCTGGGCCATCGCCGCCCCGCTGGTGTGGTTCGCCGCCACCGCCTACGCGCTGAAATCCATCCAGGGCGGCCACGGCGAACGCGCCAAATACATCGCCCAAATCCCGGCGGTGTGGGCGATGGTGTGGTTGGTTGTGCATGGGGGTGGGTGAATGGATTCAATCTCAGTGACACATTGCTCGCAAACACACTAAACCCCTATTCCCCATATGAAACAGCATTTTGCTGACATGAAATCGCGATTCTGCTATAAGAATCATAGTGTTATCGCGGGGCAGGAGGGGATCGA
>JADGBG010000105.1 GCA_015231605.1 Alphaproteobacteria bacterium | reverse complement strand
CGTCCAGCGCCGCGCCGAAGTCCGGAGGCGGAAGAATGTCCACCCCGGCGCCCAAATGCGCCCGCACGGCGGCATCGACGCGCGCGGGATCGATGAACAGTTTGGCCGCGCCGTCCGCGCCCACCAGGGCGAAGGCCAGCACCATCGGCGTGAAGGGCACGTCGGCGGCGCGCACGTCGAACAGCCAGGCAAGGGAATCCCCCGCCGCCAGGACCGTCCAGTCGGCCCCTGCCGTCTTCAAGGATTCGGCCACCTGGGCGCGCTTGTCCGCGCCGTCGCGCGCGCCGGTGGGTCCGTTCCACGCCGTCACCGCCGACGCGGGCTTGGGCGGCCGGTCCGGCCACAGGACGTCGATGGGATTGGTCTCCAGGGCGACCAGCTCGGCCCGCGCGTCCCGGCACAGCGCGCGATAGGGCTCCAACTGCCCGGCCGTGAACAGCCACGGGTCATGGGCCACGCGCGCGCCCGCCGCGAGCCGTTCGCGCAGCCACTCGGCGGGCGTGGTCTTGGCCAGCGGACAGACCTCGAATCGCGCCCCGTCCACTTCGTCACGGGCTTGTAGGGTGTAGCGTCCGTCCACGAACACGGCGGCGGCGTCCGCCGTCACCACGGCGCTGCCGGCGGAACCGGTGAACCCGGTCAACCGCGCCAGCCGTTCCGCCGACGGGGGCAGGTACTCGCTTTGATGTTCGTCGGCGTGGGGAACCAGCACCGCATCCACCCCGGCGCCCGCCATCCAGGCGCGCAGGCTGCGAAGCAGGGTCGGGTCGTGGGTCACGGTTTCGCTCATATCCCCTATGTCGGCCATTCACGCGCCAGGTTCAAGTTCCGCGACAACGGGCGCGTGATAGGATTCCGGCGCGCCGGTCACCGCCGCGGGGCTGCCGACCTCGTCGTGCAGCGCCTCGTTGTGGCATTCGACACGCACCAGCCAACCCATCAGTTGTGGCGACAGCAAGATGTGGTCCGCCATGTGGGGGCGTCCCCGGTGGATGACGGAAAAGCGCTGGCTTTCCGGCAGGCCACGCTCGGCCGCCGTCAGCATGCGCGGGGCGAAATCGCCGCATCCGGTGTCCTCCTCGTCGCCCATGATGATGCGCACCGGGGCCTCGTGGTCGGTGGAATTGAAATCCCCCGTCACGCACACCAGGGCATCTTCGTCCAAGTCGAACAGCCGGTCCAGGAAGGTGCGCACCTCCAACGCCTGGCCGGCGGCCTTGATGGTGGCGAGGAAAAAGCCCTCCGCCCAGCCGGGCATGGTTTCCCAGGTGTGGCTGTCGCGCTTCTGCCCCGGCACGAAGGCCGCGCGCGGCGCGCGCAGGTGCACGTTGACCACCACCAGCTTGCGCCCTTGGCCCAAGTCCAGGTCGGTGTACAGGAACGGGCGGTCCCATTGCACGGGCTGGGGCCCGTCCATGGGCGGGTTGGAAGTGGCCGCGCGAAACAGCGGCGGCTCCACCAAATGGTTCCATACCTCGTCCGACGCGACGATGGGATAGCGCGACACCGTCACCAGATTGTGGCGGTCGCGCACGCCGCGCCCGGTGGGGCTTCGCGTCGCCGCGCGGTGATAGGCGGCGTAGGGCGTTCCCGCGAGCACGGCGTCCAGCGCGCCGAGCCCCCGCCGTCCACCATCCTCGTCCAATTGCCCGTTGACTTCCTGAAGACACAGCACGTCCGCGCGAAGCCGCGTCAGCTGCGGCCGCAACGCCTTGATGCGGCTTTCCAGAGACACCCGCCCGCGCGGGGGGCCGTCCAGGCTTTCCATGTTGAACGTAGCGATGCGCATGGGTCGGTCCAGGCCTCGATCGTTTGGGACTGCTCGTCCTATTTTACCAAACGATGGGCCGGAATGTGCACGGAAACGGCGGTGCCCCGGCCACGTTGGGATTCGATCTCCAGGCGACCGCCGTGCAGCTCGACGAAGCTTTTGGTCAGCGGCAGGCCCAGGCCGGTGCCTTCGTACTTGCGCGATAGTTTGCTGTCCACCTGACCGAACGGGGTCAGCGCGACCTCGATATCTTCGGGCGTCATGCCGATGCCGCTATCGCGCACGGTCATGACGAGCCCGCCGTCATCGCCGGGATGGGCGCAGGTCTCCACCACGCCGCCTTCGGGCGTGAACTTCACCGCGTTGGACAGAAGATTGAGCAGCACCTGCTTCATGCGCTGCGCATCGACCATCATGTCCGGAAGATCGGGGGCGACGGCGCGGACCAGCTTCAGATTCGCCTCCGCCGCCCGGTCGCCGATCAGCCGCAAGGCCGTATCCACAAGCTTTTGAGCGGAGACGCGCTCGGGGCGAAGATCCATGCGCCCGGCTTCGATCCGCGAGACGTCGAGGATGTCGTTGATCACACCCAACAGATGCTTGCCGCTGTCGCGGATGTTTTCGGCATAATCCAGGTAGTGGTCGTTGATGTCCCCGAACAGGCCGGACATCATCACGTCCGAAAATCCGATGACGGCGTTGAGCGGCGTGCGCAGTTCGTGCGACATGTTGGCGAGAAATTCGCTTTTCACCCGGTTGGCGATTTCGGCGCGCTCCTTGGCCTCGATCAGCTGGTGCTGGAATTCGATCCGGTCGGTGATGTCGCCGACCGACCCCGCCATGCGATAGGCCCGCCCGCTCTTGTCCCGGAGCGCCATGCCGGAAATGCGGATCCAGCGGACCTGGCCGTTTTTGTGCACCAGCCGGCATTCCACGGAAAAATCCGGGGTCCTGCCCTTGAGATGGCGGACCAGACGGGCATGGTACTCATCCATGTCGCCCGGATGGATGCGGCGGCGCCAAATCTCGGACTTCACCGTGTCGTCGTCCAGCCCCGTCATTTCCTGGATCTTCGCGGAAATGTAGAGCTGGTCGCGCTGGATGTTCCAGTCCCAAATCCCTTCGCCCGATCCCTGGATGGCGAGCTCCAGGCGTTCCCGGCTTTCCTTGAGATCCTCTTGCGCCTGCTTGCGTTCGGTGATGTCGCGCACCACGCCGATGAACAGCGACTTGCCGTCGCGCTTCAATTCACTGACGGCGAGATCCAGCGGAAACGTCGCGCCGGTCTTGCGCCGGCCCGTGACTTCGCGCCCATGCCCGATGATGCGCGCCTCCCCGGTTTCCATGTAGGCCCGCAGGTATCCGTCATGGGCCGCGGCCAGAGCCGGCGGCATGAGCATGGAGACGTTTTGCCCGATCACCTCGTTGGCGCGATAGCCGAAGATTTTTTCCGAAGCGGGATTGAAGGACTGCACGACGCCCTTCTCGTCGATGGAGATGATCCCGTCCACCACCGTCGCCATGATGCCTTGCAGATGTTCTTCGCGCTTGATGATCTCGGTGGCGGTCTTTTTGCGTTCCGACGTGTCGCGCGCGACCAGCACCACCGTGTCGCGGCTACGCTCGGAAAACGGCGAAACCTCGACCTGGGCGTCGATCACCACGCCGTCGCAGCGCACCAGGCGGATCGGCATCCAGCTTTCGTCGAACAATTCCTCGAATCCGTTCAAAAGCATGGGGTGGAAATCGGGGTGCAGATGATGGCGAAAGAGCTTGCCCACGAAATCGTCCGGCCCCTCGCCGCGCAGCATCCGCGCGCCCGCGGGGTTCATCAGGGTGATCACGCCCCCGCTCAGGATGCACGTCAGGTCCGGGGCCATTTCGACCAGCTTGCGGTAGCGCGTCTCGGCGTCCACCAGGGACGATTCCACGTTGCGGATATGGGTGATGTCGGAATGAATGGCCAGAACGCGCCCGGCGCCGTCGCGCTGTTCGGTGACGCGCCACCAGCGCCCGCCACGCAGCAGTTCCTGGGTCGGGGTTTCGGGATGAAGGCGTTCGTCGAGCTTTTCCTCGACCCACTCCTCGACCCGGCCCCGGGCATCCTGGATGTCGAGACGAACCGCCGCCTCGGTCAGGATTTCTCGGAGATCCCCGCCGGGAATGATCAAATCGGACAGCGCCGGATACAACTCGGCGTACCCCTGGCTGACGGCCAGCACCGTGCCGGTCTTGTCGTACATGACGAAGGCCTCGCTGGGGTTGTCTCCCCGTCCGGCCTTGTCGAGCGCCAGCAGGGACGCCTTGAGAGCAGCCGCGCCGTCTTCGGCGCGCCTTTTGATTTCATGGTAGCTGCGCCGGGTTTCCAGGTGTTCGGTGATGTTGTGCGCGGCCCCGCGGTAGCCCTGGAATACGCCATGTTCGTCGGCATAGGGGATGCCGGACAGGGTGAAATGCAGGATGTCCCCGCCGGCGGCCTTCAGGGAACAGGCGATGGCGCGAAACGGCTCGCGGTGTTCCAGGCTGAACACGACGCCCCCCCCTTCGCCCACGGCGTCGTCCGAGAGGACGACCTGTTGCAGCGTCCTGCCCAACAGCGCCTCGACCGCAAGACCGGTGGTTTCTTGGAAACGGTCGGAAACGAAGGTGATCTCCAACTCCTCGTTGGTTTCCCAGATCCAGTCGCCGACCGTGGAAACGATGTCGCGCAACCGCTGTTCCGGGTTTCCGGGACGGGGCGGCATCTTGACGCGGCGGCCGGCGGCGTTGCCGGCCCCCCCCCGAACTGGCTTCTTGTCATGCGTCATGTCGCAACCCGCCCAAGCCCCCACCCATGCCCCGGCGGCGCCCGCCGGTATGACTTTGTAGCAAGCTTATGAAGACCCAATCAACACCCACACACCTTCGTATTCACGAGCGTGGGGCGAGGGCTTTCTTGAAAAACGCCACCATGTCGGCCTGGTCCCATTCCAAGACGCCATCGACGCGGCCCAGCACCTTGCCCTCGGCGTCGATCAGGAACGTCGCGGGCAACCCTTTCACCCCCATCTTTTGGGCGAGCTCGGATTTTTCGTCGAAATACGGGGCAATGTTCTTCAATCCGTTGGCCGCCAGGAACGACGGCACTTTTTCCGGCTTGCGGTCGGTGGAGACCGCGATCATGTCCACGCCGCTGTCCTTGAGCAGGACGGTCAGACGGTCGAAGGACGGCATTTCGCGCACGCACGGCACGCACCACGTGGCCCAAAAGTTCACCACCGCGCCCCGTCCGCGCCGCCCGTTCAGCGTGATTTCCGCTTTTTCGGCGGTGAAAAAGGGCGTATCAAAGGCTGCTGCGTCCACCTCGGCGGACGTGAGCTTTTCCAACAGCGCGTGCGGCGCGTTCGCGGTTGCGCCGTCGGCCCTTGCTTTGGGCGCGGATATCACGACAATGGCGCAAGCGGCCACGGCCACGCACGCGGCGGTCAACAGGGTTTTGAATTTCAAAGACAGGATTTTGCGGTCCATTTCGGGTCCAGTGACATGAGTGACGACAACAACGCTTCCAATACGACAGGCAACGCGACCAGCGCCATGTGGGGCGGACGATTCAAGGCCGGCCCGTCGGCGGTGATGGAGGAGATCAACGCCTCCATCGGCTTCGACAAGCGCCTTTACGCCCAGGACATCCGGGGCTCGCGCGCCCACGCGTCCATGCTGGTCAGACAGGGCATTCTAACCGAAGACGACGGCAAAGCCATCCTCGAAGGGCTCGATCGGGTCGAAACGGAAATCCGTTCCGGCCGGTTCGAATTCTCCCGCGCGTTGGAAGACATCCACATGAACGTGGAAAGCCGTCTGCGCGATCTGATCGGCGACGCGGCGGGACGGCTGCACACCGCGCGATCGCGCAACGACCAGGTGGCGACCGACCTGAAGCTGTGGGTGCGCGACGCGCTGGACGGCCTGGACGGTTCGCTCAGGGACTTTCAGGCGGTGCTGATCGCCCGCGCGGAGGAGCACGCCGCCACCGTGATGCCGGGCTTCACCCATTTGCAGGCGGCGCAGCCGGTGACGCTGGGCCACCACATGCTGGCCTACGTGGAAATGATCGGCCGCGACCGTTCGCGCATCCGCGATTGCCGCCGCCGCATGAACGAATGCCCGCTGGGCGCGGCGGCGCTGGCCGGAACCTCGTTCCCCATCGACCGGGACTTCACCGCCACCCAACTGGGCTTCGACCGTCCGACGCAAAATTCCCTGGATTCCGTGTCGGACCGGGATTTCGCGCTGGAATATCTGGGCCTGTTGTCGATCCTGTCCGTGCACCTGTCGCGCATGGCCGAGGAAATGGTCATCTGGGCCTCGCAGCAGTTCGCCTTCATCCGGGTGTCGGACGACTTTTCTTCCGGCAGCTCCATCATGCCGCAAAAGCGCAATCCAGACGCATCGGAACTGGTGCGCGGCAAGGCGGGCCGCGTGTTCGGTTCGCTGATGGGTCTGTTGACGGTCATGAAGGGCCTGCCGCTCACCTACGGCAAGGACATGCAGGAAGACAAGGAGCCGGTGTTCGACGCCTCCGACACCATGGAATTGTGCGTCGCCGCGATGACCGGCATGTTCCGCTCCGCGACCTTCGGTGTTGCGCGCATGAAGGCCGACGCCGGCAAGGGCTTCACCACCGCCACCGATCTGGCGGACTGGCTGGTGCGGGTTTTGAACCTGCCGTTCCGCGACGCTCACCACGTCACCGGCGCGCTGGTGAAGATGGCGGAAGACAAGGGCTGCGGACTGGAAGACCTGTCGCTTGACGAGATGCGGTCGGTCAACGCCGCCATCACGGACGCGGTGTTCGCCGTGCTGGGCGTCGACAATTCGGTGGCCAGCCGCACCAGCCTGGGAGGCACGGCCCCGGACAACGTCAAGGCGCAGTGCGCCCACGCGCGGGAAAGGTTTTTGTCATGATGCGTTTCGCGATGACGGCCCTCATGCTGGCGGTTCTGGCGACGACGGTTTCGGCGTGCGGACGCAAGGGCGCGCCGGAATCCCCGCCGGGTTCCACCTATCCCCGCACCTATCCCAACTGACGGATTCCCGCCATGGATCATTTCACTTACAAGAGCGGTCGCCTGCACGCCGAGGACGTGGCCTTGGACGCCATCGCCGAGGCCGTCGGCACGCCGGTCTACGTCTATTCGTCGGCCACGCTGATGCGCCATTTCACCGTGTTCAACATCGCGCTGGGCGATCTCGACGCTCTGGTGTGCTTCGCGGTGAAGGCCAATTCCAATCAGGCGGTGATCCGCACCCTGGCCGGTCTCGGCGCGGGCGCGGACGTGGTGTCCGGCGGCGAATTGCAGCGCGCGCTCAAGGCCGGAGTGCCGGCCAGCAAGATCGTGTTTTCCGGCGTCGGCAAGACCGAGGGCGAAATCCGCGCCGCGCTGTCGGCGGGCATCAAGCAGATCAACGTGGAATCCGTACCGGAACTGGAGCGCATCAGCGCCATCGCCGAGCACATGGGCGTGACCGCCCCGGTGGCGCTGCGCGTCAACCCGGACGTGGACGCGGGCACCCACGAAAAGATCACCACCGGCAGGAAGGAAAACAAATTCGGCATCGAATGGACCGACGCGCACGCGGTCTACAGGAAGGCCGCGTCCCTGCCGGGCGTCAAGGCGCAAGGACTTGCCGTGCACATCGGATCGCAGTTGCTGGACCTCAAGCCGTTTCGCGATGCGTACGTGCGCGCGGGCGATCTGGTGGCGATGCTGCGCGCCGACGGACTGGACGTCGAGGTCCTGGACATCGGCGGCGGGCTTGGCATCCCGTACGGCGCCGAAGACGAAACGGACGCCCCCACGCCGCAAGACTATGCGCGCGTGATCCGCGAAACCGTCGGCAACCTGGGCGTCCAGCTGGTGCTGGAACCCGGCCGCATGATCGCCGGCAATTCGGGCGTGCTGCTGACCACGGTGGAATACGTCAAGGAAGGTTCGACCAAGACCTTCGCCATCGTGGACGCGGGCATGAACGACCTGATCCGCCCGACGCTGTATTCCGCCTACCACCACATCGTGCCGGTGGCCGAGCCCGCCGCCGGCGCGCCGTTGACGGAACTGGACGTGGTCGGCCCCATTTGCGAGACCGGCGACACCTTCGCCAAGAACCGCCGCATGGCTCCGGTTCGGGCGGGGGATCTTTTGGTCCTGCGCACGGCGGGCGCGTACGGCGCGGTGCAGGCGTCGACCTACAACACCCGCGCGTTGGTGCCGGAAGTGATGGTGATGGGCGACGCCTTCGCCGTGGTGCGTCCGCGCCAGAGCGTCGACGACATCATCGCGCTGGATCGCCTGCCCCATTGGCTGGAAGACTGAAATGTACGACGAAGAAGAAGAAGATCTCGATATCGCCGACGACGGCGCGATGGAGGAGGCGAAGATCTTCGCCTCCATCGTGCGCTACCTGTCCGAACGGCTGAGCGACGTCGAACCCGACGTGGATCCGGGCGACCTGGCGCCGATGGGCGAATTGTTCGGCGAATTGGCCGACGCGTTCGAAGGGACCGGCGGCTTCGAATTCGGCCCCGACCAAGCGCTGCCCCTATCCCACGCTTTCAGCATGCTGGAAGGTGGCATGCGCATCCTGGCCGAACAGGCCGGCGACAGCGGCCACGGCAACGCGGCGGCGAAGATGGAATGGGCGGCGCTCAAGGCCCGGGCCATGACCGGACTTTTGGAAACCCATCACATGGCCCACGCCGGCGGGGTGGTGGCGTTCGGCCGCAACGACGGCGACGACGAAGACGACTTTTAGATGCTTCGCCCCTCCCCGGGCGCGGCCATCCGGCCGCTTGGCCGCTCGCTCAATGCTCGCCAGGGCGACGCGATCCCTGTTGAAAACGCTTCACTCTAGCTTTCCCCCGCCCCGTCCCCGTCGGCGAGGTGGCCCAACCGGCGGGACAGCTGGCGCAATTCGCGGCGCTCGTACTTCAGATTCTCCAGATGCGCCGGGTCACCCGCGGCGGTGATCGCCGCGTCCATCTCCGCCATCACGGCGTCGACGGCGGCGCGCGCGGTCTTGGCTTGAGCCGGCGTCGCGTCCTCGATCACCACGTCCTGGTTCATCATCAAGTCACCATACGCGTCGAAATCCCGCTCCGCCAACTCGCCCAGCTCGGCGTCCAACGGCTCCCACACCTCGCGCCAATCCTCCAACAACCCACCCACGACCGACCCGGCCCCCACCTCCTCGGCGTGAACCATGATGCGAACGAATTGCCAGACGGTGAAGTGGAGGGGCATGGGGATCTCCCGAAGTCAGGAAATACCGGCCAAGGACCGGGGATGTTCGGACGTTACCACAACCGCCGCCCAAGCACCATGAAGCAGAAGCGGTTCACCCTAGACTTGCATTGCCCTATCATTTATTCTCAACGAAAGATTCACGTCTTGATTTGCAAGCACTCTCTTTGTCACGGATAACTAGGAATTATCGAGATGGAC
>JADGBG010000104.1 GCA_015231605.1 Alphaproteobacteria bacterium | reverse complement strand
GGGGACATAATATCAATTAAAGACGCATTAATGTCCTTGCGGGAGGCAACAGCGGCTGGATCACGAACCATTCTTCATTCGTCAGATCGCTTGCTGATCGCAAGCCCGAACGGTCATGCTGGGCGCGAGTGATTTCAGTTCACATGTTGTGCCTTCTCATTTGCTTCACCACAAACGAGAGAATGGCAACACCCCGAAATCACTCAACTCTTTTCGGGTCGGACACTTCCCTCTCCGTATCGGGATCCGTCATGCGTATGTGAAGGTTCGTGCGGCGTGCCGTGATCTTCACGCTGCAAGCGGCGCTGGAACAGATGGATGGGCCCTTACTCCAGCGGCGCGAACAATGCCTCCAGGTCTTCCAGGGAGAGGTTTGTGCCGTCCGGCGACGCTTTGCCCAAAATGCCGTTCGCCAGGTCCTGTTTTCGGTTTTGCAGCTCCTGGATCTTCTCTTCGACCGTGCCGACCGTGAGCATTTTGTATACGAAAACGGGCTTGTCCTGTCCGATGCGGTGCGCGCGGTCCGTGGCTTGCCGTTCCACTGCCGGGTTCCACCAGGGATCATAGTGGATCACGGTATCGGCCGCTGTCAGATTCAGGCCCGTGCCTCCGGCCTTCAGGCTGATCAAAAACAAGGGGACGTTGCCCGACTGGAATTGATCGATGACCATGCTTCGGTTCCGGGTCTGGCCGGTCAATTTGACGTAGTCGATGTTTTGAGCCTTCAGTTCCGCTTCCATCAGGGAGAGCATGGTGGTGAACTGGGAGAACAGGAGAATGCGCCGCCCCTCCTCGACCATTTCCGTCACCATTTCGACAAGCCGCGTGAACTTTGCCGAGAGTATGGCCTTTTGCCCGTTGTGCGATTTCAGCAGGCGTGGATCGCAGCAGACCTGACGCAGTTTGAGGAGGGCATCCAAGATGACGATCTGGCTGCGCGCGATTCCCTTGTTGTCGATTTCACGGCGGACCTTTTCATTCATTGCCAAGCGAATGCTCTCGTACAGGTCCCTTTGGGCCAGCCCCAATTCCACGTATTCGATGATTTCGGTTTTGGGCGGCAACTCGGTGGCCACTTCATCTTTCGTCCGTCGCAGCAGGAATGGACGGACCCGGCGGCCGAGAAACTGCTGACGGTCGGTCCGCCCCTGTTTTTCGATCGGGGTGCGAAAGGCCCTGCGAAACCGCTTCTCATCACCCAGAAGGCCCGGCATCAGGAAATGGAACTGCGACCACAGTTCGCCCAGGTGGTTTTCCATCGGCGTGCCCGTCAGGCACAGCCGGTGCCGGGCCGGCAGTCGACGGGCGATCCGTGCGATCCTGGTTTTCGGGTTTTTGATGACCTGCGCCTCGTCGAGGATGGTCAGATGAAATTCCTGGGCCAAGAGGATCTTTTCGTCCCGGGGCAAAAGCGGATAGGTGGTCAAGATGACGTCGTGGCGTTGGATTTCATCGAAACGGTCCTTGCGATCCGGTCCGTGCAGGATCAATACCGTGAGCGATGGCGCGAACTGGGCCAGCTCATGGCGCCAGTTGGCCATCAGGCTGGTCGGGGCGACGATCAGGCAGGGGCGGTCCATGCGGCCCGCCTCCTTTTCGACCAGCAGGTGGGCGATCGTTTGCACAGTCTTTCCCAGCCCCATGTCATCGGCCAAAATGCCGCCGAAGTCATACGCTCTGAGGAACTGAAGCCAACTCAGGCCCGCGCGCTGATACCCCCGCAGGGCGCCCACGAACGCGCGGGGCACGGCAACTTCTTCCACCCCCGAAAAGCCGCGAAGCTTCCGGCCCGTTTCCAAAAGGGCCTTGCCCCCGGACCATTGCAGATCAAGCGCCGCCAATTCGTCTTCGACTTGAGCCAGATCGGCGGCCTGCAGGGAATGCAGGGGAATGTGTCCGTCTTCGTTCATTTCATTGGCATGGTAGAGGTCGAGCAAAACGCAGACGATGGTTTGAACCCGTTCCATCGGCAAGGACAGCAATCGATCATCGGCCAGGCGCAAATAAAGCGGTTTGTCGGTCGGACCGTTCAGGAATTGAGAAATTTTTTCGGCACTGTCCAGGTCTTCGAGGATATTAACCAGAAAAGGCAGAAGATTGACGGGCTCGCCCTCGACCAGCACGCCAAGCGAGAAACCGAACCAGTCGATCCCGCTGCCCTCCGCGACATCCGCATACCAGGCGTCCTCGGCCTCGGCCAGCCGCAACGGATAGCCCTCGGCGAATTCAATCGTCCATCCTTCCGCACGCAGTTCCGCAATCCCCGTGCGCTGAAATTCCAGGAGTGCGAACTCCGGTTCTTCGTCAAGCATCAGCAGATCAAGCCGGCGTTCTGGCGGCAGGGTGTAGAGGCCCAGGTCACGGATCGGCTCGAAGCCGAAACCGGCCAGACGATCAAAGGCCCGAGCCTCGGCGTCCATGTCCCGCGAGACGGTCAGCAAGTGGCCGTCTTGCAGGACGGTCGTTTCGGCCCTGCCGTCGTCGGCCTCGAAACGGGTGGAACCGTAGGAAAACCCCAATCGGGCCACGGGCACTTCGATCAGTTCCGGCCGTCCCCAAGCATATCGCCTCGTCGAAGGAAGCCGGGCGATTTCGAGAAAAAGGCGGGGCGACGGTTTGAGAGCCATCCGTTTGGGTTTGCCGAGTTCCGTCGGCATGGGAATGCCGGTCGATGGAAACCGCTTCGTCAGTTCGTCGCGAACCGCCCCCGCGCGTTCGGGAGGAATGGTCGGCGCCGAGGCCAGGACGGCGGCCACGTCATCGGACAGGTCCAGCGTCAACGGTCCGCAGACCCCGCCGTGCTCGTCGATATACCAGGGTGGGGCGACGGGCAGAATGGCGGATCCGGGCGGATCGGCAACGATTTGCAACTGCTGCGCCCCTTGCGGGTTCAGCTCCCACCCGACCGTGGCGGATCGGGGCGCTCCGAGGGAGAGGGGAGGTCCCTCAAGGCCGTTCCAGCGGCACCGGCCCGTCTCGAGAAGCGATGCAAGAATGCCCGCACCTTCGGAACCGGCCAACGTATAGCCGTTGGATACGCTTGCCATGGCCGCCCGGGTACGGCCGACGCGTTGCAAGATCTCGATATCGATGGGGCGGAGAAATTTTGCGGGCTCACGGTTCCAAATGTTGGCGGCATCGTAGCGGGACGGATTGGCGCTAAAGCCGCCATTCTTCAGCAGCCGGACCGAATAGATATGAAGCCGGGCCTGTAGACTGCCGATAACGGCTCTTTCGGCCCGCAGAACGTAGATGAGCCGCTGCGCCACGTCGGGCGGGTAGTCATTGCCCAGGGACGGTTTGCTCGCCTCTTCCAACTGACGCAGCCAATCCGCTATGACCGGGTCGCGGGCATGGACATGTTCCGGGTGGAGAACGCGCCCCTCTGGCCGGGAAAGCCCCTCCAGGAGAACGGCCGCCACGTGTTTGCAATTGAAGCCGACCGGGCAGGTACAATCCCCGATGATTTCGACGCCATCCCGGCGTTCCCTGAACCGGACCGTCTGACGGTAGACATTCCGGCCCGAGCCTCGAACGGCTCCCTTGACGGTGCGACCCTCGTCGAGAAACGCGACATCACTCACCCGGCCTTGACGGTGATAGCCGCGTCCCCGGTCCAGATAGGTCCTCGGGATGGATTTGATCAAATCATTCAGCGTGTAGAAACGCATGCCGCCGCAGTCCGTGAATGTCGGTTTGTCGCCAGAAATCGTGACGCCAGGGCAACCGGGTCAAGGCATTATACGAAGATGATGGAACGGGTCTACGGCTATCGGCATGTCAAAGAAGGCTGGATTTCGATTTATCAGCAAAAAACCGATACCGATTTCAACACCGTGGCGCACAGGGGCTCGCAAAAGCGGCGGCCAACGCCATGAGGGGGGGAACGTGATCGCCCAAAAAACCCATGGGAGGGTTTGGGGAAAACCACGAAAAATAAAATGGCGTCTTCTGGAAATGGCGGGCCCGGGAAGACTCGAACTCCCAACCTCCAGATTCGTAGTCTGGCGCTCTATCCAGTTGAGCTACGGGCCCTTGATTCAGCCGCGCTGTGCGGTGAAAGCGGGCGGAACCTACTCCAGCCCCGTCCTGAACGCAAGAGGAAGATGTCTTTTTTTTCAGCTTTTTTTCAAACGGCGATCCGTCTCCCGGACGCCTTTGGAAAGAGCCGGACAAATATTGAAATCCAGGCTTGCCGCTGCTGGGGGCATTGAGTAAGATCACTGCAAAAATCGCTATGGAGTCAGCGACATCTTCGGGATGACGTCGATTGCGACACCGAATGCTTGGCTTCATGATGGGGGATGACCTTATTTCATCGACGAAGGTCGTATAATTAAAGGCGAACGCGCGAAATGGATTTTTCGAAATTCCGGGTCATGATCGTAGGGGCCGCATTGTTGTTGCCGGCCTGCTCGTTCACCGAATCGGCCCTATGGCCTTCTCTCACCGGTGAAGACCCCGGTGCGGACACATCCGGCGCCGCCACGGCTTCGGGGGCGTCTTCGTCCCTTTCCGGCGGCGCACCCGCATCGGGTACGCAGACGGCACCCGGCATCGGCGCGGGGCAGATCCCGCCGCAGCTGGGCACCACGGATTTCCGCCCCGTCGGCGTGACGCCGGGCGAGGACACCGGCACTTTCGTCGGCCGCAAGGTCGAGGAACTGCGCTCCGAACTGCAACGCTTGCAGGACCAGATCACGGCCCAAAACCGGGAATTGCAGGTTCAGCGCGCGGAAATGGCGTCCAACGCGCAACAGTATCACGGCACCGTGGCCACCGTGAATTCGCGTCTTCAGGTCGGCACCACGCCGGGCAACCCGATTCTGGTCCAGCATTTCAACACGGCGCAGACATCGTTGGACAACCTCAACGTCGGCATCGCGTCCATGAACAAGCTCGCGACCACCGTGTCGGGCATGGCGACCATGTCGTCGTACCTGTCCGAATCCACGCGCGCCGCCTTCGGCGTGTCGGGCGCGGTCGATGAAGACCATCGCCAGTTGTCGATTCTGGAGGACGAAGTCGAACAGACGGTCGTTCTCATCGACCGGCTGCTCAAGGAAACGACCGAGGACATCCGCCGTCAAAGCCATTACGTGGCGACGGAACGCTCCAACCTCAACACCCTGGCCGCAGGCATCAAAGCCGGCGAGATCTATGGCGTCAGCCTGACCAACGTGGCGCAGACCGCCGCCGGCCCCGGCCCCATCGCCGGCAAGCCTCTGGACACCGCGGGCCGCCGTCCGCTGGTGGTGATTCGCTTCAACCGCGACAAGGTCCCCTATCAGCAAGCGCTGTACAACGCCGTCGGTCGTGTTCTTGAACGTCGCCCCGACGCATCCTTCGACTTGGTCGCGGTGGCGCCGTCTTCCGGCGGTCCGGCGCGCGTGGCGCTCAACTCCACCAAGGCGCGCCGCCATGCCGAGGAGGTCCTGCGGTCCCTCGTGGAAATGGGGTTGCCGCCGGCGCGCGTGGCCATTTCCGGCAAGACGGCCTCCAGCGCGATCAGCAACGAAGTGCACCTCTATCTGCGCTGATCCGACATATGCCTGAATGCAGAAACGCCGGGCGCAAACCCGGCGTTTCTTTTTGTCAAAAAACACCAAATGTTCAGTGTGATATGTATTTAAACAACACTTTCATGACACTATGGCTGTGTGTTGCGCATTTACAACAGGTAATAAAAAAGCATTACCGCCAATCACGTTTTCCTTATCAAACGCAAAAAATCTGTTACATTGACCAAACTTCAAGAGCCTTTTGTGGGGCTGTTTGAACCGATTTCAATCCGTGCCGCCGCATCTGCTTTACAGCACAAGACAGGTGGGGGGCGTCAACACCAAGTGGCTTTGGCTTGGGCCCAAAGCCGCCTAAGGGGGAAAACTCATATGAAGAACGCCTTTAAGGTTTCCTTGTTGTCCAGCGTCGCCGCTGCGACCGTCACCCTGATGACCGCCGGCACCGCGCAGGCCACCAACGGCATGCTGATGCACTGCGTCGGCGTGGACCGTTGCGGCATGGGCGGCGCGGGCGTCGCCATGGGCACCTCGGCCACCGACGCGGCCATCAACCCGGCCCTCGGCGCGAAGCTCGGCAACACCTATCAGGTCAACATGGGTATGTTCAAAGCGGACATCAAAGGCTTCTCGACCCATAGCGCGAACGGCACCCTTGCCGCCAAGCGGTACACGAACATGGAAAGCGGGAAGAATTACTTCCCCAACGGCTCTCTGGGCGTGAACTATAAGCTTTCCGACGACAGCAGCTTCAACATCTATGTCGGTCCGGGCAGCGGCGGCGCGGTGATTTGGAACAACTCCCGCACCTATGGCTTCAACAGCACCAGCCAGCAGGATACGTCCATGGAATACAAGACGATCCACCTGCAGCCGTCCTACGCCGTTGAATACGCCGGCGCGAAGTGGGGCGTCGGCGCGGTTCTGAGCCGCGGCACGATCGAAACCAACGCCTTCTGGGGGTCGTTCGGCGGCACCAACTACTACGGTGATGGCACGACCGACACCTTCTACGGCGCCGGCTTCCACCTCGGCACCGCGTTCGACTTGGACGAAAACGTCCACATGGGCTTGGCCTACCGCTCGCCGATCTGGCACCGCGACATGGCCGACACTTACAAGAACAAGGTGTTCAGCTCTCCGATCGACATCCCGGCCCAGATTCACGCCGGTGTCGCTGTCGACGCCACGGACGCCCTAACCATCGCCGCCGACCTCAAGTTCGTCCAGTATGGCTCCGTGCAGACCATCGGCAACTCGCCGGCCGATTTGGTGCAACTTCCGTACGGCAACGTGAACTCCGGTTTCGGTTGGGAAGATCAGATGATCTACATGCTCGGCGTGTCGTACGCCCTCACCGACAGCACCACGCTGCGCGCCGGCTACAACCACGGCGACTCGCCCATCAAGGACTCCTTGACCTGGGAAAACATGCTGTACCCGGCGATCATCGAAGATCACTTCACCGTCGGCGCCAGCCAGAAGATCACCGACAACATGGAACTCGGCTTCAGCGCTTACCTTGCTCCCGAAGCAAAGCAGACGGAAGACGGCACCGTTTATGCCGCTAACGCTCTTACTGCCGGCAGCTGGCTGAAGCACAAGCAGAAGGGCTTCCAGCTGTCCTTCAAGCACGACTTCTAAGTCGAGTTTGAACGCACACGATAAACCGCCCGGCGCGTATTGCGCCGGGCGGTTTTCTTTTGAACGACGTGCCGTCAGGAAGTCGCCAGGGATCGCGCCATGGTCAGAACCTGATGCAACGGCGTATCGCTGACGCCTAGGGCGTCGATCTGTTCCACCGTATTGGCAAGATACTCCAACGCCGTGCCCCGGTCACCCACCCCGCGCGCCACAAGGCGGGCTTGTTCCTCCACGGTAAGTCGTCCCGCGTACTGTTCGTGCTGATGACGCACGACGAAGGTGTAGGCGTTGACCACGCGGCCGTCGTTGAGTTTGGTTTCCAGATAATGCGGGCAATAGACCTTGGTCACCTGTTCGCGTTCGTCCAAGTAGGCGAGCGTCGCATTCACGTGTCTGGGCGCGACCCGAAAGGCGCGCCCGCAGCACGACCCGCCGCTGTCCAGCCCCAACACCAGGCCCGGATTGTCCGGCGTGCCCCGGTAATGGGTGGACAGGATGCACAGGCTCCGATGATAGCCGAACACTTGGCCAGGCCGTTCCTCGACATAGGGAAACCCGGGATTCCACATCAGGGATCCGTAACCGAACACCCAGAAGTCGTCGGGGGCGGGAGGATTCATGACGGGGCTCCGATTTCTCAATGCTCTGGTAAGGTCCTTCCTTTATAGAATTGTCCCATGAAGGTTTTCAAGAAACACCGGCCCACGCGGGGCGAACTGGCCAATTTCAGCCACCCGGCCCTGCATTACAAGAAGCCCAAGCAGCTGATCCGGTTCCAAGCCGCGATCACCTTGGCGGCCAGCGCGGCTCTGGTCGCGGGCCTGTGGTCGTTCGCCTGGTACGCGGCCGCCACCTACGTCAAGAAGCAGGTGGCCGAATGGACCGCGCAACACCAAGCGGCGGGCGCCACCGTCACCTATGCCGAGATGGACACCGCCGGATACCCCACCCGTATCCGCCTGACGCTTACCCAACCCCGTTACGCCGGCCCCGCGTTCGGCGGAACCGCAGACTGGCAGGGGGAGAGTTTGGTGGTCGAGGCGCGGCCCTGGTCGCCGTGGGCGCTGAACATCCAAGCGCCGGGCCGACACAAATTGATTGTGGGGGACGGCGCCCTGACGCTGTCCGGTTCGATGGCCGTTGTGGAAGCCGGGGTTGAACTGGGTCCCGTCTGGCCCCGATCCCTGGATCTGCGCCTGCAAGACGTGACGCTGAAAGGCAGCGCCGATATCCGCGCCGACGCGCTCAGGCTCGGCTTCTTTCACGTTCCGGACGCCCAGGGAACGACCACCGGCCTACAGGTCCTGGTGGACGGAAAGGGCCTCGTCCTGCCCACCCCATGGGCCGCGACCCTGGGGGAACGGATCGATCTGGTGGATGCGGCGTTGCGCATCACCGGATCCGTCGGACCGGACACGAAGGCCGCGGCCCTCCCCGCATGGCGGGACGCGGGCGGCGAGGTGAAGGTGGACCGCCTGCGCCTGCGCCAGGGGCCCGTGGCGCTGGTGACCTCGGGCGCGTTGCGCCTCGACGACGCGCTTCAACCCCAAGGGGCGTTCACCGCCAAGTTCGAAGGGCTGTTCCAGCTGTTGGAGATCCTGCGCGCCCAGGGCTACGTGCGGGGCAGCGACGCGGTGGTCGCGACCATGGCGCTGTCGGCCCTGGTGAAGCGGCCCACGGACGGCTCCGCGCCGTTCATCAACCTGGCGGTCAATCTGGTCGACCGCCAGCTGGCCCTGGGTCCCGTGCCGGTGATGACCCTGCCGGAAATCCACTGGGGACTGCATGCGCCGGCGGCCGAACCTCCGGCGCAACACGAGCCCAAGCGCGACTACAAGAACGCCCCGACGGTGTTCTGATCAGTCCTGGGGTTCATCCGGCTTGACGTCGGGGATGTGCTGGCGCGCATCCACGATGGAACGGCGAATCGCGCGGGTCCGGGTGAACACGTCCAACAGCCGGTCGCCGTCGCCCTTGCGGATGGCGCGCTGCATGGCGGTCAGGTCTTCGGTGAAACGGCCAAGGATTTCCAACACCGCGTCGCGGTTGTTGAGGAAGATGTCCCGCCACATCACCGGATCGCTGGCGGCGATGCGGGTGAAGTCGCG
>JADGBG010000004.1 GCA_015231605.1 Alphaproteobacteria bacterium | reverse complement strand
TGGCGCCCGCCCCCGCGATGCCCCCCGCGCCCATGCCGGGCGCTCTGATCCCGCCGTCGTCCGCGGAACCGGCCGAACCCCTGGCGCCCGCCGAGACCCCCGGCGAAACGGTCGTGGATTTGCCGCCCGCAATCCCGCAAGATCAACTGGCCGCGCTGACCCCGCCCACGGGCGATCTGGCCGACGGCGACAATTTCCGCATCGTGTTCGACGCGGAGTCCTCGAAACTGCCGCAACAGACCCGCGCGGCGCTCAGCGCCATCAGCGAGAAGATGCAGTCGCAAAAGGGGCTGCGCATTCAGCTCAAGGCCTTCGCCGGCGACGCCCAGACGTCCGCCAGCGCGGCGCGGCGCCTTTCCCTGTCGCGCGCGCTTGCGGTGCGCTCGTTCCTGATCGAAAACGGCGTGCGCTCGACGCGCATCGACGTGCGCGCGCTCGGCAACAAGACGACCGACGAAATCACCGAGCGGGTCGATATCACCGTGGTCGAACGCTAACTGGGCGGTCGGATCGGACCGGCGAGGGAACCCGAACAGATGTCCAATCCTCTTCGCTTTCTGATCCGCATGGCCCTGTTCCTGGCCGCGGTCGGCGCGGCCATGGCGGCGGTTCATCAGCCGCTGCTGACCGCGTTCATGACCAACGCCCCCTTGAACGGTCTGATCGTCGGCGTGTTCCTGTTGGGCATGGCCTACAATTTCCGGCAAGTCATCCAACTGCGCCCGGAAGTGACGTGGATCGATGCGTTCCGCGAAAGCCACGCGTTGTCTCAGGACCTCATTGCCGAACCGTTGGTGGCGTCCTCCGAACCGCGGCCCCCGAGACCCAAGGGGAACGCCAAGCCGCGCCCCGTCGATGTTTCGCCCCGCATGCTGGCCCCGCTGGCCGCCATGGTGGGCGGCCGCACGCAGATCAAGCTGAGCGCCATGGCGTTGCGTTCCGTCCTGGACGGGGTCGCCAGCCGCCTGGACGAAGCGCGCGACATTTCCCGCTACACCATCGGTCTGCTGGTGTTCCTGGGCCTCCTGGGCACGTTCTGGGGACTGCTGGACACGCTCGCCGCCATCCGCGATGTCATCGCCAACATCCAGGTGGGCGGGGGCGCGGACATCACCGTCATGTTCGACGAGTTGAAGCGGGGCCTGGAAGCGCCGCTGGCGGGCATGGGCACGGCGTTTTCCAGCTCGCTGTTCGGCCTCTCGGGGTCCTTGATCCTGGGGTTCCTCGACCTCACCACCGGTCAGGCGCAGAACCGCTTCTACACCGAATTGGAAGACTGGTTGGCGGGACTGGCGAAGCTGTCGGGCGGTTCCTTGGGCTCGGACGGCGAGCAGACCGTTCCGGCCTACGTCGAAGCATTGCTGGAGCAGACCGCGGAAAGCCTGGAAAACCTCCAGCGCACCCTGGCGCGGGGCGAGGAATCGCGCATCCAGACCAGCGAGGCGCTGCGCCTGCTGTCGGACAAGATGAGCACCATCACCGACTACATGCAGACCGAACAGGTCATCATGAAGAAGCTGGCGGAAACCCACATGGACCTGAAACCGGTCCTGGAGCGCATCTCCAGCGCCGAGGGCGGGAGCGGCGCGGGCCGTGGCGAGATGGACGGGGCGACCCGCCAGCATATCCGCAACATCGATCTGTGCGTGTCCCGCCTGTTGGAGGAAACGCGCACCGGGCGCGAGGACCTGGCCAATCAGGTGCGCAGTGAAATCAAACTTCTGGCCCGCACCGTCGCGGGCCGCGCCGACAACTAGGCGGGAGGCCCCCGATGCCCGCCCTGGCCCGCCGCAACCGCCATCGCTCCGACATCTGGCCGGGCTTCGTGGACGCGCTGGCGTCCTTGCTGATGGTCATCATCTTCTTGCTGCTGGTGTTCGTGCTGGCCCAGTTCTTTCTGGGCGAGGCGCTGTCGGGCCGGGAAAGCGCGCTGGAGAAGCTGGACAAGGAAGTCGCCGAACTGGTCGACCTGCTGGCGCTGGAAAAGAAATCCAACGCCAACCTGCGCGGCGACGTCAGCCGGCTTTCCGGCGAACTTCAGGCCAGCATCGCCGAAACGGACCGCCTCAAGCTGGACGTGGAAAACGGCGCGGCGGAAATCACCCGGCTGGTCGGCGACGTGGTGAAGCTGGAGGCGCTGAAAAGCCAATTGGAAGCCGACATCGGCAAGCTCGCGGCCCAGGTCGACGACAAGTCCAAGGCGTTGCTGGCGGAGCAGGAACTCTCGGAAAGCGCGCGCGCCGAGGTGGCGTTGCTGAACCGCCAGACGGCGGAATTGCGCGACCAGATCGCGGCGCTGAACAAGGCGCTGGAGGCGTCGGAGGCCAAGGCCGAGGAACAGAACGCGCAGATCGTGTCGCTGGGCAAGCGCCTCAACGCCGCGCTGGCGTCGAAGGTGATGGAGCTTTCGGCCTACCGCTCGGAGTTCTTCGGCCGTCTGGCGAAGATTTTGGGCGCGCAGGAAGGCATCGAAATCGTCGGAGACCGTTTCGTGTTCCAGTCCGAACTGTTGTTCGAAAGCGGCGAGGCGCGGATCAACGTCGGCGCGCACGAACAATTGGGCCGTCTGGCCGAACACATCACGGCCCTGCAGGATCAGATCCCGGAAGACATCGACTGGGTGCTGCGCGTTGACGGCCACACCGACCGCGTTCCCATCAAGACCGCCGCGTTCGCGTCCAACTGGGAGCTCAGCACCGCCCGCGCCATCGAAGTGGTCAAGTTCCTGATCGCGCAAGGCGTCCCCCCCAACCGGCTGGTGGCGGCGGGCTTCGGCGAATACCAACCGCTTTCACGCGGCGCGACCCCGGAAGCCCTGCTGCGCAACCGGCGCATCGAACTCAAGCTGACACAGCGCTGACGGCGCGCTATAAGTCCCGCATTCGTCTCCCCGAACGACCATGAAAATCCAGGCATGCTGATTCTTTTTCTCATCGTATTCATCGACCTCGTGGGCTTTGGCATCGTCATTCCCCTGCTGCCGTTCTATGGCGAACACTTCCAGGCGGATCCGTTCACGGTGTCGCTGATCATGGCGTCCTATTCCTTGGGGCAGTTCGCCGCCGCGCCGTTCTGGGGACGGTTGAGCGACGCCATCGGGCGGCGTCCTGTGCTGATCCTCACCCTGGCGGGCGCGGCCGCGTCCTATGTCTGGCTGGGGTTCGCGGATGCGCTGTGGATCCTGTTTGCGGCGCGCATCCTGGGCGGTTTGATGGCCGGCAACATTTCCACCGCGTTCGCCTATATCGCCGACGTCACCACGCCGGAAAACCGTGCCAAGGGCATGGGAATGGTGGGCGCGGCGTTCGGACTGGGCTTCATCGCGGGCCCGGCGATCGGCGGGCTTTTGGCGGGCCCCGATCCACTCACCGCCGATTACCAGACCCCGGCCTTCGCCGCCGCGGGTCTTTCCGCCCTGGCGCTGGTATTGACGGTTCTGCTGCTCAAGGAATCCTTGCCGCCGGAGATGCGCAAGGCCATGGCCAGGGCGCCCCGGCGCAGCCGTTGGACGATGATCCGCCACAATCTGCAACGGCCCGGCCTCGGCATGCTGCTCGCCATCTCATTCATGGCAACGTTCGTATTCGCGGGCATGGAAACCACCTTCGCCATGTGGTCCAGCCGCCGATTGGGCTGGGGGCCGGAACAAAACGGTTTCCTGTTCGCCCTGATCGGGGTGGCTTCCGTCATCCTTCAAGGCGGCTTGGTGGGGCGCATGGCCCGCCGGTTCGGCGAGGGCAATCTGATCGTTCAAGGGTCCGTCACCCTGGGGCTGGGCCTGGGGCTCATCCCGTTCTGCGACAACGCGGAAATGCTGGTGGGCGCGATGCTGCTGGTGGCTTACGGATTCAGCGTCATGAATCCCGCGCTCAACAGCCTGATCTCGTTGCGCACGTCGGCGGCCGAACAAGGGGAAGTGATGGGCGTGACCCGCTCCGCCACCACGATGGCGCGGGTCGTCGGCCCGGCCTGGGCGGGCGTTCTGTTCGCGCAACTGGGCATGGACTGGCCCTACTTCGCGGGCATGGGCTTGATGGTGGTGGTGTCGGCATTCGCCATCGGGTCGCTCAAGGACAATCAGGACGCCAAAACCGCCGCCCTGCAGGCCGCCGCCGGCAGCGCCACGGCGGCCCCGGACGACGCCGACGAAAACCGCGACGCGCCGCTGGACTAAAGTCTCAGCCCAGAGAGACCGTGTTCCCCGTCAAGCGCGACAATTCCGTGGACAGCGTCTCCACGAGATTGCCCCCGCCCCGGGTGTTGAGCCAGTCGCCGCTGTCGGCGTCAAAGGCGTAGTGGCTGGCGCCGCTGACCGGCGACGAGACCCAGATTTCCTGGCTGGCGGAGTTCTTGTTGATGACGTACTTGCGTCCGTCCCCAAGTTCGATGTTGAGGATGCCATGGGCGAAATCCGCGTCCTCGTCCAGGCCCAACATGTCCTCGACGGAATCGAACAGATTCTCCAGGGTTTCTTCGGCAAGCGTTTCGAATTCGGCGGCGTCCATGTGCGGATTTTCCTTCAACTGCGGTGGTTTTGACCATTTTACTCCCCACAACGGGCGCGGGGCAAAAATTAATCGGGCGAATATCCTTTTAATTCCTTGCGTCCCCTGGCGGGCTTGGTTATATAAGCGCTCTCATTTTTGGAGCCGAGTGATGAAGCAAGACATTCACCCTGATTATCATGAGATCACCGTCGTGATGACCGATGGCAGCACCTTCCAGACCCGTTCGACCTGGGGCAAGGAAGGCGACACCCTGAAGCTCGACATTGATCCCAAGACCCATCCGGCCTGGACCGGCGTCCATCGTCTGCTCGACAGCGGCGGTCAGCTTGCCAAGTTCAACAAGCGTTTCAAGAACTTGGGCCTCAAAGGCTAAGCCAGCGGGCTTGCCGAAACGGGATTTTAGGGGCGCCCGTCCCGGACGGTGCGCCCCTTTGCCGTGTCCGGGTTGCCGTTTGAAACGATGCCCCCATTCTCTGCGTGTTTAATATTCCTTAAAATCCCAGACTTAGTATGCTTTTCATAAAATGGGCGTTACTGTGTGTGGAACGACGCGCGCGGGAGCGCACGTATGAGTCAACCTCACGCCGCCTGGGGCGGGGATCGGTGGGATGGGATCGTCGAGTTACGAAGTTCTCGTGATGCAGGGGGGGAAGTGGCGCATTCACGCCCAGTTCCCGGCCAGCGCCCGCGAAGACGCCATCGATGAGGCGAAGATGCTGGAGTCCATGCCGGGGCTCGGCGGCATCAAGGTCGTGCGCGACGAATTCGACAGCGTATCCGGCATGCACAAGGAACACACCGTCTTCAAGAGCAAGGTGGCCACGCCCCAGGCCGCCAGCGGCGCGCGATACGATAAATACATGCAGCGCGCGGCGCAGAGCAAAATGGACGACATGGATTTCGGCGACGGCGCGCTAGACGGAGGTGGGGGCGGCGGCGGTGGACGCGGCTCGTCCGGCACTGGCGGAGGCGTGCTGTCCGGCGGCATGGGCGTGGTGGTCAAGCTGATGCTGGTGCTGCTCTTTTCCATCGCCATTTCCGCGACCCTGACCGGCATCCTGTCGGCATTTCTGCCGTATAAGACCCTGGCCGGAATCCATCTGTACGGCCAAGTGCGCGCCAACGTGCTGATGGTGTCGGCCATCGTGTTCTTTCTGTTGTCCATGCTGGTCAGTTTCAAGGCCTTCATGGCGCGCGACCAGCTGGACATCGACCTGCCCACGCCGGGCATCGGGCGCAGGGGACGCAAGGAAGTCAAGGGGCGCGCCCCTTCCAAATCCCGCGTCTCGTCCGAGCAACGTGAACAGGACATCATCGACGCGCGCAACAAGCGCAACGCCGAGGATGGCCTCAAGGAGCTCAAGGAAAAACAGGCGAAGAAATCGAAAAAGACCGAAGAAGAGCGCACCATCGACGAGTTGACCGCCAAGGAAGCCGCGCTGGAGAAACGCAAAAAGAAAAAGAAGCAGAACGACGAGGACGAAGCGCCCGAGGCGGAGGAAAAGCCCGCCCAGGAAAAACCGGTCAAGGAAGAACCCGCCCCGGAAGAAAAAGAGGAAAAGCCGGAGCCGGAGGACGATTCCCAGCTGACCCCGGCGGCGCAGGCGCAAAAGACGGTGCTGATGGGTTTCTTCGCGGAATCCATCCGCGAACTGCCCGCCGAGCGCAAGAAAATGGACAATTACAACCGCTTCGGCGTGAACCTGTTCCTTGCCGGCGCGACCGAGGCCTTGGGCGGCGCGCGCAATCTGGACGGCCAGACCATTTCCGAGATCCTCGCCGAATCCCTTTCCGTCATGGGGTTGAAACCCGAACACGCGGCCGCGTTCGCCAACCGTTACGAGGACTATCTGCTTCAGGACGCGCGCTACATGCAAATGTTCCAGGCCGGACGCAGCACCATGTCCAGCTACCTCGGCGGCGACAAGTCCACGGTCAAGAACCTGGACGGCCACCTGCATGAATGGAACAAGCCCAAGGCCCCCGATGATCCGGAAAAGGAAGTGGTGGTGATGTTCACCGACATCGTCGGTTCCACCGCCATGACCCACGAAAAGGGCAACCTGGCCGCCCAGGAAGTGGTGCGCGCCCACAATCAGGTGGTCCGCGACGCGCTGGCCAAGACGCACGGCCACGAAATCAAGCACACCGGCGACGGCATCATGGCGTCTTTCGAAAAGGTCACCGACAGCCTGTTGTGCGCCCAACAGATGCAGTTCCTGATCCGCCTGCACAACGAACAGATGCCCGCCATCCCGTTGAAGGTGAAGGTCGGCATCAACGCCGGACGTGTGGTGGTCGAGGAAAGCGACCTGTATGGCGTCACCGTGCAGATGGCGGCGCGCATCGTCGACAAGTCCAAGGAAGGCCGTGTCCTGGTATCCGACACCGTTTACGGTATGGCGAAAGGTGGGAGTTGGCAATTCGTCAAGCGCGGCCCCTTCTTCCTGAAAGGCATCGACGGCCCGGCGTTTTTGCATGAACTGGTTTGGGACGATAAGGCCGACATCACGCAAATTCAGGCGGAGGCGGAAGCCGAGCGCCCGAAGCTGGAGCAGGCCTACGCCGCCGCCAGCGGCCTGCCGCCCTCCGACCAGCCGAAATAACCCCTTCCCGTTTTTTTCGCATTCATCCCTTGCGAAGAAAAAATCCCAAACCTACATCATTCCTGCACCGAGGGATGCCGATCGCGGGTCCCGCATTCGGTGCAAGAAACGCGGAAGCCGCGCCGCAAAGCGGGCGACTTCGAACCCAATGTTGCTCAAGATAGGAGAACAGACATGCGCACCATCGACTTCACCCCCCTCAACCGTTTCGCCGTCGGTTTCGACCGGATGCAGCGCCAGCTTGAAAGCATGGCGCACCTGGACGACGCCGCCAGCGCATATCCGCCCTACAACATCGAGGTGCTGGGCGAGGACGCCTACCGCATCACCATGGCGGTGGCCGGTTTCGGGGTCGAGGACCTCGACCTCACCGTGCAGGACACCCAGCTCACCGTATCCGGCCGCATCGACAAGCCGGCGGAGGATGTGAAGTACCTGCATCGCGGCATCGCCAACCGCACGTTTGAGCGCCGCTTCGAACTCGCCGACCACATCAAGGTCAGCGGGGCCGAAATGCACAACGGCCTCCTGCACATCGAACTCACCCGCGAAGTGCCCGAAGCGCTCAAGCCGCGCAAGATCGCCATCGCCGGCGCGGACGCGCGCGGCAAGACCATCGAGCACAAGGCCGCCTGACCCGCCTCGCGCGCTCACGAAAAAGGCCGGTGCGATCGCCGCACCGGCCTTTTGCTTTTTGTGCGATGCCATGGCCTCAGTCGTCGCGATGGGTCTTTTCCATGCGCTCGTGGCGCTCCTGGGCGTCGATCGACAGGGTCGCGATGGGGCGCGCTTCCAGACGCGGGATGGAGATGGGTTCGTGGGTGTCCTCGCAATAGCCGTACGATCCGTCGGCGATGCGTTCCAGCGCCTCGTCGATCTTGCCGATCAGCTTGCGCGCGCGATCGCGGGTGCGCAGTTCCAACGCACGGTCGGTTTCGATGGAGGCGCGATCCGCGATGTCGGGTTCCATGATCCCGCCTTCCTGGAGATGTTCAAGCGTTTCGTTGGATTCCTTCAGAAGCTCGGACTTCCATTCCAGAAGCTTCTGGCGGAAATATTCGAGCATCATCGGATTCATGAACTCCTCCTTGTCGGAGGGCTTGTAATCGGGCGGAAGCGTCACGTTCATAATCTTATCCATACCCCAAGTAACCAAATTTGGGCGGAATATAGGCGAAGCCGACACGTCACCGCAAGGGGGGGATACGCGCCCGGGGCAAAAAAATCGCGCTAAAGGCGATGAAACGCGAGCTGTGGGGAATTATCGGAAGAAGAGGATCCGCCATTGCGGTCGTGGGGCGACGACGTCAGCGGCCGCGCGCATATTTGGCGATTTCAACTTCGACGCGCAATTCGATGGCGTCGAGAATTTCATTCAGGCGCGGATCCGCCACCTTGACCCGGCTGGTGCGCATGTGCTGCGCCATGGCCATGAGGCGATCTTTCGGGATGGCCCCCATCAACAGGGCGTCCTGTAAGGTCTGCAGGCGTTGCAACAGGTCCTCGCCATAGCGCACGGCCTTGCGGCGGGGCTGGTCGTCGGTGGCGTTTCCCACTTCCTGCATGGCCAACAAGGCGTCGACGCCTTCGATCGGGGCGGTCCTCTCGACCCGGGCGCTTTCGGTTTCATCCACTTCGGACGCCGCATGGGCGCCGCGCAGTTGGTCGGCGAAAGAGGACGATCCCCCTTTGGACACCCCCTCCTTGCGCTTGGCGCGATCCGCGCCCCGGCCTTGCTCGACGTTGCCGATCTTCATGTGCGTTGGTCCCGTGTTCCACTCGAACGGCCCAAGGCCGCGCGTCATCATAGATCATCACCAATGCGGGTTAAATATGTCTTAGAGTCCCCGGCACCCGGCAAGAAATGCACGGTCCCGTCCGTTCTTTCCCGCCATCCGGCAACGGATCGCCGACCACGGCGGCATCAATCCATTGAATTTCCACGATAAGCATCTTGGCATCATCCTTGCATTTTTCTCAGCGGAAATGTGTGCGGCGCGTGCGCCGCCAGGATACGGAATTCAAACACGGAGACGCCCCATGGCCCTCTACGGCGCTTTTTCCAGTTCGATGCTGGGCATGATGAGCCAGGCCGCCAGCCTGCGCACGATCGGCGTGAACATTTCGAACGTGAACACGGGCGGCTTCAAATCCGGCACGACACAGTTCTCGACGCTCCTCAGCAACAGCCTTGATCACGTTTCCGACATCGGCGGGGTGCGGCCCAAGGAAAAGATCAACGTCAGCCAACAAGGCAACGTGGTCGCCACCGACAAGCCCTCCGACGTCGCCATCAGCGGCAGCGGCTTCTTCATTCTCAATTCCGCGCAGGACGGCAGCGGGCAGACGTTCTACGGCCGCGACGGAAGCTTCGACATGAAGACCGTCAACGTGATCGATACGATCACCGCCGGAACCAACACGATCGAGGTCAAGGACGGCTACCTGTCCGACAAGAACGGCTATTTCGTCCAGGGGTGGGCCTATACCAACGGAACCGTCAGCACCTCCGGCTCGCCGTCGAGCATGCGCATCGACGCGCGTGCGTTCCTCGACCGGTTCGAGGCGACCACCGAAGGCACGCTTGCGATGAACATTCCGGCGGACGCCGAGGTCGGCGACACGGAAATTTACACCATCGAGATGGTCAACAGCTTGGGCGAGCTGAAGTCGATCCAGCTGACGTTCACCAAGACCGGCGTCAATTCCTGGCAGATCATGCCGAAAACGGACGGCACGCAGGATCCGATGGTTGACACGGTCACGCTCGGCGGCACCGTGGAAGCCGGGGACACCTACCAGATCAACATCGACGGCATCCTGTTCTCCAGGACCGCGGCCGTCGACGGCGAGGACGTCGGAACGGAACTGGTCAACCTGATCGCCGCCAACCCCACGATCAGCGCCAAGCTCACCCCCACCACCACCGCCGGCAGCAACGTCGTCACCCTGACCGCGCTGAACGCGACCAACACGTTCTACACCACGGCCTCGACGGGCGAAGGCGTGACCGGCCCGACCGCCGACACGACGGCGTCGGTGTCGTCGAACCGGGCGACCTATTCCACGTTCGGATCGAACGGCCAGATGACGTCGCCCACCACCATCACCTATAACCTGAACTTCGCCGCCAACACCGACACCACCGACAGCGTCACCGACGGCGCGATCGGCACCACCAGCATGACCCTCGACATCGCCAACCTGACCCAGTTCTATGGCGGCTTCATCCCGCACAGCTATACCAAGGATGGGTTTGCATCGTCGAACATGCGGTCGTTCTATTTCGACGAGGTCGGCAACGTCGTCGGCGTGTTCGAGGACAACACGTTCCGCAAGATCTACAAGGTGTCGCTGGGCGTGTTCGCCAACCCCAACGGCCTGACCCAGGTCAACGGCAACCTGTTCACCGCCAACGAAATGTCCGGCGAAGCGGAAATCAAGTCCGCCGGCAACGATGGCTACGCCTTGTTCATGCCCAACGCGGTGGAACTGTCCAACGTCGACATCGCCGAGGAATTCACCCGCATGATGATGACCCAGACCGCCTACAACGCGTCCTCCACGGTGTTCAAGACCACCGACGAAATGACCACCGTGGCCCGCGACCTCAAACGCTAAGGTTCTTGCCCACCCGGCATATTTTTCCCCCGCACGGCAGTCTCTGCCCTGCGGGGGCTTTTTTGTTCATCCCGCGCAAATATTTTCCATTTGTTTTCATATGGTTATGGGGTTCGCGAAACTGGCATGCCTTTCGCATGAGATTCCGTGAAAAGTGACGGCGAAGACCGTCCATGGAACCAACAAGGCCCACAAGGGCCCGGAACGGGAATACAACGATGAACCGCGCTATCGCATACAACCCCGCAGAGGACGCGCCGCTCCCCGCCAAACGTCTGATCGCGTCCGCGATCAACGTGGTGGCCGCGGCCCTGGCCTTGCTGATGGTTTTGGTGCTGCTGCTTTGGTCCAACCCGGCCGGGGCGCAGTCCCGCATCAAGGACATCGTCGATTTCGAAGGCGTGCGCGACAACATGCTGGTGGGCTACGGTCTGGTGGTCGGCCTCAACGGCACGGGCGACACGCTGAAAAGCGGCCATTTCACCAAACAGAGCCTGCAGGCGATGTTGAACCGCCTGGGCGTCAAGCCGACCGAGGCGGGCCTGGATTCCAAGAACGTCGCCGCCGTGATGGTGACCGCGGCCCTGCCGGCGTTCGCCAGCACGGGTTCGCGCCAGGACGTCACGGTCAGCGCGCTGGGCGACGCCAAGAGCCTGCTGGGCGGCACGTTGCTTGTGACCCCGCTGCTGGGCGCCGACGGCGAGGTTTACGCCGTGGCCCAGGGCCAGGTCGCCGTGGGCGGCTTCACCGCCGGGGGCGCGGCCGAAACCGTCACCAAGGGCGTGCCGACGTCCGCGCGCATCGCCAACGGGGCGATCGTGGAACGCATCGTCGAATTCGATATCGACGGCATGGAATCGCTTAAGCTGAGCCTGCGCAACCCCGACTTCACCACCGCGCGGCGCATCGCCCAGGCGCTCAACGCCTTCCTTGGCACATCCGCCGCCAGCGCCACCGACCCCAACACCGTGAAGCTGGACGTGCCGGCCGGTTACCAGGGCCAGGTGGTCAACCTGATCACCGACATCGAACAGCTGCGCATCGAACCCGACCAGATCGCGCGCATCATCATCGACGAACAATCCGGCGTCATCGTCATGGGCGAGAACGTGCGGCTGTCCACCGTCGCGGTGGCCCAGGGCAACCTGACGGTGCGCATCACTGAAACGCCGCAGGTGTCCCAACCCGGTCCGTTCACCCAGACCGGCGCCACCACCACCGTCAACCGCACCGACGTGCAGGTCACCGAAGACGGCGAAAAGCGTCTGGCGGTGGTGCAGGACGGCGTGTCCCTGCAGGAGTTCGTAAACAGCCTGAACGCGCTCGGCATCGGCCCGCGCGACATGATCATCATCCTGCAGGCGGTCAAGGCGGCCGGCGCCCTGCAGGCCGAAATCGAGGTGATGTGATGAGCGACTTCGCACTCCCCATCGACACCCAGAGCACGGTGGACCAGGGCAGGGCCCTGCCCCGCATCCCCAAGACCGCGGACATGCGCAAGCTCCGCGAAACCGCCCAGGACTTCGAAGCCGTGTTCCTGTCGCAGATGCTGAAGCCGATGTTCGACGGCATCGAGACCGACGGTCCCTTTGGCGGCGGCGCGGCGGAAGAAACCTGGCGGGGCGTGATGATCGACGAATACGGCAAGGCCATTGCCAAGAACGGCGGCATCGGCATCGCCGACGCCGTGATGGCGGAAATGCTGAAAATGCAGGAGGTGCAGTAACATGGAACCGAGCAAACGCCTTGAAGACATGCTGTTTCTGACCGAGGAACTGGCGAAGTTGTTGGAAAAGGAAAACGCGGCGCTGCGCACCGACCGTCTCGACGTGGTGCAGGAACTCTTGGAACGCAAGACCATGTTGTGCCGGGCCTATGAAATCCGCGTATTCGGCATGAAGCAGGACGACGCGCAATTCAGCGAAGACGATCTGCCCAACGTGGAGCGCCTGCGCGAGTTGGGCCAACGCGTCGAGGAACTCGTCACCGAAAACGAACACAGTCTCAAGATCGCGTTGGAAGTGAACCGCCTGTTCATGAACACCTTGCAAAAGGCCGCGCGCCAAGCCACGCCCAACACGGGGGCCTATTCCTCCAACGGCCTGGTCGCGCCCAGCCAGCACGCGTTGAAGAAGCAAGCGCCCTCGTTGACCTTGGACGAAACCCTTTGAGGACGGATAGGCCCCGCGCCTGATGGACGCGCCCCAGAAAGGAAGCAAAGATGTCCGGTAGCCTGACCCTCGCCTTGAGAACCGCGCAGAGCGGCCTGCTCGTGAACCAGAGCGCGCTCGACGCCGTCGCGCAGAACGTCGCCAACGTCAACTCGCCCGACTACTCGCGCAAGATCGTCCAGCTTGAGCAACGCGTCGTCGCCGGCATCGGCGCGGGCGTGCAGTTGTCGGAAGTCCGGCGCGCGGTCGACGAAGGCCTTCTGAAAAGCCTGCGCGAAGAGATTTCCACCTTCAATCAGAAGGACGCGCAGACCAGCTATTACGAACGCATGCAGGACCTGTTCGGCGCGCCGCAGGACAACAACTCCATCGTCCACGTGATGAACGAGTTCGGCAAGGCCATCGAGGCGCTCACCGTGGCCCCGGACCAGTCCCTCGAACAAAGCGAGATGGTGCGCCAGGCCCAGGAAATCATCGGTCAGCTGCAGCAGATGAGCAACACCATTCAGGAGCTGCGCAATCAGGCCGACGTCGAGATCTATCAGGTGGCCGACCAGATCAACACGCTCAACAGCGACCTGGTGACGCTGAACAACTCCATCATCCAAAACGCCACCACCGGCGCGGACGTCACCGACCTTTACGACAAGCGCGACGCCAAGCTCGACGAACTGGCGGGTCTGATCGACATCGCGTACTTCTATCGCGGCGACGGCGACGTGGCCGTGTTCACCACGGCGGGCAAGACCCTGGTGGACAACAAGGCCGTGTCCGTGGTCCACAACCCCGCCAGCGCCACCTCCCCCACCACCACCCATGCGGAAGGCGATTTCGCGCCCATCTACATCGGGGCTCAGATTTCCGTCAACGACGTCACCAACCAGGTGCGCGACGGCAAGCTCAAGGGCCTTGTGGAACTGCGCGACAGCGTCCTGCCGGGCCTGCAATCCCAGCTGGACGAAATGGCGGCGGAACTGCGCGATTCGATCAATCTGGTTCACAACCGGGGCGTTCCTTATCCGGGCGTCCAGTCCATGAGCGGAAACCGCGCTTTCCTTGACGGCTCCACTCAGACCATCACCATGGGCAACAATTCGGACACGCGCATCATGCTGTTCGACGGTTCCGGCAACCAGTATGACGGAACCACCCTTCAGACCATCATGCAGTCCGCCAACTACGGCACCGGTGCGCAAGCCGCGAACGGGCCGTGGACCATCGACGAGGTCGCCGCCAGCATCGAGGACTGGTTGCAGGCAAGCGGCGCGTCCGGCGCCAGCGTGTCCGTGGACTCCAGCACCAAGAAGCTGAACATCGAGCTCAACACGACGGCATACAACCTGGCGTTCCGCGATGAAGTGAACTCTTCGGGCACCGTTCCCGCCCCCGTCGGCAGCACCCAGACCGACGCCACCATCAAGTTCGATTCCGACGGCGACACCGTCATCGACGAAACCGTCAGCGGCTTTTCCAATTTCTTCGGCCTCAACGATTTCTTTGTCGACGACCTGGCCGACAACATCTGGGAAAGCGAGATCATGGCGTCCGGGTTCGGTGCGACCGTTACCGGCGGCAGCGACACCATCCGTGTCTGGAACGGTTCGGGCGCGGTCAAAACCGTGACCGTGAATTCCGGGGACACGCTCGGCAACATCCGCGACAACATCAACAACGCCAATATCGGCGTGACGGCTTCGCTGATCCCGGACGGGTCGGGCTACCGTTTGCGCATCGCCAGCAACGACGGCACCAACATCACCGTGACGCAAGCCAGCGGCGATCAAGTCCTGACGGATATGAGGATGCATTCCGCCGACGTGCGCGTCAGCTTGCAGTTGGACGTGCGCGACGACATCAAGGAAACGCCGGGCAACATTTCGCGCGGCATCGCGCAATGGGATTCGTCCCGTGGCGCGTCCGGCGAATATTTCATCAGCAAGGGCGACAACACCCTGATCAAGGCCATCGCCCAGACGTTCAGCGGGTCCAACACGTTCGACGCCGCCGGCTCGCTGTCATCGGTCAGCGTCAGTTTCACCGTGCGGGCCACCAGCATTCTGTCGCACAACGCCACCAAGGCGGAGCTGAACTACAGCCAGCGTTCCTATCAAAACGACCTGACGTCGAGCCTGAAACACAAATCCGACACCTTCCGCGGCGTGAACATCGACGAGGAGATGTCGAACCTGATCCTGTACGAACAGGCCTACGCCGCCGCCGCGCGCGTGGTGTCCGTCATTCAGAACATGTTCGAAGCCCTTGACCGGGTCATCGGGTAATCGCGAGGAGAGGAGACATTAGTCATGGTTGACCGCATCACGAACCTCGCCGCCAATTCCCAGTTCCTGGGCTACATGCAGAAGACCCAGCAGCGCATGCTGGACTACGGCACGCAGCTTTCGAACAACAACTATCTGTCCCAGGATTACATGGGGATTTCCAAGCGCACGCAATACTTGTTGTCGCTGGAAACCTCTTATGACAATTACCAGGCGTTCAAGCTGAACAACACCACCATGACGTTGCGCCTCGACACCCTCAGCCAGGCCATGACCAGCATGGAAACGACCATCAACAATTTCAAAAAGGAATTGAAGAAGTTCGTCAACGAAACCGGCAAGACGGCAGATCTTACCAAGAACCTCCAGACCTTCGCCTTCAACTCGCTCAAGTCCCTGGAAGCGGACCTGAACATTTCCGTGGGCGGACGTTCCCTTCTGGGCGGCGGGCGGACCGACACCTCTCCGGTAACCCTGAACCTGGGATCGCTGACCGATTTCCAAACCAAGTACAACGGCGCGACCGTCACCTACCCGACGACCCGCGACGCCCACATCGAACACTTCGACCTCAGCCGCGACAGCAACAATCACACCAACTGGCTGGAGTTCCGCCGCGACGCCGACAACGACGGCACGACCAAGAGCAACGGTTCCATCACCGCGTATGACGCGGCGATGTTCTCGAACGTGACGGTCGGCTCGACCATCGAGGTCAGCGGCACCACCAACAACAACGGCTACTACACCGTCAAGAGCATCACCAACGGCGGCAAGACCATCGAGGTCGAAACGCGGATGCTGACCGACGAAGCCAACAACGCGGCGGGCAAGATCACCCTGGCCGACGGCACGGAACTGAGCGCGGCTCTTGGCGATTTCACCGACCTCAGCTTTACCCGCACGGACGACAAGATCACCGCCGCTGGCGGCACCACTCCGTTGGCGTCTTTGGCGGTGGGAACCAAATTCACCGTTTCCGGCACCGCCAAGAACAACGGAACCTATACGGTCGCGTCGGTGGACGATCCGGGCGGGACCTGGGTGAAGATCGAACGCAAAGCCTTGACCGACGAAGGCACCACGCTCAGCGGCGACACCACGGAAACGCGCATCCAGTCCCCGACCGTGGTCGGCGCCCTGGCGTTCACCGACAATGCGCCCTCCAGCGACACCATCGTGTCGACGGCGGCCGTGTTCACCAACGTGAAGGCCGGCATGAAGGTCACCTTCGCCAGCACCACCAGCAACAACACGTCGTTCACCGTCAAGGAAGTGTCGTCGGATTACAAGACCATCACGGTGGTCGAGAACGTCACCGCCGAAGCCGCGTCCCCCGTGGGCACGACCCTGGAAATCCCCGGGGCGGTCGGCACCGTCAAGTCGCTGGACTATTACAACGGCGACGAGTTGACGCAGACGCACCGTCTTGACGAGACGCGCAAGTTCGACTTCAACACCAACGCGCTCGACCCGGCCTTCGAAAAGGCCATCCGCGCCATGGCGATCGTCGCCCAGGGCGTCTACGGCACCGAAGGCGGCCTGGATCAGAACCTGACCCGCGCCACCGACGCCATTCACCTGATCGAAAGCGCCTACAACGGCTCCACCACGGTCTCCGCCCCCTACGGCACGGAGCGCACCGGCAACATCCAGGCGCTGAGCGTGACCATCAGCTACCACAGCGTGATGATCTCGCAGGCCACCAAAAGCCACGACAAATACATCAGTTTCCTGGACAAGCAGATCACCGGCATCGAGCAGGGCGACCCCATGACCATCGCGTCCAACATGTTGTCCGAGGAGACGGCGCTCAAGGCGTCCTACGAAATTCTCGCCCGCATTAAGGATTTGAACATGACCAATTTCCTATAAAGGGTGAAGGATTGAGGCTGGACATGAAGGGTCCGGCAAATCTATCGTAGTCTCAGGGATGCAGATACGCGATTCGCACCAAATGACTGTGGGGTTTTCATGGCGATGCAGACTTACTCTTCCGTTCCTCAAGCCGGCTCACCCAGCCATTCCGAAGCCTGGGCCCTGACGGAAGCCGCCCGGCGCATCGCCATTGCGCTGGAAAAGGCGGCGGAAGCCGACGACCTGCAACTTCCCGCGGCGAAGCGGGAACTGCGCGACGCCATCCGCCTGAATTGGCGGCTGTGGACCATTTTTCAGGCTGAATTGACGCTGGACACCAATCCGGTACCGATGGATGTGCGCCAGAACATGCTGACGCTGTGTCAATTCGTGGACAACCACACCATCGCTTGCATGACCGATTTGGATCCGGAAAAGATCAAGACCCTGATCGACATCAACCGCAACATCGCTCAAGGCTTGCTCGAAGGGGCCGCCAACGCGCCCCGCAATCCCGCTTCCCAACCCGGAGCGCCTGCGTCCGCGGGGCTCAACACTGACGCATAAGTCAGCCTGCATCCAGCTTTGGTGACCGGTCCGGATATGGTAGAATGCCCCCAGAGCAACACAGGAAGTCCCATGAAATTTTACGAACGTCTCGATCCATTGGAACGCAAGAAGCTGGTGCTACGCGCCGTTGCTGTCGATTCCTATATGGAGGGCATGGGGCAATCCGTTCGGGATTGCCTGGAGGAGTTGCGTAAGCTCGAAACCGCTGAGGCAAGCGCTACGGCTTCGGCACCAGTTCCGCAAAAAGCCGGGTGAGCTTCGTGTAATCCACATTCGCCCACACGTCACGAATCGCGGCGAAGTATTTTTCCTGCATTTCCGCAGTGTCAAACAGCTCCATGCGAAACGGCGGGCATTCGGCCTGCATCAGCATCAGGTTGGCGAGCATGCGGCCCGTGCGTCCATTGCCATCTCGGAAGGGGTGAATGGCGATGAATTCACCGTGAATTTCCGCAACCTTTGTAATGATCTCGTCATGCGGCAAATTGGGCGAGAGCGGCGTTGCGGCGCGTAGCAAAGTGTCGAAACGCGCCATCTCCTGGTCGATGTATTGGGCGTGGCACCAGCGGATGCCCGGCGACGAGATGTCGATGGTGCGGTACATTCCCGCCCACTCGAAAATGCCGCCGAGAAACAGTTTATGCAATCGGCATACGTCGTCCGCCGTGAAGGTGTGGAGCTCCGAATACCCCAAAGCCGCCTCTTCGTAGGCCGCGATCAGGGCTTCGCTTTCGGCATGCAGCAACGCCGCCTCGCTGGTGAGCCCCAGCATGTTTTTCAGCACGCCGTGCTCGGCGTCGAAGGCTGGGTCGTTGGCGCTATACTTGTTCGAGGATGCTGTCATGGCATTGTGTTCCATTACGTCATGGACTATTTTTTTGATGGTGTTTAAAAGGCCTTCTTCACTCACAACCCCACACACATTCCCCAAAATACGCATTTGTGGGAAAATGTGCGCGTCTTCTCGATGAGCATTTTCGTGTTTTCCTTCCGATAATTATACAATAATTGCAGTATCTTATCAAATCTCACTTAAAACTCATGTCGCATTACGCTTGAAAATCTTGAGGTTTGATGTTACGTTAAGGGGTGTCGCATAGGATCGACCAGAACGGTTGAGAGGGCGTGGCGAAGCGCCCGAAGTGGAGGTCGGGAAGAATGAACCCGCTAGGTACCTATGGAGCGAAGCTCGGGACCATCCTGTCACAGGTGGCCCAGGGCAGTTTTCGTTTCGGATTTGAGACGCAATTCCGCCAAATCCAGGAAACGACCATCAAGCGCATCAATTCGGAAATCGACAAGGTCATCGCCAACGATGACACGCCGCGCCGTTTGCAGGCCTTGGAGAAAGAGTATCAAAAGCTCGAAAAGAACAAGGCGCTGATCGACTCGTTCCATACCGAACTGATCTCCAACGCGACCCGTCTGGAAACGATGACCAACACCGTTGGGGAAGCCATCGACGCCTTCAGTGCGGGAGACGACGACACCAACCTCACGGCAGCCGAAGTCGAAACCCTTTCGGCGAAGATCACCAAGGTGGCGGATGACGTTGAGCGCCTGCTGATCACCATCCATCCCGACATCGTGCAGACGGACATCATCCGCGACGTCAAGAATTACCTCACCACCCTGCGCAACATGGCCCCGGTGGAAGGCGTCGTCGATCCGGAGGGAACCGACCCCGGCGCCGCGACCAACGCCAACCGGGAAATTCTGGATACGTTGGGCACCTTCAAGACCTTGGTCGAAACGGCATACGAAGTCACCTCCGTCACCAAGGAGAACGCTTCCGACATCTCGCTCACCCTGTCGGCCAATCTCGCCACCAAACTTTCCGACATGACCCAACTGTCGAACGTGGAATTGGCGCGCCGCGAGGCGGAAATCGAAGACATCAAAGCCCATTACGCGAATATCCTGCGCGTGATTTCGTTGTCCTTCGAAGCCCGGATGAGCGCCAACGAACAGTTGAGCAAATCCCTGGAAGGCGGACAGATCGAGCCGGGCTCCATCATGAACCTGTTCACCTGACGCGCGCCTCGTCCCTCCCTTTCCCGTTCCCGGCCAGAACGGACCTCTGACAAACGCAAAGGAAAGATCGTGCCACTCCTGATCGACTTCAAAGCTGGCGACAAGCTGCTGATCAACGGATCCGCCCTGGAAAACATCGGGCACAACACCAAGCTGTTGGTGCACAATAAGTCCGCCGTGCTGCGGGAAAAGGAAGTCCTGTCCCAGGAGGACGCGCAGACGCCCGCGTCGCGCGTCTATTTCGAACTGCAAAGCGCCTACATCCTTCCGGAACAGACCCAGCGCGACGAGGCCCTGAAGCGCTTCCAACAACGGCTTGGCGAGTTCATCGCGGCCTGTCCGAAGGCCAAGCCCATCGCCGACAAGGTGACGTCCAACATCGACGCCGACCGCATCTACAAGGGGCTCAAGGAAGCGCAGAACCTGATCCGCTACGAGGCCGACGTCCTCGAAACCTTCAGCCAGCAGCTCAAGCAATTCCTTGCCGAAAATGATTTGGACGTCGACATGGTCGAGGTCGAGGCGACCGAGTAACCCCCTCTCCACCGGCCACAGAAAGCGAGCCGCGCCATGGACATTTTCAAAGACAAATCCGTCCTGATCACCGGGGGAACCGGGTCCTTCGGCAAGCGCATGGTGCGTCGGCTGCTGTCTGAGCACGAGCCGAGGCGCGTCATCGTCTATTCCCGCGACGAACTCAAACAATTTGAAATGGGTCTGATGCCGGGCATCGAGGGTTCCCGGAAAATCCGCTTTTTCATCGGCGACGTGCGCGACCGCGACCGCCTGACGATGGCGATGCGGGGCGTCGACATCGTGATTCACGCCGCGGCCCTGAAACAGGTCCCGGCCGCCGAATACAACCCTTTCGAATTCGTCGCCACCAACATCATCGGCGCGGAAAACGTGGTGCGCGCCGCCATCAGCGCGAGCGTACGGCGCGTCGTCGCGTTGTCCACGGACAAGGCAGCGAACCCCATCAACCTCTACGGCGCGACGAAACTGGCGGCGGACAAAATCTTCACCGCCGCGAACAGCCTTTCGGGAAGCGGCGGCGCACGGTTTTCCGTGGTGCGATACGGCAACGTGGTCGGGTCGCGCGGCAGCGTCATCCCCTTTTTCCAAAGACGGATCGCCGGGGGGGCGGACCATCTTCCCATTACGGACGAACGGATGACCCGGTTTTGGATCACCCTGGACCAAGGGGTTGATTTCGTCGTCAATGCCCTGACGCGAATGCAGGGCGGCGAGATTTTCGTGCCGAAAATTCCGTCCATGCGCATCACCGACCTGGCCCGCGTGATGGCACCCGACATGGCGACCAAGGTGATCGGCATCCGCCCTGGGGAGAAACTGCACGAAACCATGATCACCAGCGACGACGCCCGCAACACCGTGGAACTGGACACCTGCTACGTGATCAAGCCCCCCATGGTATTCTGGGATAAGGCCGCCGACATGCACCCGGCCAGCACCCCCGTCCCTGACGACTTTGTCTATTCCAGCGATACCAATACCCATTGGGTGAGCGACGACGAGATGCTGGAGATGATCGGAACGGCCAAGGATGACTGAGACGGTCCCGCTGTTTTCCGGCGTCGGCGGCCCCGTATTCATTGCCGAAGTTTCGAGCAACCACCACCGCGATCTCGATCGCTGCCTGCATTTCATAGACACGGCCCACGCCTGCGGATGCGGCGCGGTCAAGTTCCAGTTGTTCCGCATCCGTGAACTTTTTGCCCCGGAAATTCTCGAACGGAGCGCCAGACACAGGGCGCGGACGGAGTGGGAATTGCCCCCGGAGTTCCTCCCCGCCCTGACTGAGCGTACCCACGCGCTCGGCATGCTGTTCTCGTGCACGCCGTTCTATCTGGACGCGGTCGGGGAGCTGGAGCCGTTCGTCGATTTCTACAAGATCGCGTCCTATGAACTGTTGTGGGACGATTTGCTGAGGGCGTGCGCACGGACGGGCAAACCCGTCGTGCTGTCCACCGGGATGGCCGACATGGATGAAATCGGTCATGCCTGCGATACGCTGCGCGGGTCCGGATGCCGGGATCTCACCTTGCTGCACTGCGTGTCCAGCTACCCCACCCCCCCCGTGGAAATGAACCTTTCCGCCATCGACACGTTGCGCGCGGCCTTCGCCGCGCCCGTCGGCCTTTCCGACCATTCCGTATCTTCGGGCGTGATCCACCGCGCCGTGCATCGGTTCGGTGCGGCGGCTGTTGAATTCCATCTCGACCTGGATGGCGAGGGCGAGGAATACGCCGCGGGGCACTGCTGGCTTCCCGATCGCATCGGCGCGGTCATCGACGACATTCGCACCGGGATCGCGGCCGATGGCGACGGCGTGAAATCCCCATCGCCATCCGAACTGTCCGACCGGGACTGGCGCGCCGACCCATCCGATGGGCTCCGCCCCATCATACGGACGCGTCAAACCTGGAACCCGTGACATGAGAACCGCGGCAATCATTCAGGCGCGCATGGGATCTTCCCGGCTTCCCGGCAAGGTGTTGCAGTCCGTCGCCGGAAAACCCGTAATGTGGCACATCGTTCACCGGCTCCGCAAATGCCGCGAAGTCGACGACGTCATCATCGCAACGTCGACAAACGCCATCGACGATCCCCTTGTCGATTTCGCCCGATCCATGGACGCCCCCATCGTCCGCGGCCCCGAAGACGATGTCCTGACCCGCTATCTCATGGCCGCGCGCCAGTTCGACGCGGATTACATCGTGCGGGTGACGGGCGATTCCCCCCTGGTCGACCCCGTGATCATCGACGCCATGCTGGCCGCCATGAAGAAGGACGGCGCGGACATATGCGAGGCGGATTCCCAAGGGCAAATCGTCATCCACGAAGGCTTCACCCCCATGTCCCGCCGTGCCCTCGAGGCCCAAGAACAATTTGCCGGACACGACCCTGCGGTTCGCGAACACGTCGCCGTGGACCTGCGCAAGAACGTACCCGACGTCAAAGCCGCCTGGATCACCTTCAGCCCCGATCATTTTTTCGAGGGGGCGCGGATTTCCGTGGATACCCCCGCCGACCTCGAATTCATGAATACCGTCTACGGCCTTTTGGGCGCTGCCCCCGGAGAAGCCGACGTCGCGGACGTGGTCGCCTTGCTACGCCGTCGCCCGGAGCTCCTGTCCATCAACGCGCACGTTCGGCAAAAATCCGCAGATGATTATTCCCACACGGTCCTATTTCGCTGTGACGGCGGCCGCCGGATGGGCATGGGGCACGTCATGCGCTGCCTGTCCCTGGCGCAAACCTTGCGCGACCGGTATTCCGTCGGCAGCCGTTTCGCCGTCAGGGCGCAGCCGGATCCCGACGACGCCATCGCGGAGACCATCCTGCGCGCCCACCATTTTCCCTGTCATGTCCTGGATGCCCGGGCTTGCGAAGCCTTGCAATTGGCGGAGATCGCCGGCCGGCAACGGTGCGACGCCATCATTTACGATATCCGCACGGACCTGTCCCCTGACGACGTGGCTCGGTTGCGCGACAAGGAGCGGCTCGCCGTCTGCATCGACGACCCATCGGACCGCCGTTTGGCGTGTGACCTGGCGTTCTACCCGCCCGTACCGCAAGTCAGGTCCATGTCCTGGACCGGCTTCACCGGAACGCTGCATGTCGGCTGGGAATGGGTCTTGCTCAACCCGTCGTTTTCCCGTGAAAGAACGCCGGTCCCGCGCGGCGACGTTCCCCGTGTCCTGGTTTCCATGGGCGGGGCGGATCCGCAAGGCATGATCTTCACGGTCCTGGACGCCCTCGCCCGCGTTCGCGCCGATTTCGAAGCCCATGTGGTTTTGGGCCACGCCTTCCGGGAAACGGCCGCTGTCGACAAAGTCGTCGAGCGGTTTTCCGTCCCGATCCATATCCACCGCAATGTCGAAGACATGGCCGGCCTGATGTCCGGCATGGAGATGGCCGTCGCGTCGTTCGGCGTCACCGCCTATGAGCTCGCGGCCAGCTGCGTGCCGTCCATTCTCTTGTGTCTCACCGAGGACCATGCCCTTGCCGCCCAGGCGTTTTCGGACGCGGGCGTCAGCGTGTCCCTGGGTCTCCACAAGAGCGTCACGGAAAATGATTTGGCGACGCGCATCGAACGGCTTCTGACGGACGGGAAGCTCCGCCGGGACATGTCGAGGGCGGCGGAAAAACTGGCCCCGCGGACGGGCGTGGGCAATGTCGCCGCGGCGCTCAAGTCCGCGCTGGACAAGGCCGTGTCGCACGGGAAGTGAGGCCTAACTCCCGGCTCCGAGATACATGCCCCCGTTGACGTTGAGGACATGACCCGTGATGTAGGACGCCCTGTCCGAGGCCAGAAACGCGGCCGCGTCGGCCACGTCACCCGGCAACCCGACCCGCCCCAGAGGAATGGACGCCAAAATTTCGGACACGTCGGTGTTCGCGATGATGTGCTCGTACATGTCGGTTTTGATGAACCCGGGCGCGATGGCGTTCACCCGCACGCCATGGGGCGCAAGCAGTTTGGCCGTGGACTTGGTGAGCGAAATCACCCCCGCCTTGGCCGCGGCGTAATGCGGGGCCTTGGTGCCCCCCATTTGGCCGCCGACCGAAGTGATGTTGACGATGCACCCGCCCCCGCCTTCCGCGGCGTTCTGGCTGGCGAAGACCGCCCCCGCGACCTGGCTGCACAAGAACACGCCCCGCAGGTTCGCATCCATGGTCACCGCCCATTCCGCATCGCTGATGTCCGCGAACGGAGTTTGTTTCAGGTAGCCCGCGTTGTTGACGAGAATATCGAACCGACCCCACCGCTTCGTCACGGCATCGACCGCCCGCTCGACGTCATCCCTGGACGACACCTCCATCGCCACGGTGGCGCTGTCGCCGCCCCGGCAGGACGCGGCCACCCGTTCGGCGTCTTCGGCGCGGCTTTTATAGGCCACCATCACGTTCGCGCCGCATGCCGACAGGGCCTCGGCGATCGCCGCGCCGATGCCGCGCGATGCACCCGTCACCAGCGCCGATTTGTTTTTAAGGGAGATTTCCATCACAGCTCGTCCCACCGCTCGCGGACGGCGCGCACGATTCCTTCGGCGTCGAGGCCGTAGGCGCGTTCCAACTCGGCATTCGACCCCGGTTCGATGAAGGCCGTCGGCAACGCCAGCCGCAGGATCTGACAGCCCAGCCCGCGATCGCCGGCCAATTCCATGAGAGCGCCGCCGACGCCGCCATCGCGAACGAATTCCTCGACCGTCACCACGCGGCGCGCATTGCTCAACAACCGTTCGAGGAACACCACGTTGAGCGGCTTGAGGTAGCGCAGGTTCACCAGTCCGGCGTCGATGTCCGCTTCGCGCAACCGGGCCACGGCATCCCGCGCGGCGGCGAACTTATGGCCGACGGCGACGATCATCACTTCCCGTCCGGTCTGGACCATTTGGGGCTCGGCAAAGCGTTCGGGAGTTTCCTCCATGACCGACGGATCGAAATCGTCCACCGGGCCGTACGGCATCAGGATCAAGACCGGGCCGTCCAGGGCGCGCAGGGCATCCCGCGCCATGCGCCGCGCCTCATGCCTGTCCTTGGGATAGAGAATGCGCAGATTCGGCAACCCGCGCAGATACGAAAAATCGTAGACCCCGTGATGGGTGGGGTTGTCATAGCCCGCGAACCCGCTGCGATATCCAAGAATCAGCATCGGCCGCGCCATGAAGCAGACGTCGTGGAACATCTGATCGAAAGCGCGCTGCAAAAAGGTCGACTGATACGCGACCACGGGCTTTGCGCCCGCAAGAGCCATGCCCACCGCCATGGTCAGGGCGTGCTGTTCTTCCATGCCTGGATCGAAGCATCGGTCCGGGTATTTTTGGAAGATCGGCGTCAGTCCCGTCGCGTAGAGCGTCGAGGGCGTGATGCAGGCGATGGAGGGATCCGTTTCCATTTCCGCCATCACCACCTCGGCCACCACGTCCTGATAGGTCTGCGGCGGGGGCGGCAGCGTGCTCTTGCCCGTTTCCTTGTCGAACGGGAACGAGAAATGCATGCGCAAGGGATGCGCGTCCGCTGGGGCCCACCCCTTGCCCTTGACCGTCTTGACGTGCACCACCTTGACGCCGCCGCTTTGGCGCGCACTCTGGAACGCCTCCATCAGGGCTTCGATATCGTGGCCGTCCACGGGACCGATAACCTCGGCGCCCCACGCGCGAAACAGTTTCCCGCCACGCCCGCCCGGATCCTGGAGCGCCTCGTGCAACCCGCCGAAACCGGGACTGATGGCGTAACCGTTGTCGTTGACGACGATGGTCAGGGGCACGTCTTCGACCACGGCATGGTTGAAGGCTTCCAACGCCATGCCTTCGGCAAGCGCGGAATCGCCGATCACCGCGACGACGGGCCGGCCCTCGCCGCGCATGCGCCGAGCCAACGCCAACCCCAACGCGATGGAAATGGATGTCCCGGCATGGGACGCTTCGAGAATGTCGTGCTCGCTTTCCCGGGGGGTCACGAAACGGTTCATCCCGCCGTAGGTGTTGAGGGTGGGGAACAGGTGCGCGCGCCCCGTGAGGAGCTTGTGGGCATAGCCCTGGTGCCCGGTGTCCCAAATGATGGGTTCTTCGGGGGAATGGTATACGGCATGCAGCGCGATGGCCAATTCCACCGTGCCGAGGTTCGCTCCGATATGCCCACCCGTCCGGGAAATGTTGTCCAGCAAGAACGTCCGGATTTCACCGGCGAGATCCGTGAGCGCCCGTGCGTCCAGACCATCGAGTTGACGGGGTGACTTGAAATCTTCCAACCGCTTCGTCGTCGTGTCCATGTCTTATCCCTTCATGCCCCCATGCGCGTCCGCAGTGTCCGGCGGGCTTTTTGAAGCGTTTCCCGCAAGTCTTCGCGCGTTTCCCCTACACCCCAGAGAAACCCGAGCAGGGCTAGATTGTCGGATACGGCGTCGATCCGATACCCCTTTTTTTTGAGGCCGGAAATTTTCCGGATTCCCGGAACGGCCAGGGCCTCGTCCATCCCTTCCAGGTCTTCGAACGCGCCGGGACGATCCGGAAACACCCCCATCCATCCGGCGAACGCCGCGTGACGGTCGCTGGGCAAAAGATCCTCGAAAGGCTTTCCGGCTAGATGCGCGAACCACGCCGCGGGCGCCGCACGCCCCGTCGCCAGCGGCGTCACGAACGACGTGCTGACGTCGCCGTGAAAACGCGGCGAGATTTCCAGGATCACCGGCCCCTCCGCCGTGACCACGACATCGGCCTTCACCGGCCCGGCATCAATGCCGAGCGCCCGCGCGCCCCGTTCCACGACGGCATAGACGCGGGCCTCGGTCTCGGTGTCCAGGCCGCTCGGCTCGCATCCCCAGACGGGATAGTTATGGGGCGGCGGGGAAAAATACCGGACCAACTGGCCGCACGGATGAAACGCCCCATCCGCGAACAGGCCATTGACGTCAATGTGCTCGCCAACCACCACCTTTTCCACCAGCACGCCGGACGAATGGCGGCGGGCCTCGGCAAAGGCCGCGTTCCCGTCGGCGGGGCCGGCCAAGGTTCGCACGCCCCGGCTGCCGCTGCTGTCGACCGGTTTGACAATGACTGGATAGCCCTCGGCCCGCGCCCACGCGTCCAGTTCGGCGGGTGTGTCGACCGAAGCGCCCGGGGGGATGGGCAGCCCGTGCGCGCCCAAAACGCGCCGCGCCGCGTTCTTGTCCAACGCCAGCGCCACGCTTTCCGGCGACGGCCCCGGCACGCCGCACACCCGACCAACGGCGGCGACGGACGGCAGGCCGAAATCGCTGCCGCAATAGCATCCGGCCAATTCACCGGTTCCGGCGATGGCGCACGCCAAAGCGGTGATGGCGTTCACGTCGTCCCCGGCCACGGCCTCATGGCCGTCGGCTATGGCGATGCCCGGGGCGTGGGGATTGACGTCCGTCACGATCACCTTCAGGCCTTGTTCCTTGGCCCAGGAAATCGCCGGAAGTTGCAGGGCGCCGGCCCCGATATAGATGAGCGTGCGGGTCATGGGGCGGGTCCCTCGCCTACGCCCCCGCACACCTCCTCCATGGTCGCCAGCCATGCCGCGCCGCCGTCCATGGACGCGAGCGCGCGGCCAAGCTCCGCCACATCGCGAACGGGTTGGTCCCGTCCCGTCAGGACCGCGCAGAAAGCTGGAACCGAAACGGGTGATGGCGCCAGCTCTCGTCCCGTCAACGCCGCCACCTCGGCCGCGAAGGGGTCGAAGCCGGGCCAAACGCAGGGCAAAAGCCGGTCCGCGATTTGATCCCCGCAAAGGCCGGGGTTGGCCTCGTATACATGCAGCCCGCCCGTCCGATCCACGCGAAAGGTCAGAAAGGCAAAACCGTTTGCCATCCCCCAGGCTCCGAACAGGGTTTGCGCGGCGGCGCGCGCCCGGTTTTCCAGTTCCCCACCCGCCAAGCGGGAAGGCGCGCCAACACCCAACCCGGCCGCCCGGCCGTCGTGAAACAGCGTATATTCGTCATAGAGCAGATCTCGGACCACGCACCCATCCCGCATCAACGCGCCATACCCCACATCAACGCCATCGATATAGGTTTCCACTTCGACCAGACCGTTCACCGATTCCCCGCGCGCCGCCTCGAAGGCCGGGGGGAAGGCGTCCGCATCCCGCACCAGACGGACGTTTTTCTTGCCCACCACGGGTTGGTCCGGCTTCACCACCCAGGGTCGCGGCAGGTTCGGCGGCGTCGGCCTGGCCACGACGACGCCGACCGGAACGGCGATCCCCAGGGCCGCCGCCTGTTCGCGCAGGACCGACTTGGACAGCGACGCCCGGGCGAACGCCATGGAAACGCCGTGGACACCCATGACCTCCGCGACGCGCGCCGCCGTCACCACCGCCGGTCCCGAGGCGCGCGCCAAAACCGCGCGCACGGAAATGCCGTCCCCACACGCCACCTGCGCCGCCAGAACGGCGCCGTCCGCGTCATGGGTGCTGTGCCGGATGTGCCGGGCGAGCCATGCCCTGGCTGCGGGCGCGTCGTCCCGATCGATGCCGACCACCTGGAACCCGGCGTTCCTGGCCGCCCGGATCAAGGGGGCTTGTCCCGCTCCGGCACCGATGGAAATGACCGTCTGCCCCGTCATGCCCTGCCTAGTCCTGATCAATGACGATGGAAATGGTTTCGTAGACCCTGGCGACGCGCTCTTCCAGTTGCGCGCGGTCCGGGGCGGTGGCGACAAAGACTCCGAAGCGGTGGGCGTGACTCAGCGCGGGGGGAATGACGTCCCCCACGCCGTACCAGAATTCCAGTTTGTCCACCCAGTCCCAAGATCGAACCTCGTCCACGCCGTCGATCCGGACGAGCCGCCCCGGCGGCGGGAAGAAATAGCGGTTGGCGACGGCCTGGTTCCATTTGGGGTGCAACGCCGACAGGTCCGGCGCGCGGCCCGTCGCCAGTTCGATGGCTGTCCGCACATAGTTGACGCCACTGCCCAAGGGCACCAGGGCGGCGCAAAAATCGCCGCCGGAAAGGCGCGCCGCCATTTCGATCATTTTGGGCCCGTCCGGGGTCAGCACCACATCGCCCTTGGTGATCCCGTCCGTGACGCCCATGGCCAACGAACTGCGCACCACCAGATCCTCGATGGCGCGCCGGTCTTCGTCTCCCAGAACGGACGGAGCCCAACCGCCATTCTCCATGATTTGCGGATGGAACCGTTCCATGCCGTCGTAGTTGCGGTCGGCGAAACCGGGGGTGTGCCCCACGCCACCGACCATCACGGTTTCCGTGCTGATTTGCGGGCCGGGCAGGAATTCTTCGACCAGGATTCTTTTGCTGAACGAGAACTCCAGAGATTTGGCGAACAGGTCCGCGAAATCGCAGGACGCGTTCAGCAAAAACACCCCGCGCGACCCCGACCGGTCATTGGGCTTGATGACCAGATCCGGCCCGCGTTCGGCGATGATGTCCCGAAGCTCGTCGAGGGATCCGATTTCCCGATACCACGGTATGGGTATGCCATGTTCCGCGAAACACGCCTTCATGCGCACCTTGTCGGTGGCGATGGCCGCGCTGGTCGGGGAAATGGACGGCGTGCCCAGATGGGCGGACACGGAGGCGACCACGTCGGGAATGTCGCTGCCCATGGTGGTGACGCCCGCGATCCGGACGCCATCCGCGATCAACGCGTCCAAATGGGCCGTTATGGCCGCGATGTCCTTGGTGCTGATCGGCGCGAAGTCGTCGGCGAGATCCCGGCAGGCCGCCTTCGGATTCATGTCCATGGCCAGCACGTGAAAGCCCATGGAGCGCGCCGTCCGCAGCATGTAAGCCTGATCAAGGCTTGCCCCGAGGATCACCACGACCGGTTTCGATATTTTCATTTTCAAGCCTCGTTGAACATTCCGCATCAAGGGCCGGCGAGAAACGTGTTCCGCGGGTCATCGTAGCACACCGCGATTTCGACGTCCGATCCGGCGATGGAACGGATCCGGCGAACGATCTCTTCCTGGAAACGCTGCGAAGAAACCAGGACACCTTGTATGCCCAGTCCGGGGATCTCTTCGGGCGCATGCACGGGAAGACCCATGAACACCGTTCCCTGTTTCTTGGGATCCCCATCGAGTATCCAAGAGCACGCGCCTTGAATGTCGACGTGCGACGACAAGGCCAGGGTGTGAAAGCCCGCGCCGTACACCGCCGCCCGCAGTCCCCGTTCGCTCCAGTCCGACAACACATCGCGGACCCGTCGGTTCAACATGTCGACGAACGCGTTTTCCTGGCGCGCGTACGCCAAGACGGCGGCGGCGGCGCGGTCCCTGTCCTCGCCGAACTCGGAACGCTCCCGACAGCCCCACCCGGTCAAGTCGGCGCTGCCCAGCAGGCGCAAGGCATGGCCGTGATCGCCGGGATCGTTGAGGACCTGGTCCCAACCGCAAGAACGGAACGCCCTGGTCAGGGCATGGGGCGAGAAATGCTGGATGTGCTCCAACGAAAAGAAGCCCGACAGGGACAATTCCGGCCACAACACATTGGGGACCTCGACGAACACGACGCCATGGGGGGCGAGCAGTTCCCGGATCCGCTCCAGCGCCGCCATGGGATCGGTCGTGTGCTCCAGGACGCTGATCATGGAAATCGCGTCGAACGAACCGGCGGGCATCCCGTCCGAGCCCAGCAGGGCGTTCGCGACCGCGTATCCCTTGTCCGTGGATTGACGATGGGCGTTGCGCGAAGGCTCCAGGCCGTACAGCTCCCAGCCGCCGGGCAATTCGGCCTTCATCGCGTCGAGAAATCCGCCGACGCCGCATCCGACATCAAGCAGCCGTCCGCGCGGGTGCGAACGCAACACCCCTGCGAGATGCCGGGCCCGCCGGGCGTTCAGTTGGGGATAGTAGCCTTGTGCGCTTTCGTCACGGAACACCTGCCCCGAAGCCAGCGGACTGGTGGCGTAATAGCTTTCCAGGACGTCTTCGCGCACGCGCGGCGCGTTGTAAACGAAACCGCAATCGTCGCATTGGGAGACGCTCACCCGGACCTCGCCCAAAGGCTCGCCCACCCGCTTGACGGAGCGGTAGAGACTGGTCCGGCGTTCCGCGCCGCAAAACGGACACGGCGGCGTTTCATAGAGGTCGCCGTCGGCGCGGGCGTCGGGTGCGGTCGGGGTCATGGCTCCTCCCGGTTTTCCAGGACCATGGCGTAGGGGTCTTCGCGCAGCATTTCCATCGCGGTGTCATGGACCGTGCGGATGGCGGCGTACGTGCTGTAGCCGAAGGCGCAGTCCCGCCGCGTCAACAGCTTCCGATCCGTCAGGACTTTTTCCACCGCGTTATAGTTTTCGAGGTACGCGCGGCGGCGGTTGTTGTCGTCCATGTCCGCCGAAGGGCGTCCGTAATAGTCCACCCAAATATCGCGCACGACGCCGTCGGCATCACGGCGTTTACGGGGCAATTGCAATGTCGTCCGGTACGGCGACCGGGCGCAATATTCCACGTAATGCATGTAACTGGCGCCTTCGTTGTAAGTGAGGCCCAGCATCAAGAGATGAAAGCCGTGGTCCAGGAATTGCTGAAAATCGCACCCTTCGCCCAGTGAGACGGTTCCGGAAACGTCGTTCATCAGGTGCGCCTTGGCGCCGATGCACAAATGGCTGTTGATGGGACAGGCGCTGCGCGTCCAGCCCCCCCTGTCCCATACGAAATTGGTCAGGCTGCCCATGCCCTGGGGCGGGGTGGACGCGGGATCGAACACGAACCCTTCCGGCATATAGAGGTTGAATGCCGGAACGCACACGGTGCCCGTATCCCCAACGGCGGCCACCAGCGCGTCAAACACACTTGCCACGCCGCGCTCCAACACCCCCAGGGAAAGCAAGCGACTATGGACGAGAACGTGATGGCCTTCGCACAGCCCGAGGCTGCGCAGGTAGTCGATGAGCTCCGCGTCGCTGGTCTTGGGTATGGGCATCAGACCCTCGCAATCAATTTGCACGCCAGCATTTTGTCGATGACGTCGATGCACTCGACGATGCTGAGGTTGTTCATTTCGGCAAGCGCGATGAGGTCGTGTTCGCCGTCGGCGAACGCCGCCACGTCCCGAATGAAGAAGAACATGTCGTTCCTCAGGTAGGAAACCTCTTCATACAGGCCGTACTTGGACAGAAAGGGTTCTCCCGGCATGTCGCGCCGATACATGGCGTTGTTTTCCCAGGCGAGAACGACGTTGCGCACGAGGTCGTACCCGCCCTGAAGCCCGGCGGGGCTGATCAGGTCGAGGTTGTCCTTGGATGTGTGGTATTCGGGATACATCCCGAAGATGCTGCGGCTCAGAACGGCGACGGGGATGTTCACGCCCGGGCTGTTGTATTGACGTTCGTCGCTGCCCCTGTTGCGGAACGGGCGAACGTTGTAGGTCCCGACGGTGGTGTCGAGGATATGCCGGGCGACGCGATCCACCGGCGTATTGCCCCATCGCGTCGGCAGATAGGAGTACGACCGGTCGTCCCCGATACAGCTGAGAACATAGCCGCCGACCGTGTTTCGCTTCATGGCGTCCAGGTTGCGCGACAGATAAGCGAGCGAGCCGATGGTTTCCGGCGCCAAAACGATGCGATAGGTGTAGCGGCGCCTGTCCAGGCTCTGTAGCCACCTAGCCAGGGCGACGGTGACGATGGGGCCGGACAATTCATTGTTGGCCATGGAGGGATGGCAGCAATAGCTCGACAGCAAAATTTCCTGCTCGCTGTCCCCCGGCAAGATCAGTTCGCCATAAGTCATGGAGCCCGGCTCCAAAACGGTGTCGATATCCACGGTGTACTCGCCGGGCTTCAGGGAGAGCCTGTGGTCGTGCGACAGGCAAAACCCCCACTTGGGCGCGAAATACGAAGTCCGATAGGGAACCGCGTCGGAGTTGTAATCCAGGGAATGGAGATGGGGCTGCAATTCGTCCAGGGACACCCGGCATTGCGTCGGCACGGAATAGCCCCACAGATGCAGGTTGTTGTCGGCGAAGTCCACGACGACTTCACCGTCCGGACCGATCAAACGCGCGTGATTGACACGCCATTCGTCGGGCACCGTCCAATCGAACACCCGGGTTCCCGACGGCACCTCATGGAGCATCAGTTCGGGGACGATGCGTTGCAGATAACGCAGCGTTTCGCGCAGGCCCGGACCCGTGATGCTCCGGTTCAGCGGGAACAGGTCCACCGCCCAACCGTACATTTCCTCGCCAAGACGCCCGGGCATCGAACTATCGTCCCGCGTCGGAGGTCAGGGTTTCATACGTCTTGAGAATACCGGCCATGCCCTGGTGCGCGCGGATGCTGTCGTCATCGACCGGGACGCCGTAATTTTCCTCAAGCGCCATCATGACATTGAGCTGGCCGAAGCTGTCCCACATGGGATGGTTGTTCAAGCCACTGTCAGGGCGAAGGGTTTCGGGACGGCATCCCAATGCCTCTGCGACCAACTCATATGGGGATTTGAGCATGTGAACCTCCTTCTGGTTCTATGGCGCGTCCTTCTGGACACGTTCGAGCAAGGCCTTCATGTCGATCTTATCATTGGCGTTGCGGGGCAAGCTATCCATTTGATGGAAAAATTTCGGGATCGCGTACGTTTCCAGAGCCCCGCGCAAACGCGCGACCAATTCGGCCTCGTCGATTATATCCGTGGCGGCGGCTTCCAGAAAACAATGAATGTCGCCCTTGGCGACGACGGAACAGACGGCGCGCCCCGTGGCGGCGCGGACGGCGGCGTTGACGTCTTCCAGTTCCACCCTGTAGCCGTGAACCTTCACTTGGTTGTCCATGCGGGAAACAAAGTAGACGTCATCCCCCCGCCGTTCGGCCCAGTCGCCCGTGAAATAGGCAGGGGTTTCGCCCCCGTCGATCGCCAACGGACGAAACGCCTGGCTGGTCAACTGCGGTTTTCGCCAATATCCGCGCGCCAGCTGGGGGCCGGTGATGGCGATTTCCCCCTCGTCTCCGGTTGCGCCGCCGATCAGATGCAGCCCCATTCCAGGGATTGCATCTCCCAGGGCCACGGTGGCGCGGCAATGATCGCGATAATCCTCCGCGTCCAGCTTGATCAGCGTGAACGATACCGTCGCTTCGGTGGGACCGTAGGTGTTGTGGACGACAAGATCCGGCTTGGCCGCGAACAGGGCGTCCAGGTGCTGTGGCGACAACGGCTCACCGCAGAACGTCGCCAACCGCAACGAGGCCAGGTTCTCCGGCGTCACCTGGCGCGCCTGCATCATCATGCCGACAACGCTGGGAACGGAATTCCAGATGGTGAGGCCGTGCCTGCGGATCGCGCGGGCCGGCATCATGCGGTCCGTTTCGCTGGTGAACGGATAGAGCGCGGCGCCCGCGCACAAGGCGCCGTATATGTCCAGAACACTGAGATCGAAAGATATCGGCGGGTATTGGGACCACTTGTCCCCGCGCGTCACGCCCATGGCCGCGATGGCCCAGTCCGTGTAGCGGGACAATCCATCGCGCCCGACCATGACGCCCTTGGGCTCGCCGGTGGAGCCGGACGTGAAGATGACATAGGCCAGATCGTGCGATGCCTTGGCCTCGTCCATGCCACCCGGCGGCAAACGCCGCGTGTCCACCATGGCCGCGCCGGCGAACGACCGCGCATCCAATCCGCCTTTGTCCAGGGCGGCGGCGTTGGTGACCACGACATCGGGCGCGAACTGGTCAATGACGCTGCGTTGCCGAGCGGGCGGCGCCGACAAGTTCACCGGGGCGTAGTATCCACCGGCCATGAGGGTGGCGAACATGGCGGCGTAAGCCTCCGCCCCCTGGGGCAGATAGACGAGAACCTTGGGATGGGAGCAGACGTCCAGGGCGGCGGCGATCCGCCGAACGCGGGTCGCCAGTTCGGCATAGCTGACGGCTTGGTCTTCCCCCCATACCGCCGGGGCGCTCGGATGGTCGTGCGCGACCGCCAACATTCTGTTCAAGACATCCAACGGCAGTTCTCCTCCGTATCCCGCGCCTGTTCTGGGCGCCCCATGTCCAGTTCCGGCACCAACGGGCCGACAGTGCGATGATACCCGTCCCGGGCGCTCGGGAAAACCGTTATCCATCGAAGAAAATCCTGGAAAGTTAGATTTTGACACACCACGTTCAAATGTTAGAGTATGGCAGGGGGACGAAGGAACCGCAGAAGCGCAATGCCCCGTCCCTTACGGCATAGCCTGGGAGATCAGAGAAAATGGTATCCACGCCAAATGTGACGCTCACCCACATCAGTGGGGGCTGTAAGTATCACCGCACCGTCGGCGAACGTTTCCGCCTTCAGGACCTCGCGCCCGAAGGCCTGTGCCTTCATGCCTACTTCACCGCGTACCCCTACATCCTGGGCATGTTGCACAAGGTGGAGTTCGACTGGATGAAGGACAACCCAGACCACGTGTACGCGCAATGCCCGGCGCTGTCGTCCCCGCGCATTCTCGACATTCATCGGGAAATCGATGCCGAGGGACGTTTTCACGTCCGCGTGAGCGTCGACGGCATCAACGACGCGGTCGACATACCCGGCGCGATCCGCTGCGACTGTCCCCATGGCGGGGGCGAGACGTTCGAGGTCAACCAAGGTGACGGCAATGGCTTCTGCCCCGCGGCGTTCAACCAGCTCTTCCCGTACCTGAGCAGCTTCCTCAACGGTGGACAAAGCCAATTTCTGCCCCAAGGGCATGAATTCATCGGCGTATGCCCCGACAACAACAACAACGTGACTTTCAAAATCGCGAAAGAGGACGTGTGATGTCGCTCCAGCTGTCGGGTCACAAGCTGCACCACCACCTCGATGAATTGGTGAAGTGGCAAAGCGGGGAGCCGTTCTTTCCCATTCACCTGGACATCAGCCCCATCGGCCGGTGCAACCACCGTTGCGTTCACTGCTACGTCGATTACCTTGGCCACAAGGGTCCCAAGCTTGACGGCGACCTGTTCCGCAAACTCGCCCGGGACATTGGGCGATGCGGCGTCAAGAGCGCATTCGTCGCCGGCACGGGTGAACCGTTTCTCAACGAGGCGACCCCGGAAGCCATCGCCATAGCGTCCGAGAACGGAACCGACATGGCGGTATCGACCAACGGCGTCCTGCTCGACGAACAAAGTCTGCACGTCGCCCTGCCCGCGTTGACCTGGATGCGGTTCAGCATTCTCGGCGGCTCCCGGGAAACCTACGCCAAACTTCATCGCACCAAGGAAAGCGACTGGGACGCGTTGACCGCCAATCTCGCCATGGCGGGGCGGATCAAGGCGCAAAGGACTCTCAAGGTCACCTTGGGCGCGGTGTTCTGCCTGATGCGGGACAACGCCGGCGTCGCCGTCAATCTGGCGAAAATCCTCAAGGACAGCGGCTTCGATTACATGGTGGTCAAGCCGCCCAGCCAGAACGTGCGCAACGACTTTCGCGCCGACGTGCGCCTGTTTGAACAGTGCCGCGACGTCCTCGACGCCCTGCGCGAACTCAGCACCGACGGTTTTCATGTCGAAATTCGCATGGATCAGTTCGAACAAGTGCACAAACGCGATTACGGACAATGCCTGGGCTTGCCGTTCATCGCCATGGTCGGCGAAGACGGTGGCGTCTATACCTGCAACGGCTTCTGGGGCAACAAGGATTACTGCTACGGCAACCTGCGCGATCAGGACTTTCCGGCAATCTGGAACAGCGAGATCAAGGCCGCCATTCAAAAGCGTGTGGAGCACCATCAGGACTTCACGACCTGCGAACCCATCTGTCGGCACAATTCGATCAACCGCTTTCTGTGGTCGCTTCGCAACCCGCCCGATCACGTCAACTTCATTTGAACCGGGGCAGGAGTTTCGCTTATGCGCCATCGCGCCCTGGGAAAAACCGGATTGACCGTTTCGGAAGTGGGCATGGGCACCTGGCCGCTGGCCGGCGCGCTGAACATCGCGGGACGCCCCTTTGGTTATGGCGAGGTTTCCGAGGACCAAGCCCTCGCCACCATCAAGCAGGCCCTGGACGGCGGCGTCACGCTGTTCGATACGGCGGATTTCTATGGCCTAGGTCGCGCGGAACATTATCTGGGTGCGGCCCTGGCCACCACGCCCGAGGCCCAGATCGTCACCAAGGCGGGATACATACCGGATGGGCGCGACGGAACGTGCGTGGACGTGTCGCGCGAGCACCTGATCGCCGCCCTCAAGCGCAGCCTGAAACGCCTCAAGCGCGAAGCCGTGGACATCTTTCTGGTTCATGTCGTGCCGACCTCGGCCGAGGCCTGGCAGGGCGCGAGCGAGGCGCTCTCCGTCATGAAACGGGAAGGTCTGGCCCGGCACACGGGCCTGTCCGTCGCGGCAAGCTTCGACAACGCCGCTCCGTATCTGGACGACCCCACGATTGAAGTCGTGGAAGTGTACTACAATCTCTTCTTTAACCGTTTTGCGGACACGATCCATGCCCAAGTCCGCGAACGGAACCTCGGGGTTCTGGTCGCTTCGCCATTTGGGCGGGGGATTTTGTCCAACGCCTTCGACGCCACGCGGCGTTATGGGGACGACGACGTGCGGCGGGACTGGTCGGCGGATTCTCCTCGTCACAAGGCGGATCTCGACCGGCGCGCGCGTGTCGAGGACATTTGCGCGAGGAACGGCGTCAAGGTTGGCGACGCCGCCCTGTCGTTCTCCTTGGCGCTGGACGGCGTTTCGTGCGTCATACCGGGCATGCGAACGGCGGAACACGTCGCGGCCAACTTGGCGTTCGCCAACGGCCCGGCCGTCTCGGACACCGTGTTGACGGCGTTGCAGGCCGCCAGCGAAGCCGGAACCTGAGCGTTCCCATATGAAACCAGATCGCCCTCAGAACGAGGAAGGAATGGAACCATGGTCAAAGTCGTTTTCATCTATCCGGGTATTTCGTGCGGCGTCGGCTTCAAGAACCAGGAGTCAGCGGGCGTAACGACGGAAACCTGGCCTCATCCGGGCATGGCCCTGATGAGCGCCAACCTCAAGAAGAACGGCGTCGAGGTGGGTCTGATCGACCTGCGCCGCCTGTCCGGCTGGGAAGATTTCGACGAACGGGTTCGCGCCGCCCTTGTCGGCGGCGAAACCGTCCTGTTCGGACTGAGCGTCTTGACCGTCAACTACGGCGTGGTCAAGCAGTGCATCGAGCGTTTGCGCGCCCTGACGCCCGACAGCCCCATCGTCGGCGGCGGGCCGCACGTGACGCTGATGACCGACGAAGTCGTGAAGGAAGAGCTGTTCGACTACATCATCACGGCGGAAGGCGAAATCTCCATTCTCAAGCTGGTGCGCGACCTGGACGGCGACACCCCGCCGCCCAAGGGCGTGATCCGGGGCGAGCCGGCGGCGAATCTTGACGACCTGCCTTTCTTCGACCGCGACCTGTTCGCCTTCGAGGAGCAACCCGTCATCAATCTTTTGCCGAAACCCTTCATGACGCTGGTCGCGGGACGCGGATGCCTGTACCACTGCACCTTCTGCCAGCCCGCCGAACGGCTGATGTTCGGCGGCGTGCGCAACCGCTCACCGGAAAACGTGATCGAGGAAATCAAGATCCTCGTTGACCGCTTCGGCCTGAAAAGCACCATGTTCCAAGACGACTGCCTAACCCAGGAGCGGGACTGGATCTTCGCTTTCTGCGATCAGCTGGACGCCAACGGGATCGATCTGAAATGGTCCTGCCAAGCGCGGTCCGACATCATCTGCCAAAACGAGGACATGATCGAGCGCATGAGCAAGAGCGGCTGCATCGCGTTGTCCATCGGATTCGAAAGCGGCAGCGACCGGGTTTTGAAGTTCTTGGGCAAGCACACCACGCGCGAGCAGAACCTGACCGCCGCCGAAATCTGTCACCGCTACGGCATCAACATCATCGCCAACTACATGTTCGGCATCCCCACCGAAACCGAGGAAGAAGCCTGGCAGACCGTGTCGATGATGCAGCAGATCCGTCCGTATGTGTATCTGTGCTCGTTCTTCACCCCGACGCCGGGGACCGGTCTGTACACCTACTGCGAACGCAAGGGCCTTTTGATCGACCGTCCCTGGGAAGAATACAGCCGCTATCCCGACAGCGAGAAAATCAAAGGCGTGGACTACGAGTTGATGAAGCGGGCACTGGCGGAATCGCAAAAGGTGCGCAATGTCCTGGAACGCGACGATATTGGAACGCAGATGGAAAGGCTTGGGGTGACGCCCAAGCGCATTCTGCTGCTGCGGAGCGTGAGAAACGACCAGTTCCAGGATGCGATCAACGACTTCCGGGCCGTTTATCCGGACACCCAACTGGATATCCTCGTGCCCGACCGCAAGAACAACCCATTCACGCCGGCCACGACCAACGGCGAGGTGTTCACGGTCGAAGACAAATTCTTTCACGTCAACAGCCTGACCACGGAACAGTACGACCGGTTGCGCCAGAACACCTACGACGCCGTCATCGTGACCTGCCGGAAAACCTATCATGCGGGATACGAGTTTCCCGAAATGATCGCCGACAGGCTGGTGTCGGGCCAGGGTGGACAGCGCATGTACTTCAACGAGTACCGTGAATTGACCCGCGGGTTCGTGCACGCCACCCAGGATGTGGCATGACGGTAGACGGGAAAATCGCGGTCGGAACATTCACCGTTCGGTTCCCCAAACGGACCGGGTGAACCATGTCGAGCGGACCCATGAACAAACCAGTCTCCCAGGCCTCCCCGCTGTTTATCGACGGCACCAAGCTCATGCACCATACCGAGCGCCTCGCGGCCTGGGCGCGGGGCGAAGCCATTTTTCCGATTCATCTGGACATCTCCCCCGCCGGTGCCTGCAACCACCGCTGCACGTTCTGCATCGTCGACTACAAGCCGGAGCGAAAAGGCTTTCTCGACGGCGACGTGATGATCAAGCTGCTGCGCGACGCCGCCGCATGTGGGGTGAAAAGCATTCTGTTCGCGGGCGATGGCGAACCTTTGCTGAACCGGCGGCTGCCCGACGCCATCGAAGCCGGTGCGCAAGCCGGGATGAGCATGGCGTTGAATACAAACGGCGTGCATTTAAAACGCGAAACCATGACTCGTGTTCTGCCGCACCTGGAATGGATGCGCGTCAGCGTCGCCGCCGGCACGGCGGAAACCTACAGCGCCATCCACAAGACCAAGCCGAGGGACTTCGACACCGTATTCCAAAACATCGCCGACGCCTCCGCGTTCAAGAGACGCCACGGTCTGGCCTGCACCATCGGCATCCAGCAGATCCTCTTGGAAGAGAACAAACACGAAATCGTGGCGCTGGCGCAAAAAGCGAAGGATGCCGGCGCCAGCTATTTCACGGTGAAACGGTTCGCCGAGCAGAATATGAATGACTTCTCCATCCGCCCCCAGATTCATTTGGAGTGCGAGGAGCAGTTCCGGAAAGCCGAATCCCTCGCCACCGACGATTTCCAGGTGATCATCCGGCGCAACAATTTCGACGATGACGGAAGCCGTTCGTATGACCGCTGTCTCGGCCTGCCTTTTCTTGCCTACGTTTTGGCGGACGGGCGCATTTATACCTGTTGCGGATTTTATGGGGAACCCGATTTCAGTTACGGCAGTCTGTACGAAAACTCGTTTGCAGAAATCTGGACGGGTAAACTGAAAAACGACGTGATCGAACGGATTGAAACCAGCCTCGATGTTCATTCGTGCATGAAGCACTGTCGCCATCACAACATCAACAAACTGCTCTGGTCCCTGAAGAACCCGCCGCGGCACGTCGATTTCATCTAGGACAAGCGAACATCATCAGACGGTTGCCAATGCCCAAGTGGCGGCCCGCCCACCATGCCAGGCGATCGCCCAGGGTGGGGCCACCGTGTTCGTAGACGCCGACGACTCCCATCACGCCGGTATGCCGCGCGACCACGCGGAATCCCGTTTTCTCCAACATGCGCTTTAGGCTCGGCGTCGAAAACTGCCAGATGTGGTGAGGCAAGCCCCAGCTATGGCCGTAGGGAACCTTGAATCCCAGCATGTTCGGGACCTGGATCATCAGCACGCCGTCATCGGTCAACAGGGATCGGCATTTCTCCAGAACCGGCAGGGGATCGGCCAGGTGTTCGAGGACGTCGCACATGGTGATGACATCGAAATGCCGGTCGGTCGTAAACCGTTCGATCGGCGCGGTGCCGATCTCCAGGCCATACGCCTTGCGGGCGTAGTCGGCCACGTTCGGATCCAATTCAATCCCCTGCACGTCCGGGATCACGCCACTCACGTGGTTTAGGAAAAGCCCGTAACCGCACCCCACGTCCAACAGGTTCCGGATCTCCGGCTTCAGGGCGCGCAGGCGGCGCAGGCGTTCATCGAAGAAGCCGTCGAAAACGTGCCTGTGCTTTTCGTATAGGTTTGGAAAGCTCCAATATTCGATGGCGTTTTCCTGGGCCGGAACGGCGTTGTCCTTGGCGGTGTCCTGGAAGAACGCGTCGTTGACCGTTTCGTCGACGTGGTCGAGAAAGACCAGACCGCAGTCGCCGCAGCGCGCCAAGGCGAAACCGGACCTCCGTCCGAAATCGTTACGGGGCGCGGCGGGACCGCATGTGGGGCAAGTGATCTGCATGGGCGGCCGCTCAGATGAAATTCACGTGTGCCGGGGGATTTTCGAGTTCCCACAGGAACCGGTTCAAGGCGTCCAGCCGGCAATTGGGCATGCATTCGCAATCCAGGTCGTCGACGCCGTCGATGTAATTGGTGACCTTGGCGCGGTTGGCCGGATCCCACATTTGCGTAAAGGTCATGTCGTGGATGCTGCCATAGCAGTAGTCAGGCTCGCCCAGATGCGGGCCGCAGGCATAGACCTCGCCGTTGGCGACGATTTCGGCAAAGAACGGCAACGCCAGACATCGTTTGTACGTTCTTTTCTCCAGTCCGCTTTGGAGGCCGGTGCGCACGGTCGCCAGAAACCCGTCATCCGAAAGGGCCGTGATCGGGCCGATATTGTCGTCGGTGAGTCTGTCGAAATCCGTTTTGAAGGGATTGCGGGGGTGTTCGTTGAACTGCTTGACCGAAAAGTAATTCAGCCCCAGGGATTTGATGCGCCGCCCCATGGCGACGATGTCCTCGACCTTTTGCCCCAGATATACCATCTGAACGCCGATGGTGGTCTCCAGCCCTTCCCGTTCACGGAAGGCTACCGCGGCCTCAAGATTTCGGAGAACGTCGTCGAATTGCTTTGGTTTGGTTCTATGCGTCTCTGCGTACTCTTCTGCCGTGGCGCCGTTGATGGAACAGCGGATAAAGGACATGTGGGGCACGATGGACGTCATGGTCTCGCCGAGCAGCGCCGTTCCGTTGGTGTTCAACCCCTGGCTGAACCCGAGCCCGGCGGCATGGCCAATGATTTCCGTCAGCTGCTTGTGCAGGAGCGGTTCGCCCTCCCCGGAATAGAAAAGGGACTTCGTCCCCAGTTCGCGCAGCTCATCCAGAACGGCCATCAGGCGGTCGGCATCCAGGAACGTGTTGTCCCGGTTGATGTAATCGTAGGCGCAGAAGGTGCAGCCGTGGTTGCAGCCGTTGGTCGGACTGATTTCAACCAAGATCGGATAGACGGTTTCGCCGCGTTTCCATTTCGCCAGAGCTTCCAGATGGTATTGGATTTTCGTTCCATCCATGAGAAGTCGGTTTTGGTCCATGACCATTTTTCCTATGCAGAACCGTTCAACAGGGCGAGAGCGGCGTCGCGCACCCGCTCGAGAGAAATGTGCGCCATACATATGTCGTCCCGAGAGCAGCGGCTTTCAAGACAGGGAATGCATGACCAGTCCACATCGGGCTGAAGCTTGATGATGTTGGGGTGGTCGTGGATTTCCACCATGCTGGTGGGACCGAACATGGACACGACCTTCTTCCCCAATCCCAGCGCAAGATGCAAACCAAGGGAATCGTTGGTGATCAGCACCCGGCAGGCATTGATCCAGTTGATGTAGCCGTGCAGGTCGTTGGTCGATTGCTGCCAGCATACGCGATGATCTTTCGATAGCGACACATCCAGCTGGTCCCACAACTCCTTGGGCCATCCTTTCAGGGGGAACTTCTTTCCGACCTGCCAGTTCAGCCCGAAGTCGTAGAGATCGGCTTCGCCGCTGGGCGGCGTCATCAAATAGGGCGCATCGGTATAGACGGCCCCCAACATTTCGAACAACAATTCCGACCAAGACTTTTTCTGCTGGCGCTTGAATTCCCGGTCCGTCGTCATGGACAGGACATGGTCCGCGTCATGGAACGTGTCGATGCGGTCGTTGATGTCGCAATAGCGAAATCCGATGTGAACCCGGGCCTGGATCTTCTCGGCCAACCGGCAGATCTTCGGCGACTTTTCCAGGTTGATGACAATGTCGTACGTCCCCCGGGTGATCTGATCCAAGGTGGCCGAGGTCACCCGGATGAGCTGGTCGATTTCAGAAACCTGATCGAGCAGGGCGGCGCCGGATTCATCGACCACCCAGGAAACGTGATAACGAACCGGGGGCAACAGGCTCAGGATGATGGTCGAGCGCACGATGTCGCCCAGACTGACGATGCCGCTGGTGTCCGGGTCGAAGGTTTCGCTGTAGCCGGCCTTGATGATCAGCACGCGCACGCGCGAGACGACCGAGCCGATGGCATTGGACAGATCGGATACGACCACGCCGTTTTTTCTCAGCGGGGTGAGGAACAGTTCAGTCATGGATTTTTCCCTCCCCGTCCGGGTGACCGGCCTCGGCCCGCCGCATGAGGAAATCGGGCAACTGGAGATTGCGAATGATCACCGATGTGTGTGGAATGTTGAGATCGTAAAGGCTCTGATGGCGATTGTTCTTGATCTTGGTGTCGCAGCCGATGCAATGACCATAACTGTCGCACGGCTGGAACGCAAAAACCTGATCGACGGTGAAATCCGGATCCAGAATGTGGCCGGAAGGCGCCTGTTCCAACGCGCCGCATAAGGCGGCGCGGTGTTCGGAAAACCTGAAATCCATTTCGCGCAAACGCCGATACGGCTCGATCATCCGGTTCGAGCTCATGGCTTGATACAGGAAGTAATGGCAACGCCAGACGAACCCGAAGGGATCGATCAGCAATTCCGTGGTGCGGCATTCGCACGAGATGCTGCCTTCGTAACCGATCCGGGAATACAGGTCCGTGGAGAACGGATAGAGGTACGATCCGTAAAGCCGGCCGTCGTAAACGCCGAGAAATTCCTTCTTTTCGAACGGAACCTTCCCCTTGGCGGCGCGCGCCATCTCGGCCTCGGCTTCGGGATGCCCCGGGTAATCGACGAGGTAGATTCCGACGTCGCTGTCGCGCTTTTCCGGACGGACGCTGAGACCGGCGTCGGCCAGGCGCTGACAGCGCCGCACCAATTCGTTCGGCGCGTCCTCGCCCCAAATGCGCTTCATCTCGTCCGGATGATAACTGACCCGAACCGACGGATAGGGCGCGTCCCGCGTCAGGCGATCTTTATGCGGGGCGATCGATTCGACCAGCTTGTCGGGCTTCGACACCATGTTCACCAACAAATCGACCTTGTGGTGCAACAGGCCCAGCAACGTCCCCAACCCTTTCGATCCGTGATAAAGGCTTGGTTCCCCACCCTGCAGGGTGATGGGCAGGTCGGAGCGCGGCGGAATCCGGTTCAGACCGGCGGCGAATTCCTCGGGGGACAGATAGGAGCCGTGGTTGGGAAACAGGTCGCCACGCCGGCTCGCCTGGTCGGGATCGTTGATGCAGTAAGAGCAATTGAGGTTGCAGCCCATGTACAGGAAAACCCCGACGTAATTTAGACTGTCGGGAATTTCCAGGGCGCGTAAACCGTTCGACGTCATCGGCATCACCATAGGCCCGCCCCTCTCACGGCGTCGAGAACCCGGGCATTGTGATCGAACATGTGCTGGCGCAAACGCAGACACCCCGCCTTGTGTTCCCGGTAATCCGTGGCATTCAGCCGCTGGCCCAGCGTCTCGATCTCTTCACTCGCGACCACCACGCCCGCATTGTATTCCCTGACCAGTCCCGCCACGTGCAGGAAATAGTCCGTCACGATCACCGGAATACCCGCCAGAAGGTAGCTGGTGAACTTGTTGTGGAGCACCACTTTGTCCACCAGGGGCAGCTCACTGCCGCTCGGGCGGTAGAAAGCGGTCCACCCGTAATGGTGACGGGCGCAATCCTCAAGCAGGGCGTCCAGCGGAACCCCGCGGTTGTATCGAATCGGGCCGGCGCCGTAGCGATCAAGGAAGTCGGCGTATTTGTCGTCGCCGCCCACGCCTTGATGCAGGCTGTTATACATGGTCACTTCCACGTTCCCGTCCCGGACGATGCGGTCGAACAGGGGCGTGACATTGGCCCAGGCGAATGCACTGCCCGCGCTGAAAGAACTGGTGGAATGGATGGAACCCGCATAGATGATCCGCAACGGACCATCGGTGGATGTGGGCGCGTCGTCCGGCAAGGCGCGCCCCGCGCTGACCTGGGGGTAATACTTGAACGTTTTGCCCTTGGCGTGCTCGAGAAACGGATCCCACAACGCGCTGCCGTTCTTGTGTATCAAGATGTCGGACGCATTGAAGGAATACGCGGCGGCTTGTTTGGCCTGCGTCGCCGCCGGTGGGGAAATCCCCCATCCGAATTGCAAATAGTCGTCGGAAAACGTGATGGCGGAATCGTACAATTCGTGGATAAGGGGGGTCCCCGGGGCCGCTTCCTTGATCAGGGCCGCATAGGATTCCGTGTCCAGCTGCGCGGTCGTGCGGAGATACACGGCCGCCGGCTTGAGTGCGGCGAGGAGATCGGCCAACAACGCCGCCGACTGCGAAAGGTCGATCAGCCGGAACGGCCCCGGCGGCGGATGGTGTTCCGCCCGCCCCAGGTACAGCACCAGGGTTTCGTTTGCGGGAAAAACGGTGGACAGCGCCTTGTCGTCGACGAGCTTCCAGGACATGCCGATGGTGTCGACAACCACGAACCTGGGGGGCGCCGCAAGCACTTCGTCGCGGATGGCGTCAAGCTTTTTGCGCCCCCGTTCCAGGGTGTCGGGATGGCTGTAGATTTGTACGATGCGCGAAGGATCGGCACCCGCATCGGTCAGGGCCGACACCATGTCCCTCTCCCGCGCCGGATGGGCGACGATGATGAGGTCACGGCCCTGGGCCGCCGCCTGTTCGGGGGTCAATATGGGAAACGCGTCCAAACCGCGCACCATGGACGGGCGCAGGTCGATGATGCCCTTGATACGGCTTGTGGTTTCATCATCCAGGGTCTTGATGAAGCCGATGGTGTGACTGCCGCCGCCGTGGATCAGCGCGTTGTCGCATCCCGCCAGAACGGAGGCCATGACCGCATAGGCCGTTTCCACGTCGCGCGGGGCCGCGAAGGCCTCCTTCAAGTGTTTGGCGATGCCTCCGATGAAAGCGGCGGGATTTTCCCGATATGCCGCCTGATGCGCAACGAAGCTGTCGAACAATGCCTGGTCGTTGGGATCCTCGAACCTCGCAAGGCCGGCGCCGCTCGAATTTATCGTCATGTCCGCCATCTCTTCGCCCCCCTTATTTCAACGTCCTGTACAGGACGAAGTCCTTGCCGGTCCAGAACGACGACCACAGGTTCGGATTGCGGGGACAGCCCGAACAGGGGTTTTCGGGATACGCCTCCCTGAACCCGTTGAGCCAGTTCTGGTGACCCTGCTCGAACCAAGCGTCCTCGTAGGTCATGGACGTGATGTCCAAATGCCCCAGGATCGATCCGTCGTTCGTCCAACAACATGGCGTCAATTCGCCTTTGATGTTGATGCCTGGACGGTTCCAGGGATCGACGCACACCTCTCTTTGCACCATCATGGATTTCGGCGGGTCCACCCGCAAGTTGTCCAACGGCATCACGCTGACCAGATGCTTGGCCAGACGCACCCGGTCGTCGGCGTCCAACATCACGTCGGGCAGGCCCAAGTCGCCGGCTTCGCGGATCCCAACCGTGAATTTCCCGATCTCATTCAGCCGGCGCAAGGTGTTGGGCAGGTCGTCGAGGTTGGTTTTGCTGACGGTGATGGACGCGATGACGGGAATGCGGAAATCGGCCATGCCTCGCAGCACGGTCTCAAGGTGTTTGGCCTTGGTTCCGGTTCGGCTGGCGTCGAGAATTTTCTGATCCAGGGAATCGACGGAAATCATCAAATAGTTGAGGCCGCAATCGATCAACATGCGGAAATAATCGATGTCGTTGATCAAACCATTGGTGTTGATCTGAATGATGCGGAATTTTCCGCTTTTGTTGGCGTACGACAGAATGTCGGGCAGATTGGGGTGAAGGGTCACCTCGCCAAAGCCGGAAAAGATGACGTGATTGCTCGGGGGCATGTTGTCGATGACGCGCTTGACCTTCTCAAGCGGCATGAAGTTGCTGCTCCAGTTTTTCTTGCCGCGTTCGGTCGTGCGCTTGCAACCGGGGCAGCGGAGCTGGCAGGCGGTGGTGATTTCAACCAGATAAAATTGGATTTCCGGGACGGAATCCAGAAGGTAAGTGTCTTTTTGCACTTCTTGCCCTTTCCAATCACATTCTTGTGGTTGATATGGGATGATAACGCATCGTTCAGGGGGGCTTGCTTTCTCCAGCCGTGGACGCCTGAATTCATTATCGCCATAACTATATGATATTTTGCATCAAAATGTCAATGTTGACGCGAAATGCGACTAGATGAAGTTGAAGTGGTCGGGCTTTTCTTCTTCCAGCCACCACAAGTACTTGTTGACGTTATGTTGCCGGCAGGTCGGCATGCATTGGTGCACGTCGACGTTTTCCTCGACCCACTTGCAGGTCTTGGCGAACTGGTCGGATTTCAAAATGTCGATCAGTTCCATGTCGTGCAGGTTGCCGTAGTGGAACGCCTTCTTGTCGGCCATGGGATAGCAGGTCGACACGACGCCGTCCGACAAGATCTGAATGATGAACGGAAGCCCCATGCAGCGGTCATACGAACGGCGCGCTTCCGCCTCGGCCAAAAAGTTCCAACGGACGATGGCGCGGAAATTGTCGTCCGAAAGCGCCGCCGCCGCCTCCAAGGTGTCGCGATATTTCTCGACCAGAAGGGAAATCGACTTGAACGTGGTTTTTTCGTGGGGATGGCAGGGCTTGATGACATAGTAGTCGACGCCCAGGTCTTTCGCCAATTTGGCGACGTTGAGTGCATCCGCGCCGTTTTCCTCGATGAGCACCTGCTGTACGCCGAGCGTCACGCCCAGGCCGAGTTCCTTTTTGATCTCGGCGGCGCGGCGAATGTTTCTCATCGCCTTGTCGAAATGATGGTCCGGCACCTTATGGATCGCGGCGTATCTTTCCTTGGTGCTGCCTTGCACCGAGAAGCGGACCCATTGCAGATGGGGCAGGATGCGATACAGGGCGTCATCCGTGAGGTTCACCGCGTTGGTGTTGAGGGCGCAATCGAGTCCCACCTCGCCGCAGGTTTCGATGGCCCTGACGTAGGCCGGGTTGGCCGTGGGCTCGCCCTCGCCGGCGATCAGGGTGCTCTTCACGCCGGCGTCCTTCGCGGAACGCATCATCCGAACGACTGTCTCTTCATCCATCATGACCTTGCCGTGTGCCCAGGCCGTGTAGCAGAAGGTGCATTTCTGGTTGCAGACGTTGGTCAGGCTGACCTCCATGTGAATGGGGGCGAACCATTCGCCTTTCTGCCATTTCACCACCGTCTCGAGATGGCGGTTGAGTTTGGTGCCGTCCATGAACAACTTGGCGGGAGCGGTGGCGGCCGTTTTCGACGTTTCGTTCATGACGTCACTCCATGCGTGAATTTCAAACCGTGCACGGCTTCGTTCCCCGTGACCGCCCCCCAGCGCCACGGCGTGGAGGTCCGGATTTTATACCCCATCGGCCGAAGGATCGCCAAACGCGACGGCACCCTGCCCGACCAGAAGCCCGTTCTTCCGGCCATGGCGCACCCTATCGAAAGATCGATCCCGACCGCGGCCGGGACGCGGTCCGCCATGGGCGGTTCGCTGGACAGACGGAACAGGTTGGCCGCGAGCATGATCATGTCGAACCCACTTCACCGGAGATTGCGGGAAGGACCACCGGATCGCCCGCGTCCAAGGCGGTCATCGCATACATGAATTCATGTCGTCCGGAAATCGCGAGATGAGGTCCCGGCTTTGCGGTGTCGTCGCTTTCCCGTGCCGACAGGGACACCCGGCAGAAAAAGGACGCGCCGATGGACTGGCATTCCACCAGCGCCGGCAAGGCGGCGACGTCTCGCGGACATTCCAGGACGACCTTACGGTTCTTGTCGCCGATCACGAACACGCCTTCCGTCATGCCCGTGCCGGCGCGAGCGGAAACGAGAAACGAGGGCAGACGTTTAAAGTTGACGTCCCCTCCGGACAAGCTGTGCCGATCCATCCGCTTTCCACCATTGTGGGTTTCATAATACAGGCTGGCGCGGTCGTATCCGGCGGGGTTGAGGGTAAGATTGGCAAGTCGCACCGACCCCTGCAACGTGTCCAGCCAATCGATCCGATAGCTCACTTCGACCCGCGCCGCGGTGGCGAAGAACCGCACCCGTTTGAAAACCGATCCGCCAAGAGTGGTGATCTTCGCCTCCACGTCCAGAAAGTCTTCATCCGGAGAAACATATATGGACGGCGCCACGGGTTCCAAATCCGTGATCTGGGGTCGGCCGACGGCCTGGATGATCATATGTCCCGTAAAGAAATCGGCTCCCCAGTTGATGTCGTCGAAATAGCCGTGGGGAATCGTGCGGACATAGCTTTGATCGTCGTTCGCACGCCACAGACCTTCGATGGCGAGCCCTTTGCGCACTCTGAGACACAAGCGTCCCGACGGCCCCTCGATGGTCAGAAACCGTTTTTCCCATCGCCAATGGAACGGGCCGACATGGTCGTTTCGCCAATCGAGCCGCCCGTCCTTGTGCGGTCGGCGCGTGAACACGGAGGGGGGGCGAACATCCAGTGAGAGAATTTCTTCCATGACCGCGGACCACCGGCTTTCCGTGATATGAGTCCGGTAGTCGCTGCTCCACAACCGGCACAGCCGGCGCCAGTCCTGGCTTGTGGCGTTCGGTCGTTGTGTCAATCGATGATACTGGCGCCAGCACGCGGTGTTCAGCCGCATGTCGTCGCGGCCCGTCGCGGCCCATCTCAACGCATTGTATTTCGGTTGTTTTTTGACCGGTATGGGATCGTCCGGGCTTTCCAGCGTCAGCGCGTTTCCCGCGTTCCTACTGGACATCAGTTCCCGGACGTCGCTGGGGTGGGAGAGACGCAAGCCGTCGTCCCGCATCAGCGCTTCGTATAATGTCTCGATCCGTTCCCATTCGTCGCCGAGACCAAGCTCCGGTTCCGCATCGAACCGACCGGGACGGTAATTGAAGATTTCCGCATCGTTGCCATACAGAGGAAACGCAATCGGCTCGTCCCCCTTGATTTTGTGTATGCTGTCGAGAATGTCCTGGATGTCGAGTTCGTCATGGACGTAACGCTGAAACCGCTGGAAAGGGATTGTATCCAACCAAATCAAGTCAATCGTGGATCCGCCATTGCCCTGGGCGCGTTGCGGATAGTACCGCCACTCGGACGACCACGTTTTGGAATGGTGGCTGTAGGGATTGCCCCAGTCCATCAATATGGCCTCGTATCCGGCTTCCAGATAGATGTCCACGAGGCTGGGCGAATAGGCCTGCTCGTTGATCAGCGCCAGCTTGGGGCGGTGCCCCAACAGGGTCTCATACACGTCATGGCCCAGGGCGAGATTGTGAACGTTGACTTCATGAGGAACCAACGGTCCGATGATTTGAGCATACCCGCTGCCGACAAATTCACAGGCCCGCGAAGCGACCAAGCCCCGCAACGCCGAAACCCAAGAGGGATCCAGGGAATTCAGCGCTTCAAGGCTCAGGCCGCTTGCCTCGATGGCCAGAGGATAGCCCTTTTGAATCAAGTCGATCAGCGGCCAATAGCACGTTTCCAATACGGCCCGGCGCTGATTTTCCTCGATGGAGGAAAACCACATGTTCAAATGAAAAACGGAATAAACCTTGACGTGGTTTTGCATGTCCTACCCGGCTTATATCCCCTTGGCGATCCGGCCCTACCCCGCGGCGCACCGGGCACGGCGCACGGCCCGACGCCCGGGCTTCAATGAAAAGCCCCCCGCGGTATGACCGCGGGGGGCTTTTTGTATGCGGATGACGAGGACAGAGCCCTCAATCCGGTCAAGCCGATTAACGGAACAGGCCCAAGACGGACTGTTCTGCCTGACCCGCGAAGGACAGCGCCTGGATACCCAGTTGCTGGCGGGTCTGCAAGGCCAGAAGGTTCGCACCTTCTTCGTTGATGTCGGCCAAGGTCAGCTTGGAAGAACCAGAGTCCAGGGTATTCACGTACTTCTGCGTGAAGTCCAGACGCGTGTTCAGCAGGGCCACGTTGGAACCGAGGCTGGAGGCCTTGGAACGCAGGGTGGTCAAGGCGGTGCTGAGGTCCGTGATGATCGCGTCGATACTGGTGGAGTTCGCAGCCTGGACGAAGCTCTTGCCGGAGGTGGCGGAGAGCGCCATGGCGGCGGACTTGCCCGTGAATTCAACCGTCAGGGTCGTGCCAGAGGCCGACACGTTGGAGCGGGCGGTCGTTCCCGAGACCAAGTTCAGGGTATAGGTGGTGCCGTTGGTCAGGGTGATATTCTGCGAAGAAGGCGCACCCGCGCTCACGGACATGGTCACCGACACCGTGCCGTAGGAGAACGTCTTGGTGCCGGAGGCGGAGGTCAGCGTGACCGTATCACCAACGTAGGTGATCGACACGCCAGTCGTCGAACCCACCGTCCAGGTCGTGGCGAGGAAATCGCCATAGCTGAAGTTCAGCCGGCTGGAAGACGTGTTGATGGCGGAAACGGTGCCGACGTCGAGACCATTGGCGGTCACGTCGACGGAGGAAACCGTCAACTTGGAGGTGCTGAGGTCGGAGAATTCCGTCGAAAGGGTCTGACCGGTGCCGTTGATCAGGTTCACGCCCTGATAGGTCGAGTCCGCCGTCATCAGGTCGATCTGCGAACGCAGGTCGTTGTACTGGGTGATCAGGTCGGTGAACTGGGTGCCGGTCGACGACTTCATCGAGTTGGCAATACCCTTGAGCTGGCGAACCAGGCTTTCGACCGCGTCCAGACCATCAATCGCGGCGGTAACCGTGCTGATGCCCTGGTCGATGCCGTCCTTCTTTTCGGTGAAGTCGAAGGCGCGGTCAGACAGGGTTTTGGCTTGGAAGAACGCGACGGGGTCGTCGGTAGCAGACGCGACCTTCAAACCGGTCGACAGACGGTTCTGCGTGCGTTCGATAACGTCGGTGGTGGACTGCAGGGACAGAAGGCTCTGGCGTACCGCAGCGGAAAGGGAGATGTCAGCCATGACTAGGTTCCTCTTTTCTAGAGTCATTGAATACAAGGCTTTTCTTGGCCTTGCCACAGGAAGAATCTTTCTGATTACTCCATGCTGTGTTCATTTTAGCCACACGCGGACGACATTTGCAAGATATTTTTTCAGATATTTTTTTCGATCACCATTCCGTCTGCCGTTTCAGCAGGCGTCCGTCCTGCTCGACATGGCGCAATTCGGTCTCCGTCTCGACGCACATCTGGGTGATCGTATCGCAAAGAACATCGCACAAATCCGTCACCAGGCCGGCCTTTTTCTCCTCTTGCTCGACCCGATCCAGGTAAAATTCGGAGACGATCATAAACATGAACAGCGTTCCGCGCACCATCTGGATCGCGGCGTCGTCGAAACTGAGGGGACGCAGAATCCGCATCATTTCGCTGGCGTATTTCTTGGTCGTCAAATCCGGGTTGTCGCGGACGCATTGAATGAGGTCGCGCCCCAGTTGATGAACGTCGTCGATCACCTTGCCGCCCGCCCAATGGCTGTCGAAGTCGGCCTTGGTGTACGTGGGATAGGCATTGACGATGGCGTCGACGATTTCCGTTTTGGGTGCGGTTAAATCCGGTAGATCAAGGCACTCGGGCAACAACGGCACCGTGCCTTCGATATAGGCGCCATCGCTGCAATTGTAATAGGTATAGCCTTCGGACGAGTTGCGGATCGCCGCCTCCATCGTATCGCGGGCCCAATGCAACACGTGCATGGATTTGACCTTGCCGCCGAAATTGCCCCGGGTCTCGCGGTCCCACATGCTTTCTTCGTAGCGGTATTGCGCTTCGTCGCCGATGTAGGGCGAATTGGACGAATGATGCTTGGTCGGGTCCGCGAAGCCCATGTCGATGCCGAAGAAATAAATCCGGCGAAATCCCATGTCCTGCGCGAAACTCAATCCCGTATTGCCGACCGTGGGTGACGGATAACGCAAACAGTTGCGCTTCACCCCGGAAAAGAGGGGGAACGGGCTCAAAAGGTGGCGGAAGAAGAAGACGCGCCGCGCAAAGACCTCCCTGACGGGGGGAATCAGGGTGGTCGATCCGATCAGGCAAATCCGCGACAGGTCGAATTCCTCGGCCAGTCTCGTCGGAATATCGACCTGATACTGCCCGCGCTCCAACTCCATGTGAAAGTCCGGCACGATCCCCGCGCGCAGCACCGGCATCAGGCCCGTTCCGCAGGAAATGATCACGGCCTTGTCCTGATTGGCCCTGATCACGGGCAGGGATTCGTCCAAGGACGGCCCCGATCCGATCACGAAGGCCGGGATCGCCTTTTGCTCCAAATCGGCGTAGAAGAGTTTCTCGGTCCCGGACTCAAGGATGGCGTAGGTGTTGGCCATCATGTTCAGTTCGTCTTCGAAAAAGCCCATGCCGGTGAACATCATGTCACCTTCCGTGGCCAAAAACTTCATCACCGCGCTGTAAATCGGGTTCGCATAGTGTTCGTAAACCGTGAGGCCGTCGAACAGCGCCTGACCGTGGAGCGAATAGACCGTGCGCATGTCTTCGATCAGTCTTTCCGCGTCGTCATCGAGCAGCAGGTGGAGCTTGCCCTTGTCATCGATGAAGTCCCGGTACGTTTCCCCCCAATCCAGCACGCGCATGGATTGATAGACGAATTCGAAATTCGGTTCGATCAAGATCAGGTTGCGGGGCTTCACTTCGTCCAGCAAGCCCGGCAGGTGCATGCCCAGCCCGATGCCCAACACGACCAGGTGATATGCCGCGCGGGTCGTCTTCGACTTGGCGAACGTCACGCCATGCTTGTCGGCGGACGCCATCAGGCCGCGGTACAAAGCACCCGATTCCAAATCGAGATCCTTGTCCGTCATCGCCTTCAGAGACACGAATTGCGGATTTTCCCAATAATCCTTGATCTGCCGTTCGGCGTGCTTTCTGGCCCCGCCGCCGTAGAAGGCCATGCCTTCGAACCGCATGTCGGGATCGCCGTCTTCGTCGAAGAGCAGATCCCCCAAAGGCCGGTAATCGCGCAACCGCGCATGCAGGGAGGGGTTGAGGTCCTTGAAAAACTCGAGGTTCTTTTCAAACAACGCGTCCGTATCCACCGTCATTCCTCCTTGCCGGGTTCGAACGTGCGGAAAAACATGTTCGCCAACTGGACCTGAAAGTCCATTACGAACGCATCGACGTTCATCAAGGGAGACGCCATGACCAGAGCCCGCAAATTCTTACGGTGGGCTTCGAGTCGGGCGGGCTCCTTCACCTCTTCCAGAGCCTGATTGACGAGGTCCCCCCCGCTCCGGCAGATCCACCGGCCCAGACCGGCGCTCTCCAACACCACCCGGCTTTTGCTCACGATGGAAGACCGGCCATCGTCGAACAAAAGGCACGGTGCGCCCATCCACAGGGCTTCGAGAACCGTATCGGGGGCCTCCATTCTGGAGGCCAAGTACAGATCCACCTGGTCCAGAAAGCCCCCCATGCGCTCCTTTTCATCGGGGGAATGCAGATCGATCCGCTCCAGCACCCCCAACGGTTCGAACACCTCGTTCAACCGGGCCAACAGAACGTCCGACACGTACTGGCCGATGTGCAACCGCAATCGGGCGCCGGGGAGCTTGTCCATGAGTTCTCGCAGCGTTTCGAGATAAGCGGGCGTGAGATCCCGCAAATCCAAGCGCATCCCCAAGGTCAAATGGCCTTTTTCCAGGCTGGGCGCCGGCGCGGGATCGCCGAATCCGCCGATGGGTTGGATGGCGAAAAGCGGCGCCTTGAGACGGAAAAGCCCGCGCCCCGCGGGCACGACGCGCGCCTGCTCCGCATGGGTGGCGCCATCCGTGACGACCCAATCGATGGCCGGTTGAAGACCGCCCAGCGGTGGTGCCGGCCAACTGAAATTCAGGCTCGCGGGACGGTGGGCCACCAAGGCCAGCCGTCCGCCTTCATCGAAGCCGCACATGTCGAACAAGACGTCGATGCCGTCGCGGTTCATGATCTTCGACAGGGTTTTGTCATCGACGTCGTAAACCGGTTGGCACCACTGCGCCGCGTTGATCAGTTTCTGTGTCGTCGAATCCTTGTTGGCGTTCTGCATGTAGACGTAAGATTCGAAAATCTTCTGGTCCATTCTCGACACCAGCGCGAGCAGCGCGCGGCCGTCCAGGTTGGAATAGCATTTGTCGGAGAGGAAGCCGACACGGATCTTGCGGTCCCGCGACGGCGAAACCGGAAAATACGGTTCGAAGCCGCCCAGAAATCGATCCTCGAATGCCCTCACGCCCTCGTTGGTTCGCGCCGCGTCTCCCTCCATCGCCGCACGCATCAGCACTGCGCGCGCATGCCCGTCCAACGAGGGCTTGTCCCGCTCCAAGGCTAGCGTCAAGAATTGGTCCGCTTGTTCGAAATACCCCAAACGCCACGCCGCTTCCGCCAACAACAGGGAAACATCCTCGCCGGTCCCGCCGTCCTGATCCCGGGCGGACAGAAGATACGTCAGCGCACGCCCGTAATCCCCCAACTTCAGAAGAATGCGCCCCATCAGGACCTTGGCGGGTAGGTAATCGGGGTGGATCTTCAGCTCCAACTCGCACTCGCCCAACGCTCTGGCGTACTGGCGATGATGAAAGACGATGGAGGCGTTCACATAATGGTGGTGGAACCCGGCTTTCTGGACCGCGTCGATGAAATTGCGCAACGCCAGCGGCAACTGATCGCGGAGATCTTCCCGGGACGCCCCCACGGCGCCAAGCTTGGCGAAATACAGGGCGTCGTTCAGCCGGCCGGCTTGGCTGTGAAGGCATGACAGCGCCGTCGAATATTCCACGATCTCCGGGTCGATGTCATGGGCCTTGCGGAACATCTCTTCGGCATCGCCGAGGCGTCCGGCGTGGTAGCTGACCAGCCCCAAAAGAAAGTACCCCTCGCTGTTGCCGGGATACCTTTGAAGAAAAGCGTGGGTTTCGTTCAAAAGGGTGCCGGAGGGATTGGTCGCAAACAAATCCAGAAGCTCCGACAGAGCGGATTCGAACTGCGATGTTTCGTCTCTTTCCATGCGCCCTCTCGCCATGTGAACAATCCGGTCGTCGTCGCCACATCATCATCCCTAAGCGCATAGCGTCAAGTGTTTCCACCCGCGTACGCACTAGGCAACTTCTTCCCCGTGGGTTCGGAAAAAATCAACCTGCTGGGAAGGCATTGCGCCACCATTGCCGAGACACGCCAATATATTTCGTTATTTTTCAGAGCATTAGACGCCACGCGGCTTCTGGCACATCCCTTGCAAAACATTGGGCGAGACCAACCAGAACAGGGGCTTAGTCCAATGGACGTTTCAGCTGTTAAGGGAAAAAACATCGCAGACTCGGCCGCCGCCGCCGCATTGAAGGCGCAGAAGGGCGGAACCGATCAGGCGATGAGCAATTTTTCCGCCGCCGTCGCCGAACGCATGATGATGTCGGGTCCCGGATTTGTGGACCGTGGCCAAAACGGCCTGAGCCAGCATCTCACCAACGTGCGCGCGGATACCCAAAACCAGGTTAAAAAAGACGTCGAACCGAAACGCATGGACGCCGCGCCACGCGACGACCATCAGCCGCGCGATCGCGCCGAAACCCCGGAAACCGCCGAGGTCGAGGCCCCCCGCGCCGCCGTGGCCAAGGACGACGCGCCGCGTCAGAACGCCGGGCAGGACGATCACGCCGCCCGCGACGTCAACGCCCGCAACGACGCCCGCGACACCGACGCGCCGCAAGCCTCGTCGGGCGACGCCAACGCCTCGCAACAGGACAAGACGCAACCGACCGACAATGCCGCCAAGTCCGCGGGTGACGGCCAGCAAACCGCCACCGGCGAAACCGTGAGCGTCGAAAGCAACGCCGCGGCCCAGGCCCAGCAGGTCCTGGCCGCCGTCGTCGACACGGTTCAGGCCAACGCCAACGCCAGCGACGCCGGCAAGCAAAACGCCGGCCAAGGCCTGGAGAAGGCCCAGGCCGCCGTTGCCGGCGAACAGATCGTCAAGCCGGTCGCCACGGAAGGCGACGATGGGCTTGACCTCAACCTGGCCAACCAGGGCGCGAAGCAACAGAAAGCCGATAGCTCCGGTCAACAGCAGGCGCAGACCCAGGCCAAGCCCCAGGTCGAAGTCGCCCATGGCCAGGACCCGTCGGCCAACCTCAAACAGCAACAGGCCGCCGACCTCGCCAAGGCCGTGGGCCAGAACCAGAAGGTCGAGGTCACCGTCAACGTGACCAAGCAGGCCGAACAGCTCACGTCCCAACCCACCAACGCCGCCGCCGTGCAGGTCGCCGTGGCCGAGGACGGGGACCTGGCGGCCCAGACCAACGCAGCCAACGCCACCGCCGCGAAACCGTCGGCGCAGACCGCGCAGGTCGTGAATACCCATGGTTCGGGCAACCCGCAGGGCCAGAACGGCCAGGACGCGCAGGGCCAGGCGCAGCAGCAGTTGCAGATGGCGCAGAACGAAGCCGCCAAGGGCGCGGCCAACGGCGCGGCCAAGGCCGCCCAGACCGCCGACGGCGGACAGGCCGCCCAGACTGCGGCGCAAGTGGTCAAGGTCGGCGGCGCCGAAGGCGTGGCCACGACCCAGCCCGGGCAGAACGCCACGCAAACCAACACGGCTCAGCACGCCGCCAACGCCCACAAACCCGCCGCCGATCCGCACGCCCAGACCCGCGCCCAAGTGACGGAACAGGTCAACGTGCAGATCACCAAGGCCATCCAGGACGGCATGGACAAGATCCGCATCCAGCTTCGCCCCGCCCACCTGGGCCGCGTCGAAGTGCAGTTGGAAATGGCGTCCGACGGCCGCGTCACCGCGGTGGTCACGGCCGACAACAAGGATACGCTGGATCTGCTGAAGCAGGACTCCCGCGAACTGGAACGCGCCATGCGCGAAGCCGGTCTGCAACTGAACTCCGGGGACCTCAGCTTCAACCTGCGCGGCAACGGCGCCGGTGACGGCAATGGCCAGGACGATCAAGGCAACGGCGGCCGTCTCGCCGGCGGGCTCACCAAGGAGCCCACACTGGACGAACTTCTGCAAGCCAACAGCCAGCACCGGGACATCATCTCCGATGACCGTGTGGACATCAGGGCGTAAAGGACCAGGACCATGGCACTCTTCGGTGGACTGAGCGACGTCGCTTCGATCGACACTTCGACCAAGGCGGGACAGTCGCAGCAGAAATTGCAGGACGATCTCAACCAGTTCCTCAACCTCCTGGTGGCGCAGCTGCAAAACCAGGACCCGCTGGAACCGTTGGACGCCAACGAATTCACCTCGCAGTTGGTGCAATTCGCCAGCGTCGAACAGCAGATTCAGCAGAACGCGCACCTGGAAAAGATGCTGAACCTACAGCAGACCAGCCAAGTGGGTTCCATGGTCAACTACCTCGGCACCGTGATCGAATCCCTGGGTCAGGACTTCGCCGTCGAGAACGGAACCGGGAAGTTCACCTACACCCTGGACGCCTCGGCGCGCGAAGGCACCATCACCATCCGCAACGCCAGCGGCCTGACGGTGTGGAACGGCAGCGCCGAAACCGAAGCGGGCCAGCACACCTTCGTCTGGGACGGCGTCATGAACAACGGCCAACAGGCTCCGGACGGCGCCTATCAGGTGATCGTGTCGGCCCAGGACAATTTCGGCGATCTGATGGACGTCAAGCACACCGTATTCGGCCGGGTCACCGGCGCGGGCGCGGAAGGCGGGAACGTCACCCTCAACATGGGCGACATCGAAGTGGATATGGACGACATCCTGGCGGTCCAGGAAGCGCCTTCGGTCCAGTAACGAACATTGAGATAAAACGGGTTAAGTCCGGCGAAAAGCCGGGCACATGAAGGAGAAAGACAATGAGCTTGTATGGTGCATTATTTTCGGGTGTCTCCGGGCTCACGGCTCAATCGAGCGCCATGGGCGCCATCTCCGACAACATCACGAACGTGAGCACGGTCGGGTACAAGGGCACCACCACCAACTTCCAGACGTTGGTGACGAAACAGACCTCGTCCACGTTCTATTCCGCCGGCGGCGTGCAATCCAAGCCGCGCCAGCAGACGGACGTTCAGGGTCTGTTGCAGTCCTCCACCTCGCAGACGGACATCTCCCTGTCCGGCGCAGGCTTCTTCGTGGTGAACGAAGCCAACACCCCGGGGGTGTCGGATCCGTACTACTACACCCGCGCGGGCTCGTTCATCCAGGACGACCAGGGCTATCTCAAGAACGCCCAGGGCTATTACCTGCAAGGTTGGCCCACCGACGGCAACGGCGACGTGGTGCTGCCTGCGGACAAGACCGGCGTGGTCAACCAGAACATCATTTCCAGCGACTACATGGAAAGCATCAACCTCAACCGCGTGGGCGGCACCGCCCAGGCGACGTCGACCGTCGCCATTGGCGCCAACCTGCCGGCCAACGCAACGAGCTTCGACGGCACGCTGTCCGACATCACCACCCAGGACGGCTACCAGAAGACCGACGTGCAGTTCTTCGACTCGCTCGGCAACGCCAACAACATGAGCTTCGAATATCTGCGCACCAATGTCGGCAACCAGTGGGACGTCCGCATCGAACCGCCCGCGGGCACCACGGTGGCGACCATCTACAACAGCGCCAGCGCCGACGCCGGCACCGACGTCTACATGTCGTCTGGTCAGCTGGAATTCACCGGGTCCCGTCCGGACGACGGAACCTACGTGAAGATCAACGGCATCACGTATGAATTCGACAAATCCGGCAACGGCACGACCATCGCCTCTGCGGCGCAGGTCAGCACCGTCACGGTGCCCGCCACCGCCGCCCTGCAGGAAGGCCACACCTACACCGTGATGATCGGCGGTTACAGCGTGTCCTACACCTGCGACGCGACGCCGACGGAAACCGAAGTGCGCGACGGTTTGCTCAACGCCATCAACGCCCATTCCACCCTGTCCACCAAGGTCACGGCGGCGGCGGCGACGGCGACGACCTTCACCGTCACGGGCGACTTCGCCGGCCAGGCCTTCAACGTCTCCGTCGACGGCTTCGCCGGCAACGGCGACGGCACCACGCTGGGCACCATCTCCGTCGCCACCACCACGGCGGCCACCGGCAACGTCACCATCGACACGTCCGGCAACTCCACTCTGGCCGAGGATGTCACGTCCCTGGTCAACAAGATCCGCACCATCGACACGGAATTCTCCACCGTCGCCGCGACCAACGCCTTCGGTCTCACGGGCAACGAATTCCACAAGGTCGGCACCTCCAAGGCCAGTTCCACCACGCTGTTGTTGACCGGCGGCCCCAACTCGCGCGGCGACATCTCGGTCGACGTGACCGGCCTGACCAACAGCGGCACGCCGATCACCAAGCAGGGCTCGTTGCAGAACAAGTCCTTCACCGTGTACGGCACCGACGTTTACGGCGAAACGGCGCAGGTCGACAAGGTGACATTCGCCAACGTCGGCAACAACGACGTCTTCACCCTGTCCATGCACGGCCACACCATCACCTACACCGCCGGAGCGGCCGACACGGTGGCGACCGTCACCGCGAACATGGTGAGCGCGATCAACAATTCGCCGCTGCAGAACTACGTGACGGCTGCGAACGTCGGCGGCACCTACATGACCATCACCTCGAACTATGCCGGCATGGGTTTCACCACCACGTCGACGACCACCGACGGCAGCGGTGCGGCGACCGAAACCGTCACGGTTTCGACCACCACCTACAACTCCACCGGCGCGGTCGCGTTCGACTCGGACGGCATTCCCTCCAATTTCAGCGCCGCCGCCGTCGAAATCCTCGGCTACACCAACGGCGCCAGCGACATGAAGGAAAAGCCGGCCGGCACCGCGACGTCCGGCCTGCGCGTCACGCTGGACTTCGGCGACACCGGCCAGGCCAACGGCCTGACCCAGTTCGGCGCCGAATTCACTCCGACCTTCATCACGCAGAACGGCTCCAAGTTCGGCACCTTCGCCGGCGTCACCATCGGCGCGGACGGCCTCGTGACGGCGCTGTTCGACAACGGTGAAACGCGCAAGATCTTCAAGATCCCCGTCGCCACCTTCGTCAACCCCAACCAGCTGGAAAGCAAGTCCGGCAACGTGTGGTCGGCAACCCAGCGGTCGGGCGACTACACGCTGCGCGTCGCCGACACCGGTCCCGCCGGCCAGGTGGTGCAGGGCGCGCTGGAAGCGTCCACGGTCGACATCGGCGCGGAATTCACCTCCATGATCGTGGTGCAGCGGGCCTACTCCGCGTCCACCAAGATCATCACCACCGCCGACCAGATGCTTGAAGAACTCATGCGCACGAAGTAATTCACGCTGACGGGAGACGGGGGCAGAAAGCCCCGCGTCCCTCTCGTGAACCGCCAAAAAGACTTTCCGGAACCGGGCCCTGTGGGGCCTTTTTTCGTGACCGGGTCCATATGGCCGACCGCCCGATTAGGCATTCCTTAAGACCGCTCGGCTATACAAAGGGAAAGTTCGACGGACAGCTGAAGAAGCCATGAAGCGACACACCCCCTTCGCCCCGATCCCGCCGCTTGGCGGGAGCAACGACAACTTGACGCTGGACGACCTGCCGCCGCCCGACACCAAGCGCTGGGTCACCAACCGCAAGGCCATGGTGGTCAACGCCGTGCGTTCGGGGTTGATTTCCCTGGAAGAAGCGTGCCGCCGGTATTCCCTGTCGATCGAGGAATTCGTCAGCTGGCAGACCCTGCTCGACCAGCACGGCGTGGCGGCGCTGCGCGTCACCCGGCTCAATCAGTTCCGCAGATCCCGTTGATCGGTTTCAGCTTTCGGCGAAGCGCGTCAGGGCGGCCCGCACGTCCTCCACGGCCTCGACCCAACTGCCCAGCTTGTGCTGGCGGAACAGGCGCATGGTCGGATACCAATAGCTTTCGCTTCCTTCCCGCAGCCAGCGCCAGTCGGGCACCTTCTGCACCAACGTCCACACCGGACGGCCCAGCGCGCCCGCCAGGTGCGCGGCGGAGGTATCCACCGCGATCACCAGATCCAGCTGCATCATGGCCGCCGCCGTCTGACCGAAATCCGTCAGAAACGGCGCAAGATCGATGATTTTCCCGGCGAACGCCTGTTCGGCTTCGCCGTCACGGCCCACCTGCAGACTGTAAAGGCTTACGCCCGGAATGTCGGCGAAAGAAGAGAACATGTCCGCGGGAATGGAGCGGATGGCGTCCTGCTTGTGGTTGGGATTGCCCCCCCATACCATGCCGACACGAAGCGTTTCATCGTTTGCGATGCGGCCGCTCCACGCCTCCATGGCCGAATCCGGAGCCCGTAGATAGGGCGCGCGCCCGCTCGCATTTTCCGGGGTCACGCGCAAAATCCCGCCAAGATCCATCAACGAGGCATGGCAATCGAACGCGGGAGCGGCGGCGGAATCGACAATCACGTCGTTCGGGCCTTCGACGGTGCGAAGAAGCGGTTCGAGCGCCTTGGGCGTTTCCAGGATGACCCGCCCCCCGCGGTCCGCCACGTCCTTGGCGAAGCGGACGAACTGAATGGTGTCGCCCATGCCCTGCTCGGGATACAGATAAATGGTTTTCCCGGTCAGGTCGCCGCCGTCCCAAAGCGGTTTGTCGTACTGGCGTTTCATCAGGGGATGGGCCGACATGCGTCGCCGCCAGGCGTAATTTTCCCACCCGTGGGCGAAGTCCCCGTGCAGCAGTTGCGACAGGCCCAGCTCGAAACGCGCCTCGCCGTAATCCGGCTCCAGGGTGATGGCCTGTTGGAAAAAGGTCGAGGCCTCGTCCAGGCGGTCCCGGTACGTGAGAACCGTCCCCAGTTCCTTGAAGGCCACGGCGTTGCGGGGTTCTCGGCCCACCACCATGCGCAGATAGGTTTCCGCCTCGTCAAGCCGGCCCGCGTCACGCAGCGCCAAGCTGATGTTCATGTATAGCCCCATGATGTCCGGGCGCAGGGCGATCGCCCGCTCGAAGCATGTGACGGCCTCATCGTAGCGCCCGAGCATCAGGAGCATGTTGCCCAGATTGTTGTGCGCATCCAGGAAATCGGGGGCGATCGCGGCGGCCTTGCGAAACTGTTCCGCGGCCCGCGCATGTTCCCCCTTGGCGAGCAGCACCACGCCCAGGATGTTCCACCGCAGCGCATGGTCGGGGTCGAGAGCGACGGCCTTTTGCAACGCGTCCGCCGCCTCGTCGCACCGGCCCAGATCATTCAGGGCCTGTCCAAGGTCGGTCATGGCGTCCCCATGAGCGGGGTTCAAATCGACGACCTTTTGAAATGCGGCGACAGCCTCTTCGGCGCGCCCCAATTCCCTGAGCGCGCGGCCCTGGTTGAAATGGGCGTCGATATGCGCGGGGTTCAGCTCCGCGGCCTTTCGGCAATGGTCCAGGGCCTCGGTGAATTTTCCCTGACGCAGCAAGACGCCGCCAAGGTTGTTGTGCGCGTCGGCGTATTCGGGATTGAGCGCCAAGGCCCGGAGGAAGTGCTCGGCGGCGTCCGCGACGCGGTCCAGGGCAAGCAGAACGTTGCCGAGATTGTTGAGCGCCTCGGGAAAATCCGGATGGATTTTCAGCGCCCTGCCGATAAGTTCAAGGGCCTCTTGGTCGTGGCCGGTCTGGTGTTTCAGCACGCCCATCAGATGAAGCGCGTCGGGTTGATTGGGAACGGCCTTGAGCACTTCGGCGTAAAGCGTCTCCGCGTCCGCCAGGGAGCCGGCCGTATGATGCTGAAGCGCCCCCGTCAGAACCTGCATCACCGCCGCATCCAGATCGGTGGCGACGTCCTGCCCCGACCGTGCCGCCTGTTCCGCCAGTTTTTGCTGTCGCCTGCGTTCCGCCCTGTTCATCCGTGCATGTCCTTCCCGTCCGGTTCTCGAACCCGGACGCATGTTAGCCGTCAATCGTTACAAAACCGTTCAAGATCCGCCGTCAGGCGCGCAAGCACGCCATCCCAGTCCCGTCGGGATTCCTGGCGATAGAGCCGCATGTTTGGGTACCAGGGGGTATCGTCCCGATCCAACATCCAGCGCCAGTCCGGCGCGTGGGGCAGCATCACCCACGTCGGACGGCCCAACGCCCCCGCCACGTGGGCGACGGACGTGTCGACCGTGACGACAAGATCCAATTGGTCGATGAACGCGGCCGTGTCGGCGTAATCGCCGATGTCGCCGGTGAGATCCGCCACCGGAAAATCGATGTCGGCCAACTGGCGGGCGGACTCGCCGATTTGCAGGCTGAACAGCGTGCAACCGGGAACACGGCTAAGCGGCTCCAGTCGCGACAGTGGCACGGACCGTTCGCGGTCGTTGGTGTGATGTGGACTGCCCGCCCATGCCAGACCCACCTTTTTACCGGAAACGCCAGACAGGCGCTCACGCCAGGTTTTCCCGTCCGACGGGTCGGGATGGACATAGGGCGTGGCCGCCGGAATGCTGGCCAGATCCGGGCTGAGAATGCCGGGCAACGACAAAAACGGACACTGCACGTCGAACGCGGGCAGTGCATCGCCCCGCGCGATCACCTGGGCGACGCCGTCGAGCGTTTCGAACAGGCGCTTGAGGACCGGCGGACATTCGACGATCACCCGCCCGCCCCGCGCCGCGACACGGGGAGCATAGCGCACGAACTGCACCGCGTCGCCCAGCCCCTGCTCCACGTACAACAGGATGGTGCGCCCTGCCAAATCCTCGCCGCGCCAGAGCGGTTTGGGAAAGTTGCGCCGCTCCGAGGGAAAATCCTTGGCCAGCCAGCGCCATTCGTAATGCGCCCAACCGGCCTTCAAATCTCCCTTCAAAAGCAAAAGGACCGCCAGATTGTGATGCCCCTCGGCATGGTCCGGGGCCAGTTCCAACACGCGCCGGAACAGCGCCTCGGCCTCGTCGACGCGCCCCTGGGCCTGGAGGATGTCGCCCAGATTGTTGAGCGTCTCCACCACGTCCGGATGGGTTTCGAGAATGCCGCGGCACAGGGCCTCGGCCTCCTCCAACTCTCCCCGCCAGCGCTTGAGCACCGCCAGATTGTTCAACGCCTTGATGGACGAGGGGTCGAGCGCCAGGGCCCGTTCATACGCCGCCAACGCCTCGTCGGGGCGTTTCGCCAGACGCAGCACAAGGCCGAGGTTGGTCCACGCGGGGGCGTAACCGGGTTGCGCCCCGACCGCTTGGCGCAGCAGCCGCTCCGCCTCGTCCAGCCTGCCCGTTTCCTTCAACGCCAAGCCCTTGTTGTTCAGCGCGTCCACGTTCAGCGGTTCGCGCGCCAAGGCCTGATCGTAGACCGGAATGGCCTGTCCCGCCGCCCCCTGGCGCATCAACACGTTGCCCAGGTTCAGATAAGCCGTCACCCGTTCGCCGTCCGCTTCCAGGGCGGCGCGATAGGCGTTCGCCGCCTCGTCCAGACGACCATAGGTCTCCAGGATCACGCCCAGCGTCACGTAGGCGTCCGCGTGTCCGGGATGGGCGGCCATCGCGCGGTCCAGGTACGGCAGCGCCCGTCCGGCGTCGCCCATGCCCCAGGCGGCGGCCGCCGCCAAATTCAACAGGTCCGGGTCGTCGGGTCTGTCGGTCAAGGCCCGGTCGCAGGCCGCCAGCGCTTCGCCGTTCCGTCCGGCTCCCGCCAGGCGCCGCGCTTCGGCCATATGCCCGTATTTTTCCATTTTGACGGCCCCCAGTCTGTCTTCCCGCGGATGGCGATCCCGGGCCATGGTAGCCACTCGAACCGCGCGGGGATAGGGGCTTTTCCGCCGCCGTCCTGGCATTGCACGCCGACGCATGCGCGCACGGCAATGGGTGCAGGCACGATCGCGCCTGCACCCGCCATGAATTCGGAAACGCACGTCCTCCCGTCAGGGACGGGAAAACCCGCTTAAGCCTCGCCGCTCGGGGCTCCCTTGCCGGACGAGCCGGCGGTCGACGCCGCGGTGCCCGTGGACGGAGCCGAAGTGGTCGCCGGAGCCGCGGCTTGCACGGCCACGCCCGCGGTTTCCGCCGCGACACCGGTCGGAACCGGAACGGCGGAGCCCTCGGCCAGCGCCTGTTGGGGCTTGGCCTGCTGGACTTCGTTATCGCCCTTGCGATAGGCGGCCACGACTTTCTGGGACGGATACTGGCGCGTCACCTCGCCCGAGCTCTGGTCGCGGTACTGCAGGATGTACATCCCGCTTTGCGGATCCACGACGCCCTTGGGCGAAGTCATGACCTGCGTCATGTCCGGCGCGGAGGGATGGGCCTTCGCCTGAACCTCTGCGACCGCCTGCGACACATTTGCTTCAGGAGGCGTGACGGACTTCGATGAAACACGGCTCACGAGATCGGAAACCGTGACAGCTGATAAGTCACTCATAGCGTTCACCATTGCTTTCTGCTGCACATTGCTGCGCATACTTCTACGGGATTTTCCTATCCCACTGTCCACAAACTTAACCTTTTTTCAATCAAATGGCAACCCAAAAGATTCCCTGACGCCGATCACTCCCCCGGAAGATGCGCGAAATCGGGCTGGCGCACGCTTCGTCGAGAGTAGGCAAATGTTGCCGCCCCATTAACGTCATATTTACCAACACTTCAGTACTTTAACATCAGGATAGAAGGCGGCGTGGCGCGGACGCCCCGCCGCGCCCCTTGGGCGCTTCGTCATTCGAAGCGTTCCGGGGGCTTTGACCGCAACTGGACAAAGGGGGTCCCTGTGGACACGTTCCTTCAGACCCTGCGCAATCTCGGACCGGGACGGCTGCTGATCATGGTGGCCGTGCTGTTCGGCATGATCGGCTTTTTCATCTATCTGGCGACGCGCTTCACCACGACGCCGATGGCCCTGCTGTATGGCGAATTGGAACCCCAGGATTCCTCGGCCATCGTGGCGCAATTGCAAAGCCAGAACATCCCCTTCGAACTGAAGGCCGGCGGCAGTCAGGTTCTGGTGCCCTCGGACCAGGTCGGCCAGCTGCGTCTCACCATGGCGAACAAGGGCCTGCCGTCGGGCGGCTCCATGGGCTATGAGCTGTTCGACAAGCAAGGTGCGCTGGGGGCGACCAACTTCCAGCAAAACGTCAATCTGGTCCGCGCCCTGGAAGGCGAACTGGCCCGCACCATTCAAACCATCGACAACGTCCGTACCGCGCGCGTGCATCTGGTGTTGCCGCAACGCGAATTGTTCCAGCGCGAAAAGAACAAGCCCAGCGCCTCCATCTTCCTCAAGATGCGCGGCTCCATGCGGCTCGACACCCAACAGGTGATGGCGGTCCAACACTTGGTCGCGGCCGCCGTTCCGGGGCTTTTGCCGCGCCAGATCTCCATCGTCGACGACAAGGGCGAACTGCTGGCGCGCGGCGAGGAAGGCGATCCGTCGACCACGCCCGGCCTGATCGCGCAACAGGCCGACGAGCGCCGCCGGGCCTATGAAAACGAAATGCGCATGACCATCGAGAAGCTGTTGGAGAAATCCGTCGGCTTCGGCAAGGTCCGCGCCGAGGTGACCGCCGACATGGATTTCGACCGGGTCACCACCAACGAGGAAATCTACGATCCCGACGGCCAGGTGGTGCGCTCGACCAACACCATCGAACAAAGCGTTCAGCAAAACGAGCAAGAGCCCCTGCCCGTCTCGGTCAACGCCAACCTGCCGGACGGCGAAGGCGCCGCGGGCAACGAGGCCGCGCGCAATTCGGCGGAGAACCGCACCGAGGAAGCGGTGAACTTCGAAATCTCCAAGCGCGTCGTGAACCAGATCCGCGACACCGGAGTCATCAACCGTCTGTCCGTGGCGGTGCTGGTGGACGGCAAGTACGTCCTCAACGATAACGATGACCGGGTCTACGAAGACCGCACCAAAGAAGACATGGAAATGCTCGCGTCCCTGGTGAAAGGCGCGATCGGCTATGACCAGAACCGCGGCGACGTGGTGGAAGTCATCAACATGCAGTTCGCCGACGTCGAACTGCCGCCGGAAGAACCCATCGATCTGTTCTTCGGATTCCAAAAGCAGGACCTGCTGCAGGTCGCCGAAATGATGGTGATCCTGATCCTCGCCGTTCTGGTGATCCTGTTGGTGGTCCGTCCGCTGATCAGCCGCGCGTTCGAAGCCTTGCCCGGCGCCATGGGCGCCATGGCGGAAAGCGGACGCATGATCGCCGACCAGGCGCAACTGGCCGCCGGCGCGCTGGTCGCGCCGCCGACGCCCGACAGAGGCATGCAGGAAGAGGAAATGTTCGAGGAACTCATCGACATCGACCGCGTGGAAGGCCGCGTGAAGGCCTCCAGCGTGAAGAAGGTCGGCGAAATCGTCGAGAAACATCCGGACGAAGCCTTGTCCATCGTGCGCAACTGGCTTTACCAGGAAAGCTGACGGAGTTGGTTGACACGCCATGGCCCGCGTAAAGGACGACTACCGCAACCTCACCGGCCCGCAGAAGGCGG
>JADGBG010000103.1 GCA_015231605.1 Alphaproteobacteria bacterium | reverse complement strand
ATATTTTGATATGTTCTAAATAGGGCCCGGTTCACGAACACCCATTGGATTTAAGGATTGAAACCATGAAAGCTGACGATCATCGCAAGGTCGCCGCCTGGCACCTCAAGCAAGCCGAACTGCACGAAGCCAACGGCGACTACGGTTGCGGCTGCCCGATCGAGGACCGCGAACAGCAGATTCTCGATCTGGTCAACGCCGGCCGTCTGGAAGAAGGCGAAGCCTGCTCGCTGAAGAAGGCCTAAGCACGCGCCGCAAACGGCGTGCAAAAAACCGGCCCCACGCGGGGCCGGTTTTGTTTTGCGGCGACCATCGGCCGATCAGTTGTGGGCTTGCGCCTGCGTTTTGGCCTGCTGTTCCAGATTGGCGCGGTACATGCCGGCGAAATCGATCGGCTGAAGCTGCAACGGGACAAAGCCGCCGTCGCGGGTCGTGTCGGAAATGATGTTGCGGGCATACGGGAACAACAGCCTCGGACATTCGACCAACAGCATCGCGCCCAGGTGTTCCTCGGGCACGTTGATGGTGAACGCGCCGGCATATTTGAGCTCCACCAGAAAGCCGGTCTTGCCCTCGACCTTCAGCTCGGCGCGCATCTCCAGGATCACCTCGAACAGGTTCTGGGACGGGCCGCCTTCGATCTTGTTGGCCTGAACGTCGACGTTGACGTTGACGTCGGGCTGTTTGCCCTGTTGCAGATCGCCCAGGATATGGGGCGAATTCGGGGATTCGAAGGACAGGTCCTTGACGTACTGGCCGTTGATGATCAGCGCCGGCAGATCGCCGCCCGCCGGGTTGTGGGTTTCGGCGCCGCCGTTGCCGCTGTTTTCGTTCATGAATGTGTCCCCTGGCAAGCCGGCGTCGGCCGGTCATGGTGTGGTGAAATCGGTGGTTCCTGCTACCACGGATTACCGGCGCGGACAACCCTGGCTCTTGTCGTCGTCCGCGCGGGTGACGTCCTCGAACTCCGCGTCGATCACCGTACCCATGGAACAGGAATCCGGCGCGGACGCGGCGAATCCCGATCCCATCGGACCGTGATGAACGTGCATGTGGACCCGTTTCGCCAACCGGCGCATCAAAAACCGGCGCGCCGGAGGCAGAAACAGGATGAAACCGACCGTGTCGGTGAAAAAGCCCGGCGTCAGCAACAGCAACCCCGCCGCCATCAGGCACACGCCGTCGAATACGGCCTCGACCGGGGGCTGGCCGCTGGCCAGATCGGCCTGAAGCCGGCCGATCGCGCCCAGCCCCTGGTGGCGGAGCAGCGCCGTGCCCGCCATGGCGGTCAGCACCACCACGCTGAGCGTCGGCCACAGGCCGATCCGTTCGCCCACCTGGATGAACAGCGCGATCTCGATCACCGGAACGGCGATGAAAATGGCGAGAATGATCAAACCCATACTTGCCCTATGGCCCGGTTCGGCCTATCTAACCCTTAGGTTTTCCGTGAGCCATCCCGTATAATGGCCGCGAAGGTCCGTTTTAGAGCACTCGGGCGCCGGGGTCCAGCGCCGCGCCAACGACGCAACAATTCAAGGTTCCGCCATGCAGTTTTTCGACATCGTCCTGTTTGCGCTGATCGCGATCTTTTTGATTTTGCGCCTGCGCGGCGTTTTGGGCAGCCGTGACGGTCACGAAGGCGGATACGACGACGTGTTCAACCGCGAACGCGATGATCCGGCGCGCGAGGACGAAAACGGCAACGTCATCGAATTGCCGGGCGCGCGGGGGCCGCAGATTCCCGAGCCGGTCACGGCCGAAGAGGAAGCCTTGCCCGAAGGCGCGCTGGGCGACGGCGTGCGGGCCATCCGCGAAACCGATCCGGCGTTCGGCGTCGGCGAGTTCCTCGACGGCGCGCGCATCGCCTTCGAAATGATTTTGGGCGCGTACGCCTTCGGCGACAAGAAAACGCTGAAAAACCTGCTCAGCCCCGACGTGTTCGCGGGTTTCGAACAAGCCATCGACGACCGCGAGGCGGCGGGCCACACCCTGCAGGAAACCCTGGTCGGCATCAAGTCGGCCGAAATGGTCGAAGCCTACTTGGACGGCCGCGACGCCTTCGTGACGGTGAAATTCGTGTCCGAACAGATCAGCGCCCTGATGGACGGCGAAAACGAAATCATCGAAGGCGACCCCACCAAGGTGGTGGAGGCCACGGATTTCTGGACCTTCTCGCGTTCCACCAAATCGCGCAACCCGAACTGGACGCTGGTCGGCACCGGCGCGCTGGAATAGGCCGTGATCATCATGCGCGCCGCCCTGGGTTTCGCCGCCGCCGTGGCCGTGACGTTGGGCGCGTGCGCCCCAGTCTCCAAAACCCCGGACATCGGTTCCGACGCGGGCGCGCCCGAGACACCGCCCCGCATCCAGCTGCACACCCGCGCGTTTTCCGTGCTGCCCGGTTGGGCCGAAGACCGCCACGGCGAGGCGCTGGCGGCGTTTCGCGGGACCTGCGCGTCGATCCTCAAACGTCCCGACGACAGCGCGCTGGCGGCCAACGGTTCAATCCCCAGCGGACGCGTCGCGGACTGGCGCGCGCCGTGCGAGGCGGCCGGAAAAATCGATTTCGCCGACCACGGGGCCGCGCGGGCGTTTTTCGAAACCTGGTTCCAGCCCTTTGAAGTGCGCGCGGTGGATCCCGCCGACGACCGGCCCGAGGAAGGCCTGTTCACCGGCTATTTCGAACCGGAACTGCGCGGCGCATGGACGCGGGGCGGCAAATATCAAACGCCGCTTTACGCCCGGCCCGACGATCTGGTGAGCGTCAACCTGGGTTCCTTCGCCGATGACCTGGGCGGGGCGACCATCTGGGGCCGGGTGGACGGCGGGCGGCTGACGCCCTACGCCACCCGCGCGGACATTGAAACGCGTGGCCCGGGCGGCGCGCTGAAGCCTCTGTTGTGGGTGGACGACGCGGTGGACGCGTTCTTCCTGCACGTCCAGGGATCCGGCCGGATCCGCATGGAAAACGGTTCCGTGGTGCGCGTGGGCTTCGCGGGAAAGAACGGACGGCCCTATAAATCCATCGGACGCATCCTGATCGAACGCGGCGAGATCAAAACCGAAGGCGTGTCGCTCGACGCCATTCGCGACTGGGTGCGCGCGCGTCCCGACGCGGGCCGGGCGCTGCTGCGCGAAAATCCCAGCTTCGTGTTTTTCCGCGTCGTCGACGGCGTCAAGGAAAACGAGGGGCCTGTGGGTGCGGCGGGCGTGCCGTTGACGCCGGGGCGCTCGCTGGCGGTGGACCGGCGCTATCTGCCGCTGGGCGCGCCGATGTGGCTGGACACCTCCGATCCGCTGGCCTTCGACCGGCCGATCCGCCGCCTGATGGTGGCGCAGGACACCGGCGGCGCCATCAAGGGCGCGGTGCGCGGCGATATCTTCTTCGGTTCCGGCAAGGACGCCGAGGCCCGCGCCGGCAACATGAAGCATCCAGGGCGGTACTATCTGTTGCTGCCGCTCTCCGTCACGCCACCCCAGGCGGCCCGCTGAGGGGAACGTTCATGAAGCCCCGCGTCGGTCTGTTCGTCACTTGCCTGGTGGACCTGATGCGCCCGAACGTCGGTTTCGCCGCGCTGCGCCTGTTGGACACATGCGGCGTCGAGGTCGTGGTTCCCGAAAACCAGACCTGTTGCGGCCAGCCCGCCTACAACGGCGGCGACATGGAAAACGCCAGGGCCGTGGCCCGGGACGTGATCGCGGCGTTCGAGGGATTCGACCACGTGGTGGTCCCGTCCGGGTCGTGCGCGGGCATGATCCGGGTGCATTATCCCAAGCTGTTCGACGCCGACGACGCGTGGCGCGCCCGCGCGGAGGCCCTGTCGGCAAAAACATGGGAGCTCACCCAATTTCTGAGCGTGCACCTGGATCTGAACCAACCGCTTGCCAAGTTCCGGGCCAGCGTGACCTACCACGACAGTTGCTCGGGCCTGCGCGAACTGGGGGTGAAGGCCCAACCCCGCCGCCTGCTGGCCGCCGTCGACGGCGTGACGCTCCGCGAATTGGAAGACACGGAGGAATGCTGCGGCTTCGGCGGCCTGTTTTCCGTGAAGCACCCCGACATTTCCATGTCCATGGCCGATAAAAAAGCGGATCGGGTCGAAGCCGCCGGCACGGACGTGCTGGCGGGCGGCGATCTTGGCTGTCTGGCGAACATCGCCGGACGGCTGAAAAAACGCGGCTCGGCCGTGCGGGTGCTGCACGTCGCCGAGATCCTCGCCGGCATGGGGTTTGAACCGGCCATCGGCGAGGGAGAGGACGGCGCATGAACGGGCCGGACACCTTTCACGACAACGCCCGCGCCGCGCTGGCCGACGCATCGCTGCAAGCCCGCCTGGCGCGCACGCTCAAGGACGGCTTTCGCAAGAAGCGGCTGAAGGGCATGGGGCGGATGCCGGAATACGACGCGCTGCGTGACCGCGCGCGGGACATCAAGGCGGACGCGCTCGATCGCCTGGACGCATTGCTGGTCGAGTTCGAAGCCAACGTGGTCGAGGCCGGTGGACACGTGCACTGGGCCCGCGACGGGGCCGAGGCCCGCGACATCATTCTAACCATCTGCAAGGACGCCGGGGCCAAGACGGTCACCAAGGGCAAGTCCATGATCACCGAGGAAATCGGCCTCAACGCACACTTGTCGGCGAACGGAATCACGCCGGTGGAAACGGATCTGGGCGAATACATCATCCAATTGCGAAACGAACCGCCCAGCCACATCGTCGCGCCCGCGTTCCATTTGTCCAAGGAACAGGTGGCGGAAACCTTCAAGGCCTGTCACGACGGGCTGGACGCGGATCGCGACCTGTCCGACCCGCACGCGTTGCTGGTCGAAGCCCGCGCCCGGCTGCGCGCAACATTCCTGGCCGCCGACGTCGGCATCACCGGGGCCAACATTTTGGTGGCGGAAACGGGCACGGCGCTGATCGTCACCAACGAAGGCAACGGCGATCTGACCCAGACTCTGCCGCCGGTGCACGTCGCGGTGGCGAGCCTCGAAAAGATCGTCCCGACGTTGGAGGACGCCACCACGCTTTTGCGGCTGTTGCCGCGCACCGCCACCGGCCAGGACGTCACCGTCTACACCACGTTCTTCACCGGGGCGAAGCGGGGGGACGATTTGGACGGGCCGCGCGACTTCCACGTGGTGGTGCTGGACCACGGGCGTTCGGAACTTTTGGGCACGGAATTTCGCGACATTCTGCGCTGCATCCGTTGCGGCGCGTGCATCAACCATTGCCCCATCTACGCCGCCACCGGCGGACATGCCTATGGCTGGGTTTATCCGGGGCCGATGGGGTCGGTGCTGACGCCGTTCTTCAAGGGACTGGAAGCCGCGCACCCGCTGCCGTCCGCCTGCACCGGGTGCGGGCGCTGCGCCGAGGTGTGTCCGGTGCGCATCCCGGTGCCGGATCTGTTGCGCCGCTGGCGCGTGCGGGCGTTTGCCGCCGGGATGGGCGGGGCGGCGATCCGTTGGGGACTGGGATTGTGGGCGTTCGCCGCGCGCCGTCCGGGACTGTACCGGTTGGCAACCCGCGTGGCCGCGCGCATTCTCAAACGCATGGCGGGCAAACCGGGCGCGCTGGAGCGTCTGTCCGCGCCCCAGGGCGAAACCTTTTTCGAACGATATAAAAGGGGCGAGCGATGAGCGCGCGTGACGCCATTCTGGCGCGCATTCGCGCCGTCAGGTGCGCATCCGGCGCGCCCGTGCCGCCCACGCCGCCGATCCCCGCGCGCGGACGGACCGAAGGCGCGGCCCGCATCGCACTGTTCGTCGACGAAGCCGAACTGGCCCTGGCCGAAGTGCATGGGCTGAAATCGCTGGCCGACGTTCCCGCCCGGGTGGCGGCGTTTGTCAAGGAGGCGGGCGCGCCCGGCGTCAAGGCCGAGCCCCGCGCCGCCCTTCGCGACCTCGACTGGTCCGGCGTGAACATCGCTTTCGGCCCGGCGGACGCGGCGGACGCGGTGGGGCTGTGCCGCGCGGATTTCGGCATCGCGGAAACGGGAACGGTGGTGCTGATGTCCGGGGCGGATCGCCCGACGGCGCTCAATTTCCTGCCCGACCTGCACATCGTGGTGCTGCGCGCCGAGGACATCGTCGCCAACCCGGAAGCCGTGTGGGCGGTCCTGAAGTCAAAGCCGTTTCCCCGCACCGTCAACTGGATCACCGGCCCGTCGCGCACGGCGGATATCGAACAGACCATGTTTTTTGGGGCGCACGGCCCGCGCAAATTGGTTATCTTGCTGATCGATGAGCAAGCATAAGCCCAAAGCCAAAGCCAAAGCCAAAAAAGCCCGGCCCGAAGACGGCATGGCGCTATGGCGCACGGTCGCCGCGACGGTGGAACCGCTGGCCGGGCGCGACCAATGGCACGTCGAGTTTCAACCCACATCGATGCAGACGAAGCCGGATGCGTCCGCCCCGGCGCGCCCGCGTCCGCGTGGCTTCGTCAACCATTTGCGCGACACCACCGCGCCGCCGCCGGTGCTGCCGGAACTCACCCACGACGCCCAGCCGGGTCTGGACAAGGCCACCGCCAAACGCATGAAGCGCGGCCAGGTGAGCATCGCGGCGCGTCTCGATCTGCATGGCCTGACCCAATCCGAGGCGCACCGCGCGCTCGACGCCTTCATCGAAGCCAGCTGGCGCGCCGGGCGGCGGGAAGTGCTGGTGATCACCGGCAAGGGCACGCGCACGGACGGCGCCATCGGCGTGCTGCGCCGGGAAGTCCCGCGCTGGCTCAACGAACAGCCCAACCGCTCCCGCGTGGTCGCCTTCAGCCACGCCGCGCCCAAGGACGGCGGCGAAGGGGCGCTCTACATCCGCTTGAAAAAATCGAATTAACGCGTGGCCGGCGCCGATTTCACGGGAAGGGTGACGAGGAACGTCGTGCCTTCGCCTTCGACGCTGTCGAAGGCGAGATCACCGTTGTGCAGGTCCAGAAAGTCCTTGCACACACTCAGCCCCAGGCCGCTGCCGGGTATGCCTTCGGCCGTGGAGGCGCGGAAGAATCTCTGAAACATCATCGGCCAATCCCGTTCGGGAATGCCGACGCCGTGGTCCCGGACGGAAATCAAGGCGTTGGGACCGTCCGTCGATCCGCCGACCTCGACCACCGTGTTGGCGGGGGAATACTTGACCGCGTTTGACAACAGGTTCACCAGCACCTGGGTGAGCAGCTTTTCGTCGGCTTCAATGAACTGCGGCAATGCATCGATGTCCATGCGGATGTCATGGTGGGGCGAGATGTCGGCCTGCATTTCACGAGCCGCGGCGAGCAGGGCGTGCAGGTCGATCCGCCGGGGCGTGAACTTGATTTTGCCTTCGTCGACACGGGAAACGTACAGAACCGTTTCCATCATGCCCACCATGCGGTCCACGGCGATGCGGATTTTTTCCGCGCGCCTGAGCAGTTCGTCGTCGTCCATGTTGCCCAGGCGGCGCTTGATGCGTTGGGCGGAACCGTCGATGATCGTCAAGGGGGTGCGGAATTCGTGGCTGATGAGGGACACGAATTTCTGTTGCATGGCGCTGTAGCGTTGCTCCTGTTCCAAGGCAGCGGCCAGCTCGCGCGCCTGCTCGGACAGCTCGCGGGTGCGGGCCTGGACTTGTCGTTCCAGATCGTCGCGATGGCGGCGCAGCACGTCCTCGGCTTCCTTCTGCGCGGAGATGTCGTGCCAGACGCAGAACAGGGCCTGTTCGTTTTCGTAGGGAATCCGCGTCAACGACACGTCGACGGGAAAGACCTCGCCGTTCTGGCGCCGGTGCAGCCACTCGAAATGCACGTAACCGTCGCGATAGGCGTCCTCCATCATGCGCTCGGCCTTGTCCAGGGAGTTCCGGCCATCGGGCTGCAGGGGCGGGGAGAGCGCGGCTGGGTGCATATTTTCCAGATCGGCCGGGCCGTCGTAACCCAGGATGCGCGCGGCGGCGGCGTTGCAGACCGCGAACGCATGGCCCTTGATCACCCACATGGGATCTTGCGAGCGCTCGAACAACAGGCGGTATTTTTCCTCGCTTTGCCGCAGGGCGTCTTGGATCCGGGTGTATTCCGTCACGTCCTGCGCCGTGCCGGTCATGATGAGCGGCGTGCGCGTGGCGTCGAATACGGCCCCGCCCTTTTCCTTGATGTAACGGATTTCCCCGTCCGAGCGCACGATGCGGTGGGTGATGTCGTACGATCCGCGATGAAGGGCGTCCTTGACGGCCTCCTCGACCGCCGCGACGTCGTCCGGATGAACACGGGCGAGGAACGTTTCGTAGGACGGACGGGTCGTGTCCGGGTCGAACCCGAACATGGCGAAGATTTCGTCGGTCCAGTCCAACGCGCCCGACGCCACGTCCCAGACCCAGGATCCCAGGTGGGCGATGCGTTGGGCCTGGTGCAGTTTTTCGTTGACGTCGCGAAGCTTCTCTTCGGCGTGTTGGCGTTCGGTGACGTCGCGATCGACCCCGCGATAGCCGGCGAGGCGGCCTTCGTCATCGAACAAGGGGACGCCGCTCGTTTCCAGGGTGACGCGGGTTCCGTCCCTGCGCCGGTTGACGTTCAGCAGATTGACGATCGGTTCGCCGCGTCCCGCCAGATCGGCGAACACGGGACCCACCCGGCGCGCCTCCTCCGGATCCATGAAATCGAAGGGCGTCTTGCCGACCACGTCTTCGGGCGCATGGCCCAACAGGTCGAAAACCTTTGGACTGGCGTAGGTGTACACGCCGTTGCGATCAACTTCCCAAATCCAATCCGACGTGTTTTCGGTCAACTGGCGGAATCGCTCGCGGCTTTCGGCGAGTTCCCGGGTGCGTTTGTCGACCATCTCCGCCAGCGTGGCCTCGCGGTCCCGGTGCAACAATTCGGCGACGGCGCGCGTCGCGCAGATGGTCAGCAAGGACAACGCCAATCCCCGCTTGGCGTCATCGATGGGCTTGGTGTCGAGGGCGGCCAGGATGCCCAGGGTGTGGCCTTGGCTATCCACCAGGGGCGTGCCGATATAGCTTTCGGCCTCCATGTCGACCAGCAAGGCGTCGTTGGGAAAGGTCGCTTGTATCCGACGGGGATGGAAGCACATTTGCCGGTTCGAGACGTCACGGCACGGTGATCCCGCCAGGGCATAGATGATGTTGGGGACGTGTCCGTCCCCGTTCCAAACGGCGATGGTTTCGCAGACGTCGCCGCCATCGGCCGCGACCACCCGGCCCACGAGCACACAACGCATATCCAGGGCCAGGGCCAGTTGCCGCGTCAGGTTGGAGAAGAACGCGTCTTCCCGATATATCGAAATGGCGTCAATGAACGCCTGTAGGTCGAAGGTCATCAGGTCGGCCAAGGAAGCCGAACCGCCGGTTCGCGCGTCATGCCGTTCGGTCACGGGCTCCCCGGGATGTCGGTGACCCGCATGCTCTTGCATCG
>JADGBG010000102.1 GCA_015231605.1 Alphaproteobacteria bacterium | reverse complement strand
CCCGGCCCGGACGGCGACGGCGGCACGGCGTTGGCGCGCGCGGTGCTGGACGCCCCGGCGGTGGCGCTTCGCGACGTGCGGGTGTTGTTCCGCCAGACCCCCAAGGCCCCGACCGGCCACCATTTCGGCTCGCGCATCGTGTTCGGACGGGACGGGACGGTGTTCGTCACCACCGGCGACCGGGGACAACACGAGCGCGCCCAGGACCCCGCCATCAATCGCGCCCAGGTGATCCGCGTCGACCCAGACGGCTCCATCCCGGCGGACAATCCTTTCGTCGGCGACCCCACGCATCGGCCCGAGGTCTGGTCCATGGGCCACCGCAATCCCCAGGGCGCGGCCCTTCATCCCGAAACCGGCGAGCTGTGGGCGGTGGAGCATGGCGCAAAGGGCGGCGACGAGATCAACATCGTGCGCGCCGGGCGCAACTACGGCTGGCCGGTGATCGGCTACGGCCGTCATTATTCTGGAGAGACGATCGGCGTCGGCGCCCACAAGGCGGGGATGGAGCAACCGATCCATTACTGGGATCCGTCCATCGCCCCGTCGGGCATGGCGTTCTACACCGCCGAGCGTTTTCCCGCCTGGAAGGGCAATCTGTTCGTGGGCGCGTTGAAGTACCGGCTCATCGCGCGGCTGACGCTCGACGGCGACACGGTGGTCGGCGAGGAACGCATGTTGATGGACCTCCAGGAACGCATCCGCGACGTGCGCCAGGGGCCGGACGGGTATCTGTACATCCTCACGGACTCGCCCCAGGGACGGCTGATCCGGCTGTCCCCCGACCCGTCCTGACCCGCGCCCCGTTCAACCGGCGGGGCGAACGACCCGGTCCTTGGGGAAGGTGATGGTGACGCGCGTGCCCCTGCCCTTTTCGCTTTCGATGCCGAACGTGCAGCCGTGGCGTTCCACCAGCCCGATCGTCAGGGGCAGGCCCAGTCCGGTGCCTTCGTGCTTGCGGTCGAGGCCGGAATCCACCTGGCCGAACTTGCTCAGCGCCTTTTCCAGTTCGCCGGCATCCATGCCGATGCCGGTGTCGGCGATGCTCAGGGACAGCGCGCCGTCATCCGCGACGGCGGCGTCAACCGTGACCGTCCCGCCTTCCGGCGTGAACTTGACCGCGTTGCTGAGCAGGTTGAGCAGGATCTGCTTGAGGCGCCGTTCGTCGGCGATCACCCGGGGCATCCCGCCGTTCAGCCGGGAGGCGACCGCGACCTGGCCTTTGACGGCGCGGTGATGGACGATGCGGATCGAGGCGTCGACCACGCCCGGCACGTCGATCTCCGTCTCGTTGAGCGTCACCGCACCGGCTTCGATCGCGGAAACGTCGAGGATGTCGTTGATCAGGTTCAAAAGGTGCTGGCCCGAATTGTGGATGTCGTCGAGATATTCGGTGTACTTGGCGTGGCCGATGGGGCCGAAAACCTCCTCCTTGATGGTCGAGGAAAAGCCGATGATGGCGTTCAAGGGCGTGCGCAATTCGTGGCTCATGTTGGCCAGCAGGTCGGTCTTGGCGCGGTTGGCGATGGTGGCCTGGGCGGTGGCGTCGCGCATCATGCGCTCGGCGTCCTTGCGCACGGTGATGTCGGTGTGGGAAGCGAAATAATGCGTCACGACGCCATCCTTCGAGCGGATCGGCGTGATGGTCGCGCTGGCCCAGAAGATGCGGCCGTCCTTGCACCGGTCCTCCAGCTCGCCGTTCCACACCTCGCCGGCCAACAGCGTCGTCCATAGGGATTCATAGACGGAAACGGGGGTGCGCCCGGATTTGATGATGCCCGGGTTTTTGCCGATGACCTCTTCGGGGGAGTAGCCCGTGATCTCGTAGAACATGTCGTTGGCGTATTCGATCACGCCGTTCGTGTCGGTGATGAAAATCAGGTTCGGATTCTGCTCCACCGTCTGGGACAGCTTGTGCAGTTCCGCCTCGGCGCGGCGGCGTTCGCGGATGTCGCGCATGATGCTGCTGACGTATCTTTGATCGCCGCTGTTCCAGGCCGAAATCGTCAGTTCGACGGGGAACTCGACGCCGTCCCCTCCGACCGCCTCGACCTCGACGGGGGCCAGGAGACGCCGTTCGCCCCCCGCCATGACGCGCTCAAACCCGGCGGCGTGAGCGTCGCGGTAGCGCTCCGGGATCAGCGTGGTCACGGGCTTGCCGACGATGTCCGCGTCGTCGTACCCGAACAGGCTTTGCGCCCCGTGGTTCCACTGCACGATCCGGCCGGCGCGGTCCACCGTGATGATGGCGTCCTGGGCGGACTGGGTGACGGCGCGAAAGCGGGTTTCGCTCGCCATAAGCTGGTCCACCCGTTTCGCGACCTCGTCTTCCAAGGTGGCGCGGGCGAGGAGAAGTTGATTTTCGAACCGCTTGCGAGACGCGATCAGGAAGGCGGTGATCCAGATCGCGAACAGCGCCAGGGCCCGATTGGTCATCACCACCCAGAAGGTTCCCCCTTCGGGCGACGCGAAATACCCCGCGACGGTCAGTACGCTGCCGGCCGCCGCCAGGACGTAGGTGTGACCGGCCCTGGGAAACCACACGCCCATCAGAACCAGGGCGACATACGGCACGCCCCCCGCCACCCCCAGCGGCAGCACGGCATCGACCAGGAAAATGGACGCCGCCACGACGACCGCCGCAGCCGTCATCGGGACCGGAGATTTACCGGTGACGAAACCCATGGGGCTCACAACTCCAAAATCTTCAGCGCCAGCGCACTGACGCTCCTTCGGGGTGTGGGACAGCGTTTTGATTTTTCACCATTAAATACGGCTTTTCGGACGGCGCAAGGGATATTGTCCACCACTCCCCGGTCAGGACGTTTTTTCGTCCGCCAGGGCGTCGTGGAACAGATAGCCGTTTTTGCCCTGGCGCTTCATGGCATAGAGGGCTTGGTCGGCCTGTTTGACCAGTTCCTCGCTGGACGCGCCGTCATGGCGCGCCAGGGCGATGCCGACGGAAACCGTGACCCGCGTCTTGAAGGCGCTCAGCGTGAACGTCTGGGACAGTTCCTCGACGATCTGTTCGGCCACGGCGGAGGCGTTCTCGCGGGCGTGCAGGTCTTCGAGCACGACGAAAAACTCGTCCCCGCCCAGCCGCGCGACGGTGTCGGTTTCGCGCACGCAGGCCCTGAGCCGCCCTGCGATTTGGATCAGCAGCTCGTCACCGGCGGGGTGGCCGAGGGTGTCGTTGACGGCCTTGAAGCCATCGACGTCGAGCGCCAACACCCCCAGCATGGAGCGGTGGCGGCTGGCCCGCTTATGGGCGCGTTGCAAGACCTCGTCGAAGGTATGGCGGTTGGCCAGCCCCGTCAGCGGGTCGGTGTGCGCCAGGGTTTCCAGTTCGCGGCGGATGCGGTTGCGCTCGGTGATGTCGGCGGCGGTCCACAGCACCAGATTGCGGTGGGCCATTTCGATGGGTTCGGTGGAAATCAAGCATTCGACCACGGTTCCGTCCCGGGCCCGGAGCCGGGCTTCCATGTCCCGCACCCGGCCGCGCGCGGCATGTTCGGCGAGAATGCGGGCGCGCTCGTTCGCATCCGCCCACAGATCCAACTCGAACGCGCTCGCGCCGATGACGTCGTCCCGTTCGTACTTCAGGGTGGCGAGCCATGTATCGTTGACGTCGAAGTGTTCGCCGGTGTCGGGGTGGGTGAGCGCCATCAACGTCGGATTGGAATGGAAGGCGCGGTAAAACAAATCCTGGGTGTCGTGCAGGGCCGTTTCCAGGTCGCGCCGTTCGGAAATGTCCATCCATGCCCCGACGGCGGTGGCGGCGGGGCCGAAAATGGTGTGGGCGGTGCGCAGCTCGTCCCGGATCCAGATGTAATGGCCGTGTTTGTGACGCAGGCGATATTCGTGCACCAATTGCCCCTTGGCGCGCAACTCCGCCGTGCGCGCCAGGACGGCGGCGCGGTCTTCGGGGTGCACGGCTCCGATCCACCAGCGCGGATCTCCGAGACAGTCTTCGGGGGAATGCCCGGTGATGCGCGCGACGTTGTCGGACACCCAGACCGGCTCGAAGCCCTCGCCGCGTTGTTCGATTATGTATAAGACCACGGGGCTCGCCGCCGCGACGTCGGCGAGCTGCATTTCGGTGAGTTTGCGTTTGGGCGCCATCGCAGAACTCCTCCACCGTCCCTCCATCATGATACCCCGACCATGACGGCTTGGCTCATGAAAATGATACGCCGGGATCCTGACATCAACCTGACCGGGCGGCCGTGCAGCGGGCTTGCCCCGGCAACCGAGGCGCGCTACACACTCGGGCCATGGCCGCACCTTTGCTCATGCTCCGCGACATCCACCTCACCTTCGGCGGGACTCCGCTGTTGGAAGGCGCGGATTTGATCGTGGAGGCCGGGGAGCGCCTGTGCCTGGTGGGGCGCAACGGGTGCGGCAAGTCGACCCTGTTGAAGATCGCCGCCGGACTGGTGGAACCCGACCGGGGCGAACGCGTGTTGCAGACCGGCGTGGGCGTGGCGTACCTGCCGCAGGAGCCGGACCTGACCGGCTTCGCCACCGTGCTGGACTACGTCGAGGCCGGGATGGGGCCGCACGACGAGCTTTACCGCGCGCAGATCCTGCTCACCGAAATGGGCCTGAGCGGCCAGGAAGACCCCAAGACCCTGTCCGGCGGCGAGGCCCGGCGCGCCGCCATCGCCCGCGCGCTGGCCCCGCGCCCCGATATCGTGCTGCTGGACGAGCCCACCAACCACCTCGACCTCGCCGTCATCGAATGGCTGGAAGGGGAGCTGGCGGCGCTGAACGCCGCCTTGGTGGTGATCAGCCACGACCGGCGTTTCCTGGAAAACGTGTCGCGGTCCACGGTGTGGATCTACCAGGGCGTCACCCACAAGCTGGACAAATCCTTCGCCCATTTCGAGGCCTGGCGCGACGAGAAGGTCGAGCAGATGGAGCTCGACCGCCACAAGCTGGACCGCAAGATCGTGCGCGAACTCCACTGGCTGCAACACGGCGTGTCAGGACGGCGCAAGCGCAACATGCGCCGGCTGGGCGAACTCAACGCGCTCCGCCAGGAACGCCGCGACAGCCGGGGGCCGCAGGGCGGCGTGAAGCTGACCGTCACCGACACCCAGCAGTCCGGCAAGCGCGTGTTCGAGGCCGAAGGCATCTCGAAAAGCTACGGCAACTTGGCGGTGGTGAAGGATTTCTCCACCCGTGTGCTGCGCGGCGACCGGCTGGGCCTGGTGGGGGCCAATGGCGCCGGCAAGACGACGTTGCTCAACATGCTGACCGGCAAGCTCGAACCGGATTCAGGGAAGGTGATGCTGGGGACCAAGATCGAACTCGCGGCGCTGGATCAGATGCGCGACACGCTGAATCCGAACTGGTCGCTCAAGGAAGCCCTGACCGGCAAACACGGCGACGCGGTCATCATCAACGGCCAATCGCGCCACGTCATGGGCTACCTCCAGGACTTTCTGTTCCGCCCCGAACAGGCCAACACCCCGGTGCACGCGCTGTCCGGTGGCGAACGGGGGCGGCTGATGCTGGCCCGCGCGCTGGCGCATCCGTCCAACGTCTTGGTTCTGGACGAACCGACCAACGACCTGGACCTGGAAACCCTGGACCTGTTGCAGGAAATGATAGCCGACTATGAAGGCACGGTGATCCTGGTCAGCCACGACCGCGATTTCCTCGACCGCGTGGTCACCTCGGTGGTGATCAACGAAGGCGGCGGCGCGTGGATGGAATACGCAGGCGGCTATTCCGACATGGTGGCGCAGCGCGGCCACGGCGTCGCCGCCCGCCCCGCCATCGAGGCCCCGGCCAAACCGGCGGCGGAAAGGAAGGACGCGCCCAAGCCCCAGCCGCAGTCCAAGGCCAAGCTGTCGTACAAGGAAAAGTACGCCCTCGAAACGCTGCCCAAGCGGATGGAGGACCTGAACGCCGATATCCAGCGGCTGCAAAAAACCATGGCCGACCCCAACCTCTACGCCCGCGACCCCGATCTCTTCGCCAAGACCGCCGCCCAACTCGACGCCAAACAAACCGATCTCGGAGAGGCCGAGGAACAGTGGCTGACGCTGGAGATGCTGCGCGAGGAAATCGAGGGCGCATGAAGCGGGTAGCGGCATGACGACATGGGCCGAAAGCCGGGGGATGGCGAAGGCCGGTGGTCACCGGATCAGAACAGCCCTTCGATCTCGCCCTTGTCGTTGACCCGGATGTTTTCCGCCGCCGGGTGTTGGGGCAGGCCCGGCATGGTCATGATGTCGCCGCAGATCACCACCACGAATTCCGCCCCGGCCGACAGCCGCACGTCGCGCACCGGCACCACGTGATTCGAGGGCGCGCCCTTGAGATCGGGATCGGTCGAGAAGCTGTACTGGGTCTTGGCGACGCACACCGGCAGGTGGCCGAAACCGCTGTCCTGAAACTGCTGGAACTTGGCGCGGATCTTCTTGTCGGCGATGACGCCCTGCGCGCCGTACATCATGCGCGCGACCGTACGGGTCTTGTCCCACAGGCTCATGTCGTCGGGGTACAGCATGCGGAACTCGGACGCGCCCGATTCCGCCAGCGCCACCACCGCGCGGGCCAGATCCTCCGCCCCTGCGCCGCCGTGGGCGTGATGGGTGCAGCTGATGGCCCCCACCTCCAGCTCGGCGCAGTGCTGGCGCACCAGTTCGACCTCGTCGTCGAGGTCGGCGGGGAAGCGGTTGATCGCCACCACCGCCGGAACGCCGAAATGGCGCAGGTTTTCGACGTGGCGGGCGAGGTTGTCGAAGCCCCGCGTCAGTGCCTCGGCGTCGGGCTTGGCGCACTCGGCGCGCGATGCGCCGCCTTGCATCTTCAACGCGCGCAGCGTCGCCACCAGAACCACCGCGTCCGGCTTCAGTCCGCCCTTGCGGCACTTGATGTCGAAGAATTTCTCCGCCCCCAGGTCGGCGCCGAAGCCGGCCTCGGTGACCACGTAGTCGGCGCACTTCTTCGCCGTCTGCGTCGCCATCAGGGAATTGCAGCCGTGCGCGATGTTGGCGAACGGCCCGCCGTGGACGAACGCGGGCGTGCCTTCCAGGGTCTGCACCAGGTTGGGCTTGAGCGCGTCCTTCAACAACGCCGCCATCGCGCCCTCGGCCTTGATTTCATGGGCGCGCACGAAGCCGCGCTTTTTCATGTCCTGACCGACGATGATGTTGCCGAGACGGCGCTGCAAATCCTGCAAGTCGGTGGCCAGACACAGGATCGCCATGACCTCGGACGCCGCCGTGATGTCGAAACCGCCCTGACGCGGCGCGCCGTTGCCGACGCCGCCCAAGCTGGTGACGATGTCGCGCAAGGAGCGGTCGTTCATGTCGACCGTGCGCCGCCAGCTGATCCGCCGGTTGTCCAGCTCCAGGTCCTTGCGCCAGTTCACCGCGTTGTCGATCATCGCCGCCAACAGGTTGTTGGCCGCCGCGATGGCGTGAAAGTCGCCGGTGAAGTGCAGGTTGATGTCTTCCATGGGAATGACCTGGGCGTGCCCGCCCCCGGCCGCGCCGCCCTTCATGCCGAAGCATGGGCCGAGGCTCGGTTCGCGCAGACAGATCGCGGTGTTCTTGCCGATGCGCGCCAACGCGTCGCCCAGGCCCACGGTGGTGGTGGTCTTGCCTTCGCCCGCTGGGGTCGGCGTGATGGCCGTGACCAGGATCAGCTTGCCGCCGGTTTTTTCCGGCTGGGCGCGGATCCAGTCCAACGACACCTTGGCCTTGTCCTCGCCATAGCGAACCAGGGCGTCTTCGGGGATTCCCAGTTTTTGGGCGATCTCGGTAATGGGCCGGGGCGTGGCGGCGCGGGCGATGTCCAGGTCGGTCGTCATGTCTGTTCCCTCAAGATGGGCGTTCAATCTCAAGCCCTTGTACAGGACAACCTTTTATGAGGGGTAAAAACGGCCAAAAAAAGCCCACGCGAAAGGCCGTTCCCTCCCCCCGGACGGAACGGCCTTGGCGTGGGGCTCGCGCCCCCCCGGGCGGAGCCCCCCCGGCTCCGCCAACCGGAACGGTCAGTTCTTGCGGAACAGCCGCGAAAAATCGATGACGTCCGCGCTTTTGCCCGTGACCGCGGCGGGCGCGGCACCCATGTCGCCGATCAGGGCTTCGGCCGCGACGCCGATGATGCCGGAGACTTCGCCGAATCCGGCCTCCCGGGCTTCCTGGGACAGGTATTCGAGGCATTGCAGCAGCGATTCCGCCGTCAGCCCGTCCGTGTCGATGTCGGCGTCTTCCATACCCAAGCTCATGTCCAAATCTCCCGTTTCGAACCCCCTCAAGGGATGTGACAACGCGCCGGAACCCGGCGCTCTCTGTCATCAGTTTTCCAGAAGGGCGCATTCACGCCTATCCCCCCATATTGGGGGGGCAACACGCGGGAGAGGCCGCGCAAACGAAACCGGCCGCGTCGCCAGGACGCGGCCGGTCATACGAACCCCGTGAAACCGGGGCTTATTTCTTGGCGCACACCCGCGCGGTTTCGCGCATCAGTTCCAGGAAACGCTGGCGCACCATGGGATCCTCGACCTGATAGAAGGCGCGGATCAGTTCCAGGGTTTCGCGACGGTCCAGGATTTCCGCATCCGGGCTGCGCGCGGGCAGGGCCTTGCCCTTCTTCGCGCCGCTTTCGGCGTACTTTTGCAGATCCGCGGTCATTTCCTCGAAGAAGTAGGAAATGGGCACGCCCAGAATGCGGCTGAATTCATAAAGACGGCCGGAACCGATGCGGTTCGCGCCGCGTTCGTACTTCTGGATTTGCTGGAAGGTCAAATTGACCTTTTCCCCCAAATCCTTCTGGCTCATTCCCAAAAGACCGCGGCGCGCGCGGATGCGCCCGCCCACGTGGGCGTCAATGGGCGTGGGCCCATCCTTGGTCTTGCGCGGTGCCTTGGGCTTGGCTTTGACGATCATGGTGTTCGTTACCCCGTATGAAAAGTTGTGATGGCGCAATCATAAGGGTATTCGCTGCTCTTGTCCCGAAGTTTTTCAAAATTTTCCCGTTTTGAGCGATCCATCCACTCCATAAAGTAGAACTCTTGGCCACGCCGCGGGAATCGGCCACACTTTTGCCCGTCGGGCAGGCACTTTCAGGGGACGGAAACCGAACATGACGCGAATCCGCATCGGCGCCGGCGATACGGACACGGCCCTCGCCCACATTCTGGCCGAGGCCGAAGCCATCGCGCGCGAACTGCATCCGAGCCGCCCGCTCGCCCCCGCTCCGGGCGCGGACGGTTCGCTGGACCGCGACTTCGGCTTGGACAGCCTGGCCCGTCTCGAACTGGTGGGCCGGGTCGAGCGCGCCCACGGCGTGACGCTGGGCGAACAGGCCGTCAGCACCGTGGAAACCCCGGCCGGCCTGCTGGCCGCCGTCCTGGCCGCCGCCGGCAAGCCCGCGCCCTGGCGTCTAACCTCGCAGTGTCGAGCAACAGCCACATGCTGCAAAAAGACTACGCCGTGATCGAAACGCTGCTGTTGAAAACCGACGGATTTACAGACCTGTATTCTGCGGTAGTCACTGACCTCAACGGACAAGTGTTGGCGCAAGTTATACGGGACTCCGACAGCCAACGCCTGATCGCCCAATACAGTACTGACCGCTTGGTTATTCATGGTTTTGAGCAAGGTAATCCAGGCACACAATTGCTGCGTAATGAACGTTTTCTGACTGTCGTTGAACCGGTGGATTCCGGCCGATTG
>JADGBG010000101.1 GCA_015231605.1 Alphaproteobacteria bacterium | reverse complement strand
TTCGCTTTCACCCATCGGGTGCGCCATTCGATCCCCTCCTGCCCCGCGATAACACCATGATTCTTATAGCAGAATCGCGATTTTATGTCAGCAAAATGCTGTTTCATATGGGGAATAGGGGATTATTGGCTTCACCAGCGCGGTAAATGAGAGCTGTGTTTACATGCTGGTGGATCACAGGCTAAACTTCCCTTACGTACTGAAGGAAAGCTTCGTTTTAAGGTCCAAGCATGAAACGTATCCTTGTTATCGACGATGATGCCGGTGTGCGCGATACTGTCCGCGAGATGCTGTTGCGTGAGGGATACGACGTTGACGTTGCGGAAAATGGTTCCATTGGGCTGAAAAAGCATAGTGCAGCGCCCTATGACTTGGTCATCACGGATATCATGATGCCCGTGAAGGAGGGCATTGAAACGATTATCGCCCTCAAGGACATCGATATCACTTTGAAGATCATTGCCATGTCGGGCGGCGGCAATTCAGGCTCTTTGGATTATCTAAAGATGTCTCCCGTCTTTGGTGCGGACGGAACCCTGCCCAAACCCTTCTCAAAAGACGAGCTCATCACGACGGTAACGGCGCTTCTGCACGACCGATGAACCACGTGCACGTCGTCCAGCATCATGGCTTGGGGTCTTCACCCTTTCCGTCGTGCCCAGAGCAGTCCAGGTTTCGCTTGGGGCCCGAATAGTCGCCATCCTGGACGAACGGCAGGGGCTTTTCGATTACGTTGACAATGTGCTTGTATAGTGTTTCGGCAGAAAACGGCTTGATCACGAAATCATTGATGCCCGCGCACAGGGCACCTTTTACATTGAAGTCATCAGGGTGTCCGCTCACCACCAGGATCGGCGTCTCCCGGATGCGCCTGTCGTCGTCATGGCGGATCAGTCTCGTAAACTCGATTCCCGTCAATCCGGGCATGTCGATATCGACTAAAATAACGTCGATATGATCTTCGTTGACGATATTGATCCCTGTAAGGGCGTCCTTGGCTTCATGAATTTTGGTGACGTTGTAACGCCTCAGGCACTCGGCGATGGTCTGCCTGGCGAAAGCATTGTCGTCGATGACCAGAAACGCCATCTCACTTAAGTCACGCATGTTCACCTCTTCTTCTCAGACTTGGGGCGGCACGGGAAAAACAGTTGAACCTTTGTTCCCGCCCCAGGGTGGCTTTCAATTTGCACGCGCCCACCATGCGAAACCATTATGGCATAAGCCATTGTCAGGCCAAGCCCGGTTCCAAGCTGGTCGTTCTCTTGCTTGGTCGTAAAGAAGGGCTGGTAGAGGTGTTCAAGTGTTTCGGCATCCATGCCTTTTCCATCGTCGCGGACCGTCACGGTGACGAATTCCTCTTCCCCCGTCCATCCGGCGACTCTGGATGTATGCGACACGCTCACGTCGATTGTTCCAGCCCGATCGTCCATCGCTTCCACTGCATTTTCGATCAGCGCGTTCAACAGGGAGCGGATGCGTCCGGGGGAACCGGATATTTCCGTGACTTCCGCCTCGACACCCATCTTAAGGACAAGTCCGGGCGGAACGTTGTTGCGAAAAACATCCACGCACTCCCGCGCCAAATCGGCCAACACGATGCGTTCCATATGAAAATTCGTCTTGCAACTAACTGCATGGATGCGGGTGATGAAATCCTGCATTCGGTGCGCGGCGTTTACCGCCTTGTCAAGTCGCCCCCGATGTGGGCTGTCTTGGGGAAGGTCTTCCAGTACCATTTCCGTCATGGCGACGATGGGAAACAGAACATTGTTCAGACTGTGCGCGACATGCGCGGCAAACGCCCCAACGGCCTGGGCCACATGGGTTTGAGGATCCGGCTCCGTGCGCCTCTCCTCGTTCATGATTTCTCCGCCCTTTCCAGCATCGCCGCCACCTGTTCCTGGGACAACGCGCCAGGCTCCTCTTCGGTCGCCGCTTGTTTGTCTTCGGCTTTTGCAGGTAGGCGAAGATCCAGATCCGCCTGAATCGCCTCGGCCTCCTTGCGGGCTTCGATCGCCATCTTCAGGCTGGCTTCCGCCGCTTCGGTCTTCTCCTTCGCGACCCGTGCATCCTTGGCGGATGTGGACGCCATCAACATTTGTGCGGCATCCTCGGCCGCAGCGCGGGCTTGCCGGGCCAGGGCATGGATGGCGTCGTTGTTGGCGCCGTCGGCGATTTTCTCAACCTTGACCGCCGTGGCCGCCGCTTCGGCCACGACGTTCCGGCACATTTTCGACCAATCGTCGGAACGGCGCATCGGCGTGTCCTCCTGGGTCTTTTGATGACGCCTGCGGCACGGGCCGGTGTAGGTTGTCGCGCGCACGAACGGACGGGGGTTTTCGATGATTTGAGCGATGCACTCATATATACGCTTCACGCTCACGGGCTTGGCCAAAAATTCCGTGACCCCGCAGTCACGCGCCTGGGCAACGGCCTCCAGGCTGGTTGATGCCGTAACCATGATGATGGGAACCGTTTGATCCGTGGATTCCCGGCTGGTGCGCACCATTTTGGTGAATTCGAAGCCGTCTAAGTGTTTCATCCGGCTTTCACAGAGAATCAGATCGGTTTCTCCTGACAAAACGTGCTGGTAAGCACTATCCCCCTCGGCGATTTCGGCGATGTCCCGAACCCCCAACGAACGCAGAACGTTGCGCAACAGGTGGCGCATATGCTTGTTGGGGTCGGCCACAAGCACTCTGAGGTGAGACAGGTCATAACCTTCCGTTATAGACATGCCTCGCCCATTGCCAGAGACGCATTTTCGCGCTCACCCAAACAAGGTGCCGATGTTTCGAATTCCCAAGTCATCTTGCCCAGCATCAGCGTCATTTACCGTCCAAAATGTCTCTGACCTTCGTCAAAAGGTCCTGGCGTTTGTAGGGTTTGGAGATCAAATGGTACTCGGAAATGATCTTGTCGTCCCCGGAAAACGCATCATCACTATAGCCCGACGTGAAAAGGACCTTGATGTTCGGATACATCTTTTGCACTTCTTGGGACAACTCTACACCATTCGTCCCCCACGGAAGGATGACATCCGTGAACAGCAAGTCCACGGGGCCAGACTCCCGAAGGCACTGCAAGGCATCAATGGCGTGCTCGGCCTCCAAGATGACGTAGCCCTGGTTCGACAAGAACTCCACGGCCACCATGCGGACGTCGGGGTTGTCCTCAACGACCAAAATCGTTTCCCTGCCCAGCTTTGAAGGCATTGGGACAGCGTCAACGAATGTGTGCGCCAAGGCCGCTTCATCGCTTCGGGGCAGGAACAGCGTGAATGTGGCCCCCTGGCCCATCGCGCTCTCGACCTCGACAAATCCACCCGATTGATCGACGAAGCCCAACACCATGCTCAAGCCCAGACCCGTCCCCGTTTCCATGGGCTTGGTCGTGAAAAACGGTTCGAAAATTCTGTTTTTGATCTCGTCCGGGATGCCCGCGCCGGTGTCCGAGACCGCCAAGGCCACGAACTCCCCGGGTTTCGTGTTCGGATGGTCCAGCGCGTAAGCTTCATTTATGGTTTCATTGTGGGCTTCTATGGTCAGCGCCCCTCCCTTGGGCATCGCGTGCGAGGCATTGACGGCCAAGTTGAGCAACGCGGTTTCCAATTCGGACGGGTCGATTTTGACCGGCCAGCAGTCGTCCGGTATGGAAACGGAAACGGTAATGTGTTCGCCAACGGCGACGCGGATCACATGGCTCCAACGGTGGATGTAGTCGGACAACCTGGCCGTTTCCGGTTCCAGGTCCTGACGCCGGGCGAACGACAACAAGGATCGGGCGAGATCCGCGCCTTTGGCGGCCGCTTGCCCGGCGGTCGCAATGAACCTTCTGGCGTCGTCGTTGTCGAAGGCTTTTTCATCCAGAAGCTCCAGGTTGCCTGAAATCACCATCAACAAGTTGTTGAAATCATGCGCTACCCCGCCGGTGAGCTGGCCAATCGCTTCCATCTTTTGGCCATGCAGGCGTTCGGCTTCGACGCGTCTTTTCTCCGTGATGTCTTCACAGGAAAACAGGACGCCTTGAATCGTGTGGGCGACGTCGTGCAGGTACGTGTTTTTGAACGCGATCAGGCGCTCTTCACCGGAAGCCGTGATGATGGTGTTCTCATACGCTTTGACGGGGTCCAGATCGCCGGAGACAATTTTTTGCAAGACCGCCTTGATTTCCTCTTGATTTTCTTTGCGGATAAAAACCTCGAACCAGTTCTTGTGGATCAGGTCTTCATGCGCATAGCCCGTCAGGCGGCACCCTTCCTTGTTGATGAGCTGAATGACCCCATCGCGGTCCAGGGCCGCGAACATGACGGGGGAGACGTCCAGGTATTGCCTGAGCATGTCGCGTTCGGCCTTGATTTGCGCTTCCTTTTCAAGAAGATCGATTTGAGACCGGTTGTGACGAACCAGGGCGGCAACCGTGTCCGCCGCCGTAGTGAAAAAAATCTGTTCTTCATCATCGACGATATAGTTTTCGTCAAAATAAAGGGTGAGAACACCAAGGGTTATGTCGTCCGCGACAATGGGCACGATGGCATGGGCATGGGGGGGAAGATCTCCCGTGCTAAACACATGCCCATCTTCCGTACAGGCTGAAAAAATTGGCTTTTGCGTCTGCGCGACTTGCCCACAAAGGCAATCGCCAAAGGGAATGGAATGGCATTCCCGCCGGATTCCGTCCCACTCCCCCCGAGCCGCGACCTGATACAATCCCTTGCGGTCGTCATCCGCGAGAAAGATGATGGCGAAATGGGGGGGCGTGCTGGATTGTACGGACAATATGGCGTCAATGGATGCCTCCATGAGGGTCTCAAACGTGTCATTCGAGAGGGTCAACTGGCTGATTTGCGAAAGCGCCTTTGCCCGCTCCAAAGAAAGGCGCTGGCGCGCGATGTAATCTTTCTTCTCGGTAATGTCCTCTTTCACGGCCAGGAAGTGTGTGATCTCGCCGGCGGGCGAGACGATCGGCGAAATCGTGGCGCTCTCCCAATACAAGCTCCCATCCTTGCGCTTGTTATGAAATTCCCCCTTCCAGCTATTTCCGGTCTTGATGGTCTGCCAAAGGTTCGTGTACTCCGAGAGTGCCGTTTCGCCGGATTTGAGAACGCGAGGATTTTGTCCGATGGCTTCGTGCGCGGAGTAGCCAGTCACGTTTTCAAACTTGGGATTGACGTACTCAATCGTGCCGTCAATGTCCGTGATCACGATACTGGACGGGCTCTGCTCCACGGCGAGGGACAAGGTTCGGAGCTTATCCTCGACCGCCTTTCTATCCGTGATGTCATGCCCTACACCAAGGACACCATAGAGATTGCCATTATCATCAATAATTGGTGTCTTTGCTGTTTCCAACAACACATCCTTGCCGCTATCAGAGAATGTAACCCACTCCTCATTGGTGATCGGATGCCCGGCGTTCATAGCCCTAATGTCGTTTCTGCGGAAAAAATCAGCAAGTTCCGGCTCGACAAAATCGTAGTCCGTCTTGCCAAGAATTTCGGCTTCTTTCGCGCCATACAAGCGTTCGAACATTTTATTGCAAGAAAAATAGACACCCTCCTTATCTTTTAACCATATGGGTTCTGGAAACGCCTGCAAAATAAGTCTCTTTTGAAGTTCACTTTCGTGAAGGCTCTGTTCCGTCCGCACCCTAAGTTCAATATCTTTTATCACCAACCCCAATAACGCTATAGCGGGACTGAATACCAACAACAGCGGTAGAGCCACGTTGTCCATGACCTTGTCAACGACGTCATCTGGAAGTTGAGTGAAAATTGAAATTTCCACCAGATGAACCAGAACACCAAAGGCGAGAAGTCGGAAAAAATCCACCTTCACCTTATGTTTGGAATGAAGATATCTATACACCAACCCCATCAATACGCATGACGCAATAACGGTGATGCCCACGCCCACGCCACCGCCGCCAATATAATATCGGTACCCTGCCGCAATACCCAAAGTGATAGACCCAACCACGGGTCCGCCAAAAAGCCCTGAAATACTTAGGACTACAGAACGCGCATCGAAAATAACACCTGGAGAAATCACAAGTGGCGTTACCATGCCAACGACACAAATTCCTCCGAACAGAAGTCCTGCCGCAATATCAAATATCAGCTTGTTCTTTTGACCTAGCCGGTAAAGAAAACTGTATAAGAAGCTTAACGCAAGAAGAAGTGAAGCCCCTTTAATCAGCTCTAGAGCCATATCAAATCCTCCGCTAAACCTAGCATGAGCCCCTATTTGAGCCGCTTGTGTAACCTGATATACCACGTAACGAATTGATCAGATTGGCATTATGAAAAGAGTCGGGTACTGTGTATTAGGACACAAATTTATTTATCACATTAATTACTTCCACTAAATCGATGGGCTTGGTCAGATAGTGTTTGAACCCAGCTTTCAATCCGTCATCCACATCGTGACGCATGGCATTCGCCGTTAAGGCTACGACGGGAATGTGTTTTGTTTCGGGAAGGGATTGCAAAACATCCAGCGCCTCTCTCCCGCTCATCCTTGGGAGATTTATGTCCATCAAAATCAAATCGGGACGTTTCTCCTTTGCAATCTCGATGCCCTTCTCGGCCGTGCTTGCCGTAATCAACCGCGCCCCTCCGGCTGTTGCGAAAACCTGTTCCATGAGCATTTTGTTTGCCGGATTATCCTCCACATATAGAACAATTCCGGAAGCATGGGGCAATTTTGCCGAAATGTCATGGCCTGCGTCTTCAATGGGGAGGGGCGCAAATTCGGAAATCGGCAACTCGATCCAGAATATCGATCCGACGCCCTCCTCACTCTCCACACCGATACGCCCGTCCATTCGCTCCACAAGCTGTTTTGTGATGGTCAGGCCGATGCCCGTACCTTCAATATCGGTGTTTTCAACATCCAGACGATGGAACGGCTTGAAAAGGTTTTGCCGATGCCCCTCGGATATCCCCTTGCCGGTATCCTTGACCGAAATGCGCAGAAGGTTTCCCGAGACCTCCGTTGCATCGATCTCCACGCTTCCGCCATCCCGGTTGTATTTGACGGCGTTGGACATCAAATTCAGCAAACTCTGCTTGAATCGCGTCTTGTCAGTGTGGAGCACATGCTTGGCGGCAAATCCCGTGCCGACGTGGATACGAATGTTTCTGGGGTGAGCGATGGGTTGGGTCAACGTCAGGCAGTCTTGCAGAACATCCACGACAGACACGTTCGTAAACTCAAGCTCAACTTTACCGGATTCGATTTTTGCCAGATCAAGAACCTGATTGATCACCTGCAACATGTGATCCCCGCCTTGCAGTATCTGGTCGACGGCATTTCGTTGCGTGGGAACAAGGGGATTCTTGGGATCGTATTCCAGAAGCTGCGCGAACCCCAAAATCGCGTTCAAAGGCGTTCTGAGCTCATGGCTCATGGAGGATAAGAATTCCGACTTTGCCTGGTTAGCATGTTGCGCTTGGTTGCGAGCAATCTCCAACTCTTCCTGGTGCAAAATATCCTCCGTGATGTCCGTGTGGAACCCCACCATACGAACGGGGGTTCCGTCGGAGTCAAAAAGGGCGTGGCCTCTATCCAGAATCCATTTCCACGATCCATCCTTGCACAATATCCGGTGCCGGTCTTCATAGATGTCTGCTGCACCGCTTAGGTAAGCCTTGACACTACCCATGGTTCTTTCAAAGTCATCGGGGTGCACCCGACCGGACCATTCGTCCAATGCATCACCAATCTCGTCCGGTTCGTAGCCAAGCATTCTCTTCCATTGGTCCGAAAAGTAAACTTTGTTGGTTTGCGGGTTCCAATCCCACAGGCCATCGCGGGAACCTTGAACCGCCAGATTGAAGCGAGCCTGCTCGTCTTCCAGACGCTGGTGTTCGTGCTTCAATTGTTTGTGGGCCTGGCTCAGTTGTTCATGGGATTGGTGGATCGTGGCCACCATATTTTGGAGTGTTTTGATGACATTGCTGATTTCAACTGGACCGGAAGCCGAAGGGATAAATTGCGGAATTCCATATTGATCGGTGATTTGCAGTGCCACGGAAAGCCTACGAATTGGCAGGAGTACGATGAAGAAGAACGTTAAAAACAACGCAAAAATCAACAGCGCCGAAACCAACAGAGCGCTTATGATGCTATCAAAGAGCAAATTGTTGAGCTTGGCGTTGATGAATCTATCCGACGTACAAATCTGGATGGACCCCACTTTTTGTCCCGTTTGCCTGGACACAAGGTTTTCTGACATCAGCAAAAAACAGCGTTTAAGGGTTTCTTGGTGAAGTGAATTGTCGTGCGCAAACTCCTGAACCGATCCGGACGCATCACGAATGAAGCCACTCTCATATCCTCCGATGCCCAGAACGGCACCCAAGGCCTCATCCCTTACGACGATGGAATCAATGGCGTTAAGAGCCATGTGACTCCTGACCAGTTTGGCGTATTCGTTTGCGGCATAAGATTCGATGAATGGGGCAATGCTTTGCTGAAGGGTGGAGAGTGTTACATCAGCGTGAGCCTGCGCTTCTTTCTGAAGAGATGTCTTCGTGGTCGCATACATTTGAGCCGTGTGCATAGCCATGACCGACATGACCACGATGACGATCACGAGGCTAACAATCGTGTACAGAGACTTGAACACCCTTTCCATGACGACCCTCAGTTAGAAATGCCCGTTTCCAATCCGAGTACATTGCGCTTGATGACCGGCATCAGTAGCTCGATGTTCTTCGTGGAGACGGCTAGGATGGGCAGTTGCATATCTTTATCGACAGCCGTACCGTTTATGTGTTCGTCCATGGCCTTAACGGCGGTCTCTCCCATCAGGTACGGTTGCTGCATCCCAGCACCCACCAAAATGCCCTGGGGGATCAGGTCGAGAAATTCCGGTTCCGCATCAAAGGTGATCAACAAGATTTCACCGGCCTTTCCGGTATTGGCAATGGCATCGAGGGCACCTTGATAGCGGTCAGACCCCTGAAGCCACAGTGCCCGTAAGTCGGCGTTTGCTTCGATCAGTTCCTTGGCGAAATCATAGGTTTCCTGGTAGGAAAACGTCATCTGCTGTCTAAGCCCAGCGCCCTTTATTCCGGCTTCGTCAAGGGCCTGCATGAAACCCGCCGTTCGTGCTTTCCCATTCGCACGTTTTTGGGGGATGGAAATGATTCCGACACGGCCATCCTGCCAATCGAGTTCGAGCATGCGCTCAGTCAGAATCCTGCCCAATTGGTAGGCGCCATGGCGGTTGTCGGATGAAATGTAGGACACATAGTCGCCATTATCCGTGCCGATGTCGGAAATGACGACCGGAATACCGGCAGCCTTCGCCAGCTTCAAAATCGTGACGCATGCCGACGAGTTTGTGGGAGAGACGATAATGCCGTCGACCTTGTCTCGAATAACTTGAGCCGTGAATTGCATCTCCGTTTTGGCGTCGTTTTCCGCGCTGTAAACGGCTATGTCATAGCCAAGTTCCTTGGCTTTTCCGCGAGCGCCACGCCACATGATTTCCCAGAAGGGAATGCGCAAGTCGGAAACCAAATATGCGAGCTTTTTGGGTTGGGCCTGATCCGCGTCTGCTTCCAAAGGCATCCCAAGGAAAAACGCGAAAACAACAATCAAGCCAATAAGAAATCGTGAGATTTTTTGCATCTTCAACCCTCCGCCCACAGTACCCGACTTAACGGGATAAACACCTGACGCGATTCATATTTTGAGACCCTCTGTCGAAGGAAAGTCTCTCGATATGCAACAATCCCTGATCAAGTGCTTATCCCTTTCGTTAGAAGATCATATTTCCCTGTGGCGGAC
>JADGBG010000100.1 GCA_015231605.1 Alphaproteobacteria bacterium | reverse complement strand
TTCGCCGACCAGTTCCGCGACGCGCGCGGCTTCGGCTGGGACGTGGCGGACCCGACCTTCGACTGGGGCGAGCTGATCGCCAACAAGAACACCGAACTGAACCGCCTGGAAGGCATCTACCAGCGGATTCTCCGCGAAAGCGGGGTGGAGCTTCTGGGCGGGCGCGGCGTCGTCACCGGCCCGCATACGGTCGAGGTCGCGGGCACATCGTATTCCGCCCGGCGCATCCTGATCGCCACCGGGTCGCGTCCGCACCTGCCGAACGTTCCGGGCATCGAACACGCCCTCACGTCCAACGAGGCGCTGGATCTGGAAGACCTTCCGGAGCGTATCGTGATCGTCGGCGGCGGCTACATCGCGGTGGAATTCGCGGGCCTGTTCAATGCGTTGGGCTCCGACGTGTCCATCATCATCCGTGCCGGCAACATCCTGCGCGGCTTCGACGAGGACGTGCGAGACACGCTGGTCGATGAAATGGAAAAGGCCGGCGTCACGGTGCACCGCGAATGCGTGGTGCGGTCCATCGAGCCCATGGACGGCGGCGGTTATTCCGTGCGCCTGCGCGGCACCGAAACGCTGGACTGCGACCGCGTGTTCTACGCCACCGGCCGCCATCCCAACACCCGGGGGCTGGGGCTGGAAGCCGCCGGCGTGGAATTGACCGACAAGGGCGCGGTGGTGGTGGACGAGTTCTTCCAGACCTCGGTCCCCAGCATCTTCGCGCTGGGCGACGTCATCGACCGCATCCAGTTGACCCCGGTCGCCCTCAACGAGGCCATGGCCTTCGTCGCCACCCAGTTCCGCGACACGCCCACGCCCATGGACTACTCGAACGTCCCGGCGGCGGTGTTCAGCCAGCCGCCGGTCGGCGCCGTGGGCTTGACCGAGCAGGAAGCCCGCGAGCAGGGCGCGGTGGACATCTACATGTCCCGCTTCCGGCCCATGAAGCACACCCTATCCGGCCGCCAGGCCCACGCCATGATGAAGCTGATCGTGGCACGGGACAGCCAGCGCGTCGTGGGCGTGCACATGGTGGGCGACGACGCGCCGGAAATCGTCCAGGGCTTCGCCGTGGCGCTCAAGTGTGGCGCGACCAAGCAACAGTTCGACGCCACCGTCGGCATCCATCCGACCGCGGCCGAGGAATTCGTCACCATGCGCGACAAGCTGCCGGATCACGACGAAGACACATAGACATCGAAAGGACTGCGGGGCGGAGACATGCTGATCCAAAAGGTCGTTATTTCCAAGGGGGTATACTGGGTGGAAATCCCGGAAGCGAACCTGCGGATTTTGTGTGGCTGCCCCGAGGACGCGGTCAAGCATTTGATCCGGCGCGGGTTCATCCACGACGTCGTGGAAAACGAGGTCACGTTCGAAAGCGGCCCCAACGCCATCCTTCTGTCCGACACGGCGACGCAGAACGGCTGTTTCGCCAATCTGACCGAATTCCCGGTCCTACAGATGCTCTACCGCCAGGGCATGATCCTTCCCGGCCACCCGGGCAACTACGGGTCCAAGCCCCTGCTGATCGGTTCCGAGGCGCAGGTGCGGACGCAGTTGGAATACATTTCTCGGGGCAACTACGGCCTTAAATCCGAACAGGAAATGATCGAGGCCGGCGCCCCTCCCGAGCAAGCCCGGGAGCGGATGCGTCTGAAGCTGAAGTTCGCCTTCGGCGCCATCAGATCGTCGCGGGACCTCTTGGACGTGTGCATCGTCGAGGACGATACCGCCAACGTGCGCCCCGGCGTCTTCATCGACCGGATCGAACCCAACGTGTTCATGATCGCCTACGGCGGCGAGGCCGTGGAGGTGGATCTCAACCTCGCTCCCGGTGAGGTGTACGAGCCGCCCTATCATCTGGGACATCACCCGATCTCCAAGGAATATTTCAACGTCATTCATTCCGGAGAAGGGGACGGATGGGACCCGGACCGACCCTCCATGTCCAGCATCATCACCCACCAGGGCCGGATCTTTCTCATCGACTGCGGCCCCAATGTGGGGAACACGTTGCGCGCGCTGGGCATCGGCGTGACCGAGGTGGAGGGCGTGTTCCTCACCCACGCCCACGACGACCATTTCGCGGGGGTGACGACGTTGATGCGCTCCGACCACCCGGTGAAGTTCATGGCGACGCCCCTGGTGCGGGCGTCGGCGATGAAGAAGCTGTCGGCGCTGCTGGGCATGTCCGAACCGGAGTTCCATCACTTTTTCCAGTTGGTCGATCTGCCCGAAGAGGTTTGGACGTCGGTCATGGGGTTGGAGGTCATGCCCGTGCCGTCGCCCCATCCGGTGGAATGCGCGTGCCTGCGGTTCCGCGCCATGGACGGCGACGGATACCGGACCTACGCCCACATGGCCGACATCGTTTCCCATAAGGTCTTGCAGGGCATGGTGACGGACGACGAGAACGCGCCGGGATTGTCCCGGGACGCGTTCGACCGGGTGTGGGAAAGCTATCTGGTCCCCGCGGACGTCAAGAAGCTGGACGTCGGCGGCGGCCTGATCCACGGCGCCGCCGCCGATTTCCGCGAGGATCCGTCGGACAAGATCGTGCTCGCCCACCGGGCGACGCCGCTGACGACCGAGGAACGGCGCATCGGCGCGGGCGCGCCGTTCGGCACATCCGACGCGATGATCCTGGGCAGTCAGACCTACACCTATCAAAAGGCGGCCCGCCTGCTGCGCAGCTATTTTCCCGACATCAGCCGCTATGACTTGCAGGCGTTGTTGAACGGCCCCGTCCAACAGTTCAACCCCGAGGCCTTCCTGTGCCGCGAAGGGGAAGTTTGCGACCATGCCCTTTTGCTGCTGACGGGGCAGGCGGAGCGTCTGGAAAGCGAGACCAGCGGCGCGAGCCATGGCCTGATGGCGGCCGGCGCCATCATCGCCGAAAACTGCTGTCTCCACGGCAAGCCGCTGGAGCAGACCTACCGCGCGCTCAGCTTCGTGACCGCGCTGCGCATACCGGCGGTTCCGTTGCGTCACATCACGTCGGGCACGCAGTGCATGACCGCGCTGCACGACAAGGCCGGCACGATCAGCTTTATGCGCCGCACCGGGCTGTTCAACGACAACCTGTCGCGCCATCAGTTGCTGGAACTCCTGATCGGCGCGGAAACCGTGGCCCTGACGGATGGGCGGATGGTTGAATGGGGGGCGGAGGGGAGCCTCGATCTGGTGGTGGACGGAACCGTGGAACTGGTGTTGGACGGCGAGGTTCAGGAACGCGCCGGGCCCGGGGGCTTTTTCGGGGAAACCTTCGTCCTGAACGGGGTGACGCCGCTCTATGAGGTTCGCGCCGCGGGACCGGTCGAGCTCCTGCGCCTGCGGACCCGGCGCATCGGGGAAACGCCGGTGGTGCGCTGGAAGCTGTTGGAATGCAATCAGACCCGGCTGCACGCCATGGTCATTCAGAAATTCACGGACGATGGCAATGTGGCATGGAGCGACGCCTTCCGCATTCATGTTCCCGATCTGGACCAACAGCATCGTGGATTGTTCGTCAAGGCAGGCAAGGTTTACGAAGCCTTGGCGGGGGACGGTTCCCCAGGCGCGGCCGAGGCCATCGACGACCTGCTGGCCGCCTCCAGGGGCCATTTCGCGTTCGAGGAGGCCCTGTTGCGAAAGACGGGGTATGAAGAGGTGGACGGGCACGCGGTTCTGCACCGCAAACTGATCGCCGACATGGAGGACATGGCGCGGCGCATTTGCGCCCGGGAAAAGGTCAACCCCCAGGAATTCCGCAGCTTCTTCCTGTCCTGGCTGGCGTTCCATATTTTGGGCGAAGACCGCAAGTTCGTCCCCGTCGTCACCACGAGCCGATAAGGGCTGGAAAAAGCCGCCAAAGCGGGTTATGACCAGCCTTCCCGATGAATGAGGTGACGCCCATGTCCGCCAACTGGACGCCGAAAAGCTGGAGAACCAAGAACGCGTTGCAGATGCCGACGTATCCGGACGCGGACGCGCTGGCCCAGGCCGAAGCACGCCTCAGCCACTATCCGCCCCTGGTGTTCGCCGGCGAGGCGCGCAGCCTGAAGGCCAAGCTGGCCGAAGTGGCGCGCGGCGAGGCGTTCCTGCTGCAGGGCGGCGATTGCGCCGAAAGCTTCGCCGAATTCCATCCCGACACCATTCGCGACACCTTCCGCGTGCTGTTGCAGATGGCCATCGTGCTGACCTTCGGCGCGGCCTGCCCCATCGTCAAGGTGGGCCGCATGGCGGGCCAGTTCGCCAAGCCGCGCACCGCCGACACGGAAACCATCGGCGGCGTGACCTTGCCGTCGTATCGCGGCGACATGGTCAACGGCATGGACTTCACCCCCGAGGCCCGCATCCCCGACCCCCAGCGCCTGATCCAGGCCTACAACCAGTCGGCGGCGACGCTCAACCTGCTGCGCGCCTTCGCCCAGGGCGGTTACGCCGATCTGCACAAGGTGCAGCAATGGAACCTGGATTTCGTCAAGGACAGCCCCCAGAGCGAACGCTATTCCGACATGTCGCTGCGCATTCAGGAAGCGCTGGAGTTCATGGCCGCCTGCGGTTTGACGGCGGATACCGCCAAGCAAATCCGCGAAACCTCGTTCTTCACGTCCCACGAGGCTTTGCTGCTGAACTACGAACAATGCATGACGAGGATCGATTCCACGTCCGGCGATTATTACGACACGTCGGCGCACATGATCTGGATCGGCGAGCGCACCCGCCAGTTGGACGGCGCGCACGTGGAGTTCATGAAGGGCATCAAGAACCCGATCGGCTGCAAGATCGGCCCCGGCATCGAACCCGACGAGCTGATCCGTCTGATCGACGCGTTGAATCCCGCAAACGAGCCCGGCCGTTTGACCCTGATCACGCGCATGGGCCCGGACAACATCGGCCGCGCCCTGCCCGGCCTGATTCGCGCCGTGCAGCGCGAGGGCCGCGTGGTGGTGTGGTCGTGCGATCCCATGCACGCCAACACGGTGCAGAGCGCGACCGGCTACAAGACCCGCCATTTCGACCGGATCCTGTCCGAAGTCCAGGCGTTCTTCGAAGTCCACAAGGCGGAAAACACCCATGCCGGCGGCGTGCATTTCGAAATGACCGGCAAGGACGTCACGGAATGCGTGGGCGGCGCCCAGGCCATCGAGGAATCGAACCTGGAAGAGCGTTACGACACCCATTGCGATCCGCGCCTCAACGCCACCCAGGCATTGGAACTGGCATTCCTGCTCGCGGCCCAGCTCAAGGCGGAACGCCAGCGCGAACAGCGCCTCGCCCACGATTGACGGCGGGGAAGCCGGAAGATCGGCGAATTCGCGAGACGTCTATTCCAGACGGTCGAGGATGAACGACACCTGATGGCGGTTGGCGTCGGGGTGGCGTTGCTGGAAGCGTTTCCAACGGGCTTCGTCGTGGACGGTGGCCTTGATGTCCTTGAGGATGCCGCCGATGAGACCGCGCAGGATGCGGCGGTCCAAAACCCAATCCGCGTCGGGGTCCGACGGGTCGCCGATCGGGGCCAGATGGGTGTTGATGATCTGCAGGAACCATTCGCTGCGCCGCATGGCGTCGCTGAAATGCAGCGTGAAGGCGTATTCCGTGTCCAGGATCATGTCATGAACCACGGCGTCGCGTTCCAGGAGGTCCCAATCGACCGGCAGGCGGCCTTTCATCACCCGCTGCACGGCGGCTTCGCAGCGCTTGTGGAAATCTTCCATCTTTTCCGGGCCCACCATCATGTTTAGGGCCAGGAAATAGCCGGGAAGCATGCGGCGCGACACGGTGCCCGTCACATGGCCCGGCGTGTCTTCGCGAATCAGAAGGTGTTCGAAACGCTTCACCAAAAGCCGTTCGAACGGCGGGCGTTTCATGGACTGCCAGTGCAGTTCCTCCTGTTCGAGGGCCGCTTCCGTCAGGGCCTGGGAAAACACCTTGGTGAGCAGTTCGGCCTTGCCCTCCAACTCGGCGGTGAGTTCCTGGATGCGCGTCTGGGGCAGATAGCCGCCATGCTTCTTCGCTTCTTCCAACAACTTGCCGCCGATGGCGGACACCACGGCCTGGGCCATGGCGCGCGAACGGGCTTCCATGCGTTGCTGTGTCAACTGTTGAGGGGTGGGCGGGGTCATGGTCTGCCAACTGTCCTTGCATGTGATGTCGGGCCCGGCGCGCGGTCCCCAGAAAATTACCGATTCGGAACCCGGAAATCCATCCGAAATTCATAATTCGTCAGGTCCTGGCGCGTTGACAGGAACCGGGTCGGGGCCTACCCTCCGCCGACGCCCATCCCATCCCCGGACTTTGACCATGACCGAGACCCTCGCCATCGCCATCGCCCAGATCAATCCGACCGTGGGCGATGTCGGCCACAACATCGGATTGCTGCGCACGGCGCGCAAGGCCGCCGCCGGTTGCGCCCTGGTGGTGGGCGGCGAATTGTGCGTGTCGGGCTATCCGCCGGAAGACCTGGTGCTGAAGCGCGGGTTCCAGGCCGCCGTGCGCGATGCGGTGGAAGACTTGGCCCGCGACACCGCCCACGGCGGCCCGGCGATGCTGGTCAGCGCGCCATGGGTCGTGGACGGGCATCTCTACAACGCGGCGCTGTTGCTGGACGGCGGCGAGGTCCGCGCCGTGATCCCCAAATACGATCTGCCCAACTACGGCGTGTTCGACGAGAAACGCTTGTTTTCCGCGGGGCCCTGCCCCGGCGCGGTGGATTTCCGGGGAATCCGGATCGGCGTCATGACGTGCGAGGACATGTGGTCGCCCAACTCCGCGCGATGCGCCAAGGACGCGGGCGCGGAGCTGCTGGTGGTGCTCAACGCCTCGCCCTTTGAGATGGACAAGCCGAACGTGCGCGTCAACCTGGCCCGGCAACGCGTCGGAGAAACCGGTCTGGCGCTGGTTTACGCCAACCTCGTCGGCGGCCAGGACGAGTTGGTGTTCGACGGCGGGTCGTTCGTGTTGGACCCGTCCGGTGCGGTCGCGGCGCGCCTGCCCGATTTCGCAAGCGCCGTCCAGCCCGTGACGCTGGTTCGAGGCGCCGCCGGCTTCGTCCCCGGGCCGGGGCCGACGGCGGCGGCGGCGGACGAGGATGAAACCATCTACAAGGCGTTGGTCCTGGGGTTGCGCGATTACGTCAACAAGAACTACTTCCCGGGCGTGATGATCGGTCTGTCCGGCGGCGTCGACAGCGCCATCACGGCGGCGGTGGCGGTGGATGCCTTGGGCGCGGAGCGCGTGCACTGCGTGATGATGCCGTCGCCTTACACGTCGCGCGAAAGCCTCGAAGACGCGGAGGAGGCCGCCCAGCTGCTCGGCTGCAAGCTCGACACCGTCGCCATAGAACCCGCGATGCAGGCGTTCGGCGGCATGCTCAAGGAATTCTTCGTTCAGCATCCGGCCGACACCACGGAAGAAAACATTCAGGCGCGTTCGCGCGGGTTGATCCTGATGGCGTTGTCCAACAAGTTCGGCCACATGGTGGTGTCGACCGGCAACAAGTCCGAAATGTCGGTGGGCTACGCGACCCTCTACGGCGACATGTGCGGCGGCTACAACGTGTTGAAGGACGTCTACAAGACCCGCGTCTACAAGCTGTGCGCCTGGCGCAATTCCCACCATGCGCCGGGCTTGATGGGGCCGCGCGGCCGGGTGGTGCCGGAACGCATCATCACCAAGGCTCCGTCGGCGGAGCTCAAACCCGACCAGACCGACCAGGACACCCTGCCGCCTTACGACGCGCTCGACGACATGCTGTGGCGCCTGATCGAATGCGAAATGTCCGTGTCCGACATCGCCCTGCACGGCCATGACCGGGACACCGTCGAAAGGGTCTGGCGCATGCTGGACCGGGCGGAGTACAAACGCCGCCAGGCCCCGCCGGGGGTCAAGATCACGTCGCGCGCGTTCGGCCGCGACCGGCGCTACCCGCTCACCAACGGCTTCACCGCGAAGGCACGCTCATGACCGCATTCCGTTTCGCCCCCAGCCCCACCGGGCATCTGCACGTCGGCAACGCCCGCATGGCGCTGATCAACTGGCTGGCCGCCAAGCACATGGGCGGGCGGTTCATCCTGCGCCTCGACGACACGGACACGGAACGGTCTCGAGACGAATACGCCGACGCCATCCGCGCGGATCTTGCGTGGCTGGGGATCGACTGGGCCGCGGAGGAAAAGCAGTCCGGCCGTTTGGCGTCCTACGAGGCCGCATTCGAAAAGCTGAAGGCCCAGGGCCGGGTCTATCCCTGCTTTGAGACGCCCGAGGAACTGGACTACATGCGCAAGCGTCTGCGCGCGCGCGGTCTGCCGCCCATCTACACCCCGCCCACGGACGAAAAGCTGCGGTCCTATGTCGACGAAGGGCGCGAGGCGCACTGGCGCTTCAAGCTGGCGGCGGGCGAAATCGCGTTCGACGATCTGGTGCGCGGCCCGGTGCGGTTCCAGGCGGAAAATCTGTCCGACCCGGTGGTCCGCCGCCACGATGGCACGTGGCTGTACATGCTGCCGAGCGCCGTCGACGACGCGGACATGGGCATCACCCACGTGATCCGGGGCGAGGACCACGTCGCCAACACCGCCCTGCAAATCCAGATGTTCGAGGCGCTGGGCGCGCCGGTGCCCGCGTTCGCGCACCTGCCGTTGATGACCGACATCGAAGGCGGCGGCCTGTCCAAGCGGATGGGTTCGCTGGCGCTCAAGGATCTGCGCGCGGACGGCATAGAGCCGATGGCTCTGGCGAGTTACCTCGCGCACCTCGGCACGTCCGACGACATCAAGGCCGAGGCCGGCATGGACGCCCTGGTGGCGGCCTTCGACTTCGACCACTTTTCCCGCGCCACGCCGAAGTTCGATCCGGCGCAGTTGAAACGCCTCAACGCCCAGGTGTTGCACGCCACCGATTTCACCGCCGTGGCCGACCGCTTGCCGGACGGCGTCACCGCGGAGTTGTGGAACGCGGTGCGCGCCAACCTGGAACGGGTCGCCGACACGGCGTTGTGGCGCGACATCCGTGAGACCGATATCGATCCGGTCATCGATGCCGAGGACGCCGGGTTTTTGGCCGAGGCCGCGGGCCTGCTGCCCGGCGGACCGTGGGACGAAACCACCTGGGGCGCGTGGACCGGGGCGGTGAAGGCCGCCACCGGACGCAAGGGCAAGGAGCTGTTCATGCCGCTGCGCCGCGCGCTCACCGGTCTTGACCATGGGCCGGAGCTCAAGGCATACCTGCCCCTGATCGGACCGGAACGCGCGAACAAACGCCTCAGGGGCGAACGAGGATAAGAAGACCGTGACCATTCAGCTCTACAACACCCTCAAGCGGGCCAAGGAAGCCTTCGTCCCCATCAAGCCCGACAACGTGCGCATGTACGTGTGCGGGCCGACGGTCTACGACTACGCGCACATCGGCAACGCGCGCCCGGTGGTGGTGTTCGACGTGCTGTACCGCGTGCTCCGCGAAACGTATGGCGAGGACTGCGTCACCTATGTGCGCAACATCACCGACGTTGACGACAAGATCATCGCGCGAGCGGCCCAGTCCGGGGAGAGCATCTCCGCCATCACCAAGCGCACCGAGCAGGCGTTTCTCGACGACATGGGCGCGCTGAACGCGCTCAAGCCCGACATTCAGCCGCGCGCCACCGAGCACATCCAGGACATGCTGACCATGATCGGCAAGCTGGTCGCCGCCGGTCATGCGTATGAGGCTGAAGGCCACGTCCTGTTCAATGTCGAAAGCTACCGCGAATATGGCCATCTGTCCGGGCGCAACCGTGAAGAAATGGTGGCCGGGGCGCGGGTCGAGGTCGCGCCCTACAAGAAGGATCCCGCCGACTTCGTGCTGTGGAAGCCGTCCACCGGCGAGCAACCGGGCTGGAACAGCCCGTGGGGCCGGGGCCGTCCTGGCTGGCACATCGAATGCTCGGCGATGAGCGAGAAACACTTGGGCCCCACCTTCGACATTCATGGCGGGGGGGCAGGATCTGATCTTCCCGCACCATGAAAACGAGATCGCCCAGTCGACCTGT
>JADGBG010000099.1 GCA_015231605.1 Alphaproteobacteria bacterium | reverse complement strand
CCCGAAGCTGTCTTGCGCGTGGCTGCCGTACTCGGTCCGCCCGGCCAGGGCGCGCACGGAATCGATGCCCGAATCGTCCTGCACGAACAGCCACAACGGTTCGAAATACAGGCTGCCGAGCGACACCAGGTCCGGCGTGGCGGCCGCGTCGCCGGTGCCGCCCTGGACGAACGCCACGTCGGCTTGGGCCTGGTTCAATAAACGGATATTTTCCACGCTTCCGGCCGTTTCCAGAATGGCGAGCTCGATCCCTTCGCGGGCCAGGATCTGGTGGTAGCGTTTGGCGAAAGCGTAATACGCGCCGCTTTTCGAGCCCGCCGCCAAGGTGATGCGGGTTGGCGGCGCGGGTTCGACGAATTGGTAGGCCAGCGCGAACCCCGCCGCCAGGACCAAGATCGAAAGGGCGGCGATACGGAGCGCGTCGGTGTTCATCATGACCTCATGCGGGCTGTTTTCTGCGGCGGCGCTCGGCGGCGATCATCATCAGCGAGGTGGCCAGGGACAGCATGTCCGTGGTCATGGCCGGAATGGACATCACCATCCAGTTGTGCGCGAACCAACTTACAATGCCCAGAACCATCAGCATGCGCAACGCCAAGGTGTCCAATTGGTACCGCGCGAGACTGAACAACGCCAGCCCGAGCGCCGAAAACAACGACGCCCAACCGTGCCAAGTCAACGCCGCGCCGAGGGCGATGACCGGCAAAATCGCCAGGTACAGGCGGCGAAAACCGGGCCGGTCGCCCAGCGGCAGGGCGGCCCCGGTCTGCGCCGCGCCGAGCACGTTCATCAGCGCCGCCGTGGGCGCGCCCAACAGCCAAAAGTGCACGGCGAACGCGGCGTGCGCCGCGCCCTGGGCCATCAACAGGGCGCGCCGCGACGCATACAGCGGCCAGGTGATCCCCAACAGCGCCGCGAAGGCGCCCACGGCGTTGGCGGCGGGATGGGCGAGCAGGATGTCCCACACGGGCGCGGGCCGCCGCTCAGTTCGCGTCCGGGGCGCTGGTCAACTGGACGAAGATGTCCTCCAGCTCCGGCTCCTTGGTGGCGAGTTCGGCAAAGCTCAGACGCGCGTCCTGGATGGCGGCGATGATCTCGGCGGTCTTGGTGGTGCTGGGCTGGTAGCTGAACACCAGCTCGCGCGGGCCGGTAAGCTCCACGTTGAAACGCCGGAGGCTGTCCGGCACGGCATCCAGATCTTCGGTCAGCATCACGGTGACGCGCTTCTTGTCCAGCTTGCCCATCAGGTTGCGGGTCTCGTCGCAGGCGATCAGCTTGCCGTGGTTGATGATGGCGATCTTGTCGCAGAGCTCCTCGGCCTCTTCCAGGTAGTGGGTGGTGAGCAGGATCGTCACCCCCTGGGCGTTGAGTTCGCGCACGTAGGCCCACAGCTGGCGGCGCAGTTCCACGTCCACCCCGGCGGTGGGTTCGTCCAGCACCAGGACCTGGGGGCTGTGGACCAGTGCCTTGGCCACCAGAAGGCGGCGGCGCATGCCGCCCGAAAGGGTCCGGGCGTAGGCGTTCGCCTTGTCGCTCAACCCCACGGCGGCGAGGATTTCATCGGTGCGCCGGTCGGCGGCGGGCACGCCGTACAGGCCGGCCTGCACCTCCAGCATTTCACGCGGCGTGAAGAACGGATCGATGTTGAGTTCCTGGGGCACCACGCCGATGGCGCGCCGCGCCCGGCGCATGTCGCCGTTGATGTCAAAGCCCCACACGCGCGCCGAGCCGGACGTCTTCACCACCAGACCCGCCAGGATATTGATCAGCGTCGACTTGCCCGCGCCGTTGGGACCCAGCAGGCCGAAGAACGCGCCGCGCGGAATGTCCAGGTCCAGCGCGTCGAGCGCGCGTTTCGGTCCGGACTTGCCGCGCCCCTGGTAGGTCTTGCTGAGTTGGCGGAACTCCACCGCGTTGTCGGGAAGGTCAGTCACCGTTTTCTTGCCTCGGAACCGTTGCAACCGCGCCAGCTTGCGTTATCATCCAGCATCCGCCGGACGGGTGTGGGGAATGTAAGCCCTTTCGCCCCGGGCGCAAGGACAATCGCAAGCACCGAAAGGACACCGCCATGGCCAAAGCCGATGTCGTCACCGTGACCACCGCCAGCGTGGAATGCGCCGGAACCGAGGACGCCGGCGGCCATCCCAGGGTTTCGCTGAAGATCGACGCCGAAACCCGCGAGGCCCATTGCCCGTACTGCTCGCGCATCTTCAAGCTGCATCCCGATGCCAAACTCGACGCCGGGCACTAAGCGTTCATGAAACACGTCTTCCTCGTCGACGGCTCGGGCTTCATCTTCCGCGCCTATCACGCCTTGCCGCCCATGACGCGCGGCGACGGCACGCCGGTGAACGCGGTGTACGGGTTCACCTCCATGCTGATGAAGCTGTTGGAGGACACCGACGCCGACCACATCGCGGTGATCTTCGACCGCGCGCGAAAGACGTTTCGTTCCGACATCTACCCCGAATACAAGGCCCACCGCCCGCCCGCCCCGGAAGACCTGGTCCCGCAGTTCGAGCTGGTGCGCGAGGCCACCCGCGCGCTCGGCGTCAAGGCCGTGGACATGGACGGGTTCGAGGCCGACGACCTGATCGCCACCTACGCCCGCCAGGCGGTCGAGGCGGGCGCCGACGTCACCATCGTGTCCAGCGACAAGGACCTGATGCAGCTGGTGAACGACCGCGTCACCATGTTGGACGCCATGAAGAACCGCACCATCGGCCCGGCCGAGGTGATGGAGAAGTTCGGCGTCGCCCCCGACCGGGTGGTGGACGTGCAGGCGCTGGCCGGCGACGCCGCCGACAACGTGCCGGGGGTCGAGGGCATCGGCGTCAAGACCGCGGCGCAGCTGATCGCCGAATACGGATCGCTGGAAGGCGTGCTGGAAAACGCGTCCGGCATCAAGCAGCCCAAGCGCCGCGAAAAGCTCATCGATCAGGCCGACCGCGCGCGCATTTCCAAGCGGCTGGTGACGCTCAGGGATGACGTGCCGGTGGACGTGCCGCTGGACGATTTCGACGTGCCCGAACCGGACGTGACCAAGCTGTTGACCTTTCTGCGCGAACAAAGTTTCAAGTCGCTGGTGGCGAAGATCGAGGCGCGCGGCGTGTCCATCGGCGACAACGGCACCGCCAAGGCGGCGGCGCCGCCCCCTGCACAGGCCGTCTACGAACTGGTGCAGGACGAGGCCGCGCTGAAGGCCTGGATCGCCGACGCCCAAGCCGCCGGCGCGGTCGCGGTGGACACGGAAACCACCGCGCTGGACGCCATGAGCGCCGAGCTGGTCGGCGTATCGCTGTGCGTGACGCCGGGGCGCGCGTGCTACATCCCGCTGGCGCACAAAGGCTCCGAGGCCCAGGGCGATCTGCTGGGCGGCGGCGCCACCGACGCGCCCAAGCAGATCCCGCTCAAGCGCGCGCTGGAGCTCTTAAAGCCGATGCTGGAGGACCCGGGCGTCCTCAAGATCGGCCAGAACATCAAGTACGACTTGCTGGTGTTGTCGCGCTACGGCGTGAACGTCGCCCCGGTGGACGACACCATGGTGTTGTCCTACGTTTTGGAAGGCGGCCTTCACGGTCACGGCATGGACGAACTGGCCAGCCTGTTCCTGGGCGTCGAGACCATCAAGTTCAAGGACGTGGCCGGAACCGGCAAGGCCCAGGTGACGTTCGACCATGTCGCGTTGGACAAGGCGCTGGACTACGCCGCCGAGGACGCGGACGTGACCCGCAAGCTGTACGCGGTGCTGAAGCCGCGTCTGGCGGCGGAGCGCATGACGACGGTCTACGAGACCCTGGAACGCCCGCTGATTCCCGTGCTGGCGCGGATGGAGCGCGAAGGCATCAAGGTCGACGCGCAAGAGCTCAAGCGCCTGTCCGACGATTTCGCCAAACGCCTGGCGGTTCTGGAAGGCGACATCCACCAGCTCGCGGGCGAGGCCTTCAACATCGGCTCGCCGAAGCAGTTGGGCGAGATCCTGTTCGACAGAATGGGGCTCGACGGCGGCAAGAAGGGCAAGACCGGGGCCTATTCCACCGGCGCGGAGGTTCTGGAAAGCCTGGCCGCGGACGGGCACGAGCTTCCGGCCCGCGTGCTCGACTGGCGTCAGCTCGCCAAGCTCAAAAGCACCTACACCGACGCCCTGATGGGCCAGATCCATCCCAAGACGGGGCGCGTGCACACGTCCTTTTCCATGGCGGCGACGTCGACCGGGCGGCTCGCCTCAAGCGATCCCAACCTGCAAAACATTCCGGTGCGCACCGAGGAAGGGCGCAAAATCCGCCGCGCCTTCATCGCGGAGCCGGGCCACAAGCTGCTCAGCGCCGACTATTCGCAGATCGAGCTGCGCCTGCTCGCCCACGTCGCCGACATTGCGCAGTTGAAGGACGCGTTCCGCGAGGGTCTGGACATTCACGCCCTGACCGCGTCGGAGGTGTTCGGGGTGCCGGTCGAAGGCATGGATCCGATGGTGAGGCGGCGCGCCAAGGCCATCAATTTCGGCATCATCTACGGCATTTCCGCGTTCGGCCTGGCGCGCCAGCTGGACATTTCCAGGTCCGACGCCGGCGCGTACATCGACGCCTATTTCGCCAAGTTCCCCGGCATCCGCGCCTATATGGACGCCACCAAGGCCGAGGCCCGCCAGGGTTTCGTCACCACGCTGTTCGGGCGCAAATGCCACGTTTCCGGCATCACCGACAAGAATCCCATGAAACGCGGCCTTGCCGAGCGCGCCGCCATCAACGCGCCCATCCAGGGCGGCGCCGCGGACATCATCAAACGCGCCATGGTGCGGCTGCCCGACGCAATGGCGGACGCGGGGCTGAAGGCGCGGATGCTGTTGCAGGTTCACGACGAACTGATCTTCGAGGTGCCGGACGGCGAGGTCGAGGCCGCCCGCGATCTGGTCAAGTCCGTGATGGAGGGCGCGGCCAGCCTGGACGTGCCGCTGGTGGTGGACGCGGGCGTGGGCGAGAATTGGGACGAGGCGCACTGATTTTTGTGCCATACTGTCCTCAGGAGAGACCACCGGGAAGGAATGGACATGCCGGTCGACGTGCGCAAGCTGATCTTTTCCAAAAAGGAGTTGCGCCTGACGTTCCAGCGCTTTTGCCTGGACCAGAGGATGAACGTCCCCGACGGCCCGGTCGAGGACATCCTGGTGGTCGAGGACATCCCCGACGAGGTGCGGGTGATCCTGAATTACCCCACCGACAATCCCAGCAACCCGGTGCGGGTGCATCTGCGCCACGACCAGATCATGGAGGCGCTTTTGGGGTTCTGCCGGGCCTTGAAAATCCCCGTCCCCCGCCAGGCGCAAAAGCACCTGCATAAACACGGAGAAGGCCTGGCCGTGACCATCGGCATGAGCGAACAGGACATGCTGGCCGCGCGCCACAACGCGAGACGATGACCAAGGGAGGACGGCCATGCCGCTCGATCTGCGCAGAAGCTATTTTTCCGAAGGGGAAATCATCGACGCCATCACCGAATACTGCCGCCAGCGCGGCGTTCGACTGCCCCCGACCCGGGTGCAAAGCCTTAGGATCGCTTGGAAGCCGCACCTGGCGGTGACGCTGAAATTCGCGCCCAACCTCACCGAACAGGTCGAGGAGCTGACCTTCGACACCAACGAGGTCGCGGCGGCCCTGATCCTCTATTGCCACCGCTTTCACGAGCCGTTGCCGCACCATTCCGAGAAGGGCCTGGAGCCCTGCGAGGGCGGCATCCAGCTGTTGATGCGGTTCCCCTGGGGCGACGACTGGAACGACAAGCACCCGGCCTTTCACAAGACCTTTCCCGCCTTCAACGGGGGCGAAGAGGCGTGAGCCGTTTTTTCGTGAACGCGGCCATCCGCACCCCCAGCAATACCGCCAGCACGGCGGCGTGCAGCGCCGGTCCCGTCAGGTCGGCCTTCACCATCCAGGCGTAGTGCAGGCACGCCAACAGCGCGGCGGCGTAGACGCCCCGGTGCAGGCGCTTCCAGGTCTTCGCGCCCAGGCGCCGGACCGCGCCCGCCCATGACGTCGCCGCCAGCAGGGACAGGATCGCCACGGTCGCCATGCCGGCGGTGATGTACTTGCGCTTGATCACGTCGGCCCAGATGGCGGCCCAGTCGAAGAACTGATCCAGCACCACGTAGGACGAGACGTGCAGCACGGCGTAGGCGAACGCATACAATCCCACCATGCGGCGCAGGCGCACCGCCCCGGTCCAGCCGAATAGAATGTTGAGCGCCGTCGGGGCCAACGCCGCCAACAGCGCGCGCAACGCCCAGTCGCCCAGGTAGCGGGTGACGAATTCGATGGGATTGGCGCCCAACCCGTCCGTCGCCGCCAGCACCCCCAGCCACGCCAGAGGCGCGCTCAAGGCGGCGAAAACCGCCCACCACACAATGCGTTGCCGGTGCATCAGAAAAATTTACTCAAATCCATGTTTTGATAAAGATGCGCGACTTCCTCGCCGTATCCGTTGAATTTCAAGGTGCGGCGCTTGAAAAAGTCGCCGATCAGCCGCTCCTTGGCCTGGGACCAGCGGGGATGCGACACGTCCGGATTGACGTTGGCGTAAAAGCCGTATTCGTCGGGTGACGAACGGTTCCACGACGTCGGGGGTTCAGTTTCGGTAAACGTGATGCGCACGATGGACTTGATGCCCTTGAAGCCGTATTTCCACGGAACGACAAGCCGGATCGGCGCGCCGTTCTGCGGGGCCAGGGTTTCGCCGTAGGCCCCGACCGCCAACACCGTCAAGGGGTTGAGAGCTTCGTCCAGACGCAGTCCCTCGACATACGGCCACTCCAGGACCGGGCGCTTCTGGCCGGGCATCCGCTCGGGATCGTGCAGCGTTTCGAACGCCACGTAGCGCGCCTTGGAGGTGGGCTCCAGGCGCTTCACCACGTCCGCCAAGGGCACGCCCACCCACGGCACGATCATCGACCAGGTTTCCACGCAACGGTGCCGGTAAATCCGTTCCTCGCGCCGGTTCGGACGCAACAGATCGTCCACGTCATAGGTTCCGGCGTGTTTCACCTCGCCCGCGACCTCGACGGTCCAGGGGCGGGTTGCAAACGCTTCGGCGCGCTCGACAATCTGGTCCCTGCTGGTGGCGAACTCGTAAAAATTCGTGTAATTCAGAAACTTATCACGCTCCGTCGCCTTCTCGAGAATACGGTATTTTGATTGAAGTATATCTTTAATCTTATTTTCCGAGGGCGCGGCGAGGCCGGACCGGGGCGCAAACAGGGGTCCCGCCGCCATGCCGGCGGCCAAACCCACACCCAGCTTCAAGAACCGGCGCCGATCGCGATAGACCGCTTCGGGCGTCGCGTCGGCGTCGCTCAATTCCCAGGATTTGCGCGATGTGATCAGCATGGCCGCCTCGTCGTTCTCTGTGGTGTCTGTATATGGGTCCGGATTGCGGCGATTTCATGCCGAAAATCGTCGCGACCGGCGACGGACGGCTTGCGTCCGGGCTGGGACGGGCTATCTTCCTTCCAGTCATCGCCCCGCAAGACGAGGAGTCGTCCATGATCGAACGTTACCTGGAACGCCTGATTTTCGCCAGCCGCTGGATCATGGCTCCGTTCTATCTGGGGCTGGTGGTGTCGCTGGCGATGTTGCTGGTGAAATTCATGCAGGAACTCCTCCACGTCGCGCCGATGGTGTTCACCATGAGCGAGACCGCCGTGATCCTCACCATCCTGTCGCTGATCGACCTGTCGCTGGCGGGGAACTTGCTGTTGATGGTGATCTTCGCGGGCTATGAGAATTTCGTCTCCAAGATCGACACCGGCGACCACGAGGACCGCCCCGACTGGATGGGCAAGGTGGATTTCAGCGGACTGAAGCTGAAGCTGATCGCCTCGATCGTGGCGATTTCCGGCATCCAGCTGCTGCGCGCCTTCATGAACGTGCAGGAAACCACCAAGGAAGACCTGATGTGGATGCTGATCATCCACATGACGTTCGTCACTTCGGGCGTGCTTTTGGCCCTGATGGACAAACTGGTGGACAGCGCCCACCACGGATCGGATCGCTGAATGCGAAAAAAAGGGCCGCCCCGAAAGGCGGCCGTGAAGTTGACGAACAAACGGTCACTCAAAAATCGTGCGGCGGACAGTCCGCGCGAATCTCCCTCGGAAAATTCCATGGGTTGACGCCATGGCCAACCTACGAGTCATTCTGGCCGCTTCCGGATTATTTTGCAATGGTTTTATGTAGAATAGAGCGGTTCTAAGCTGTCATGCGGGTTCGTGCGCGATGCGAACCGCGCTCAGCGCGAGACGCCGCGCAGCCGGTCGAGGCGCAGACGGGCGCGATCGTCGCTGAGTCGCGCCGCCACCGCCAGAACCGCGATCAACGCGCCCAGCGACGTCGCCCCGGCGATCAGGAACATGATGAGAATTTGGTACTTCACCGCCTCGGTCGGATCGACGCCGGCTAGGATCTGCCCCGTCATCATGCCGGGCAGCGAGATGAGGCCCGCCGCCGACATGGCGTTGACGATGTGCATCAGACCCGCGCGCATGGATTCCCGAATGTAGGGACGGAACGCGTCGCGCCGATCGAATCCCAGCGCCAGTTGCCCTTCGATGGCGTCCTTTTCCCGCTTCAGCGTGTTGGACAGCCGCTCCATGCCCACCGAGACGCCGTTCATGGTGTTGCCCAACACCATGCCCAGCAGCGGCAGCGCGAAGCGCGGGTCGTACCAGGGTTCCGGGCGCACGGCGGTGGTCAGCGCCAACACCGTGACGACCGAGCCCGCCGTCAACATGGCCGACGTGCCGATGCCGTAGCTCCACCACCCCTTGAGACGAAGGGTCTGGCGCGCCATCACTTCGCGTCCCGCCAGCACGATCATGATCAGCGCGGCCAACCCGGTCCACCAGGGCGAGACCATCTGGAACAACAGCTTCAACACCATGCCGATCAGGGTGAGTTGCACCACGGTGCGCAGCGCCGCGACGCCCAGCGGCTTTTCCATGCCGAGCTTGAGCGCGATGGACAGCCCCCCCGCCAGCACCAGCAACACGGAAGCCAGCATCAGATCCACGTAGCTCAGTTTGATGTAGACGCCGATCATCGGGAAACCTCCACAACGGATCCGCCGGCGAACGTCAGTCCCCGCGTGCCGAGACGCTCCGCCTGGACCGGGTCGTGGGTGACGAACAGAACCCCGCCGCCGTCGTTGGCGAACCCGGCGATGAGCGCTTCGGCGCGCCGCACGTTTTCGCCGTCCAGGCCCGAGGTCGGCTCGTCCAACAACAATACGTCCGGACCCCGCACCACCGCGCGGGCCAGCGCCAGGCGCTGGCGTTCGCCGGTGGACAGGGTCGCGACGGTCCAACCCAAAGCCGTGGTTTCCAGGTTGAGCTGGTGCAGGGTGGTTTTGACGCGCTCCGCGTCCATGTCCGCGAAGTGGGGACCCACGGTGTCCGACCACCAACCCGCGTTGGCGGGCACGTACATGACCCGCGCGCGCCACCGGGGCGCGTCGAGGCTTTCACGCGACACGCCCGACAGCGTCACCGCGCCTTCGTTGGGGTCCAAATCCGCGATGGCGCGCAGCAACAAGGTCTTGCCCGCGCCGCTGGGCCCGGTCAAGGAAACGATCTCGCCGCCGGCCACGTCCAAATCGACGGGCCCGACGCCAAGCCGGGTCAGGGCGCGCACGCTCAACATCCTCAACCCTTAACACTGGTGGGGGGCCGGGGGAAGCCGCTTTGCGCTGTGCCGGGGGCCCGGGCGGGGTATACTCCCGGCATGCCGAATCCGCCCCGCCCGCCGGAAATCCTGCTGCCCGACACCTTCGCCCTGGTGGCGGGGGCGCGCGCGGCCTACGTCCTGGAAAGCGACGGCGAGATTGGGACGCTGGACGCCGCCGCCGTCGCCAAGCGGCTCCGCGCCGGCGAACGGCCCGTGGTGTGCCACGCCCGCCACACCGCCCAGCGGCTGGGGCTGGAACGCATCGACGGCTTCGACGTGCTGGAGCTGTTCGCCTTCGTCGAGCCGGCGCGGTTCTGCCTGCCCACCCCCGGCGGCGTG
>JADGBG010000098.1 GCA_015231605.1 Alphaproteobacteria bacterium | reverse complement strand
GATCCAACAGCGCCGCCAGTTCGTCGGCCACGCCATGGGCGGCGAAGATGTCCCCCCCGCCCCCGCCATGGCGGCGCACGCCGCCCGGCAGGGCCAGGACGGCGCGGGTCAGTTCGGCCTCCAGCGCGCGGGCCGCGGCCCCGTCATCCACCACCACGCGGGCGACGTCCCGCCAGCCGCGATCCAGCAAAAAACGCATGGCGAAGCCCGTTTCCCCGCTCAGCAACCGGGGCGGCGTTTCGTGGGCGGCGCGGGTCTCCATCGCATCCCAACGGGTGCGCAGCACGGCGAGTTCCTCTTTCAGCGCGGCCTCGGTGATGTGCTGGGCGGCGGAACGCACCACCACCCCTTCCTTGGTCGCCAGCAGGGGCGAGACCAACGCGCGCAGCCGTCCGCGTTCGGTTTCGTCGGCGACGCGCTTGGAAATGCGCACGCCGGGATCGCCCGGCGTCAACACGCAATGCCCGCCCGCCACGTTGACGCGGCGCGTCAGTTTCGCGCCCTTGTCGGCGCGGGCTTCGGCCAGGACCTGGACCAGAACGGCCTGGCCCTCGTGAACGTGGTCGGAAATGCGGTCGCGGGACGCGTCGGGCCCGGCATGCGGACGGGGGCGCGCCTCGGCCAGGCCCAGAAATCCGTCGCGGTCCTGTCCGATGTCGACAAAGGCGGCGTCGAGCGCGGTGGACACCGCCCTCACGCGGCCCAGGAACACGTCGCCGGCCGCGCCGGTGACGCGATCGCGGTAAAGCTGGAAGTCCTGCAACCGTCCGTTCCGGTCCACCAGCGCGACGCGGGTTTCCCAGGGCCGGACGCGGACCAGCAAGACGTCCCCCGCCATCGTCCCCTCCGCCTTCAAATCAGGCCCGGAGGACGCACGCCCAGGCCCTTCACCATGTTCGCGACATCGAACAGCGCCAAGCCCACGACGTTGGAGTACGACCCGTTGATGCGGCGCACGAACGCGCCCGCGCGGCCCTGGATGGCGTAGGCCCCGGCCTTGTCGCGCCATTCTCCGGATTGGATGTAGGCGTCGATTTCGGCGTCTTCCAGGCGCTTGAAGTCCACCTTGGTGGTGACGGCGCGGACCGCCGTCCTGCCCCCGGGGGCGATCACCGCCACGCCGCCGATGACGCGGTGGCCGCGCCCGGACAGCATGGAAAGATAACGCCGGGCATGGGCCTCGTCCTCGGCCTTGCCGAGAATGCGCCGGCCCAGCGCCACCACCGTGTCCGCGCCGATGACGCAGGCGGTGGGATGGTCCTTGTGGATTTCGCGGGCCTTGGCCTCGGCCAGGCGGCGCGCCATGTCGATGGGAAGTTCGTTTTTCAGCGGGATTTCGTCGACATGCGCGGGGAGCACGCAATCGGGAATCACGCCGATCTGCGCCAGCAGCTCGACGCGCCGCGGAGAGGCCGAGGCCAGGATCAAGGGAACGGGATCGCTCACGTCTCAACCTTTCCCGTCAGCCGGGCCGCTTGATCACTTGAAACGGAACGTGATGCGGCCCTTGGTGAGGTCGTACGGGGTCATTTCCACGGTCACCTTGTCGCCCGCCAGGACGCGGATGCGGTGCTTACGCATCTTGCCGGCGGTGTGCGCCAGGATTTCGTGGCCGTTTTCCAGCTCCACGCGGAACATCGCGTTGGGCAGCAGTTCGGTGACGACCCCGGTAAATTCGAGAACTTCTTCTTTTGACATCCGTCTCTCATGCAAAATTGGGCTGGCCGCGGCCGTTGTCGGGCGCGACGGCCCCATAAGTGGACAGTTGCGCCGAAAAAGTCAATTTTTTTCGGGTTTTCCGGGCAAAAAACCGCCCGACTCGCGGCTTTACAGCAACACGTACTCCACCCCGCCGCGATCCATCGCGTCAAGGAAGTCGCGTCGCCAGTTTTCTCCCAGCAGAAGACGCGCCAGCTCCACCACCATGAACTCGGCCTCGGGCGCGCCCTGAGCCTCGAACCGGCTGAGCCCTTGCAGGCACGACGGGCACGCCGTCAGAACCTTTTTCGCCGCCGCGCCGGTGAGATCCCGGGAGCGTGCGGCGGCGGCGCTCATCGAGCGGGCCTTGCGATGCTGCACCTGGGTCGAGATGTCGGGGCGTTGCACGGCGAAGGTTCCGGATTCGCCGCAGCACCGGTCCGTCAGCGTCGCGGGCGCGCCCATCAGTGCCCCGGTGACGGTCAGGGAGTCGTGCACGGTGAACGGATTGTGGCACGGTTCGTGGAACAGGTAGCCCGCGCCGTTCCCGCCTTCCGGGACGCGCACGCCCCGTTCATACAGGAATTCGTGGATGTCGATCATGCGCGAACCGGGAAAGATCTGTTCAAAGGCGTAGCCCGTCAGTTGCTTGTGGCAGGTCCCGCACGACACCAGAACGGTCTTCACGTCCAGGTACGACACGATGTTGGCGACGCGGTGGAACAAGACCCGGTTGCGGGTCGTGATGGCGCCGCCCAGCGCCCGGTCGCCGGAACTGGTCTGGGGCGAGCCGCAGCACATCTGCCCCGGCGGCAAGATCACCTGCACGCCTTGGGCGCGCAGCATCGCCAGCGTCGCCAGCGAAACCTGACTGAACAGCCGCTCGCAGCCGCAGCCGGGGAAGTAGAACACGGCCTCGGGCCGGTCCTCTCCCCCTTTTTCCGCCCGCACGATGGGCACGGCGGAGCCGTCTTCCCGCATCTTCAGGAAGCCGCGCGCCGAGCGGTTCGGCACCTTGGCGATGGGCAATGGCGCGCGCAGCATGTGCTTGAGCTGGAGCAGGGACGCGGGCGCGCCGGTGGTGGCGGCGGGCTCGGCGTCGGTGTCCAGCGCGCCCGCCGTCTTGAACAGGCGGTGGGCGAACGCCTGGGCGGCGTAACCGCCCCGGATGAAGCCCGCGCGCGCCACTTCGATCGCCTGGGGGTTGCTGGTGGTGAGGAACGACAGCGCCATCCGCGCGCCCAGCGCGGTGCGTTTCCGTTCCCTGCCCCTGAGGATTTCGCGCATCTGCACGGTGACGTCGCCGAAGTCGATGTTGACCGGGCACGGCGTCGCGCACTTGTTGCAGACGGTGCAGTGGTCGGACAGATCGTTCAGCACGTCGAAGTGACGCTCGGACAATCCGCGCCGGGTCTGCTCTTCATACAGGAACGCTTCGATGATCAGGCCCAGCGCCAGGATCTTGTTGCGCGGGGAATAGAGCAGGTTCGCCCCAGGGACGTGGGTGGAACACACCTCCTTGCACTTGCCGCAGCGCAGGCAGTGGCGCGTCATGTCGTTGAGCACGCCGAGCGCGCTTTCCTTGAGGATCAGGGCTTCCTGCTGCACCAGACGCAGCGACGGCGTGTAGGCGTCGAAATCGGCCGATTCCGGCAACAGCTTGCCGCGGTTGAAGTGGCCCTTGGGATCGACTTTTTCCTTATAGCGCTGGAAGTCGGCGATGCGGTCCGCCGTCATGTAGGGGAACTTGGTCAGCCCGATGCCGTGTTCGCCGGAAATGTCGCCGCCGAGATCGCGCGCCAGGCGCATGATCTTGTCCACCAGGCGCTCGGCCTCGTGCAGCATCTCGTAGTCGTTGGAGTTGACCGGAATGTTGGTGTGCACGTTGCCGTCGCCCGCATGCATGTGCAGCGCCACGAACAGACGCGACGAGCGGATGTCCTTGTGGATGTCGTCCAGATGCCCGCGCGCCTTGGCCCACACGTCGCCGGCGAGGATGTTTTTCAGCGGCTTTTCCACCTCGCGGCGGTATGAAATGCGCATGTCGCCGCGCAGGATCAGACGGATGATGGGCATTTCCGCCCACGTTTCGGGAACCGCGCCGTCGGCCATGTAGCGCGCGAAATGCCCGCACTCCCCGGCCGGCTTGTCGAGGTTGGCGAGGATCGCGGTCCAGCGTTCCGTCACCCCGGCCAAAAGGTCCAGCGCGGCGGCGCGCTTGGCGGCGGCGGCGTCGCCCTGTTCGCCCTCGCCGGCGAACCCGGCCGGCAGGTGTTGGCGGAACCCGCCGCTTTCCAGATAATCCGTCAGCGCGCCCACCAAGCGCAGCTTGTTGGCCAGCGACTGTTCGATGTTGAGCCGCTCCACCCCCTCGCTGTAGTCGGCCAGGCGCGCGATGGGAATCACCACGTCCTCGTTGACCTTGAAGGCGTTGGTGTGCGCGGCGATGGCGGCGGTGCGCGCCCGGTCGGCCCAGAAGCGCTTGCGCACGCTGGGACTGACGGCGATGAAGCCTTCGCCGCCGCGCGCCTCGGCCAGCCCCACCACATGGCGGGCGGCCTCGGCGACGGCGTCTTCGTCGTCGCCCACCAGATCGGCCACCAGAACCATCTTGGGCGTCTGGCCGCGCATGGACTTGGGGCTGTAGCCCACCGCGCGCACGTAGCGCTGGTCGAGGTGCTCCAACGCCGCACAGCTTGCTATGGGATGGGCCTTGAGATACTCCAGCGTCTCGATGATGGCCGGAACGGCGCGGCCCAGTTCGGGGTCGAAAAATTCCAGGCACAAGGTCCGGGTGTGCTTGGGCTGGCGGTGCAGCACGAACACCGCGCTGGTCACCAGACCGTCGCAGCCTTCCTTCTGAACGCCCGGCAGGCCGCCCAGCGCCTTGTTGGTGACGTCCTTGCCGAGCCCAGGCTTGCGGATCTCGGCGGCCGTGAGCGTGATGATCTCGGCCTCGCCGCGCGGGGTCTTGCCGTCGGGGTGGAAGCGGCGCACCTCGAAGCGGGCCTCGGGCGCGTCGTGGATTTTTCCCAAGTTATGATCCAGGCGCGTGACCTCCAGCCAGTCGGCGTCGGGCGTCACCATGCGCCAGGACAACAGGTTGTCCAGGGTGGTGCCCCACATCACCGCCTTCTTGCCGCCCGCGTTCATGGCGATGTTGCCGCCGATGGTGGACGCGTTCTGGCTGGTCGGATCGACGGCGAACACGCAGCCGTCCCGTTCGGCGGCCTCGGTCACGCGCTTGGTGACCGCGCCCGCGCCGACGCGGATGGTGGGGACCGGTTCGGCGCGCGCCGGCAGGGTTCGCCATTCGACCGCTTCGATGAAATCGAGCTTTTCGGTGTTGACCACCGCCGTGTCGGCGTAGAGCGGCACCGCTGAACCGGTGTAGCCCGTGCCACCGCCGCGTGGAATGACGGTGAGCCCCAGATCGATGCACGCCTTGACCAGCGGCGCGGTTTCGTCCTCATGGCTTGGCGCCAAGACCACCAGCGGGTATTCCACGCGCCAGTCGGTGGCGTCGGTGACGTGGGCGACGCGGGCCTCGCCGCTGAAATCCACGTGGTCGCGCCGGGTGTGGCGGGCGAACACGCGCATCGCCTGGACGCGTTTGGCCTTGAGATGGACGAGCCAGGCCTGGAATTCCTCCATGGCCTGGCGGGTGCGCCGGGCCAGTTGGATCACCAGCGCGTTGCCCTGGGCGCGCGCGTCGATGTGGTCGAGGCGCCGGCCCATGCCGTCCATCAGGTCGTCCAGGCGCTTGGCGTTTTCCAGAAGATCGTCCTGGATGAACGGATTGCGCCGCACCACCCAGATGTCGCCCAGCACTTCGAACAGCATGCGCGCCGAGCGGCCCGTGCGGCGCTGGGTGCGCAGCTGGTTCAACACTTCCCACATATCCGCCCCGAGCAGGCGGATGATGATCTCGCGATCCGAGAACGAGGTGTAGTTGTAAGGGATCTCGCGGATGCGCATGGAAAGCGGGGCCATACCAGATGTCGTCAGGGGGGCCTACATTCGCACAAAACGCAGGCCCGGCAAAGGTCGCAAAGCGAAAACCCCCGCCATGCAGGCGGGGGTTTTGCGAGGGGCTATCCCGTCAGACCTTAGTGCGGGTCTTCGCAGGACAGGTTCGGATCGCTCAGGCGACGCCAGATGCGATGCTTGAGCGCGCCCAGCATGGCGGTCAGGATGACCAGATAGATCAGAACCTTGATGCCGAGCGCCGTGCGCGCTTCCAGCTCGGGCTCCGCGGCCCAGGCGAGGAAGGTCACGACGTCGCGCGAGAGTTGATCCAAGGTCGCCTCGGTGCCGTCGGCGTATTCAACGGCGCCGTCGGTCAGCGGGGCCGCCATGGCGATGGCGTTGCCCGGGAAGAACTCGTTGTAGTTCGAGCCTTCGGGAATGGTCACGCCTTCGGGGACCTCGTCCTTATAGCCGATCAGCAGGGCATGGATGTAATCCGGGCCGTACTTGCGGGCCTTGGTGATGACAGACAGGTCGGGCGGGATGGCGCCGTGCGCCGCGGCCGCTGCCTTGTCGTTCGGGTACGGCGACACGAACCGGTCCGACAGACGGGCGGGACGCATGAACATCTCGCCTTCGTCGTTCGGGCCGTCCTGGACTTCGAAGCCCGACGCCAGTTCCTTGGCCTCGTCCTCGGTCCAGGCGCCGCTTTCCACAAGGTTGCGGTATGCCATCAGGCTCACGGAGTGGCAGCCGTTGCAGACTTCAAAGAAGACCTGGCCGCCGCGCTTGAGCTGCGCCTTGTCGAAGCCGCCGCCGAACAGGCCGGTGAAGGTCCAGTTCTGCTTGGCCGGGACCGGGGCCCCACCGGCAGCGTGAGCCGCACCGGCGAAGCCAAGGCTCAGACCCATGAGAGCGATAATGAAGAGTTTACGCATGGATCGGCCTCCTTACTGAGCGTATTTCTTGGCCACTTCTTCGGCGATGCTGTTGGGCAGCGGCTTGGTGGTTTCGTATTTACCAAGCAGCGGCAGCAGCACGATGAAGTGGAAGAAGTAGTAGGTGGTGGCGATTTGGCCGAGCGTGGTCATGGTCATGATGCCCATGAACATTTCGTCCGGGGACTTCGCGCCGACGTAGCCGAGCACCAAGCAGTCCAGGAAGAAGATCCAGAACATCTGCTTGAACACCGGACGGAACCGGGCGGAGCGGACCTTGGACGTGTCCAGCCACGGCAGGACGTACAGGATCAGCACGCCGGCGAACATCACGATGACGCCGCCAAGCTTGTCCGGAACCGCGCGCAGCATGGCGTAGAACGGCAGGAAGTACCATTCCGGAACGATATGCGGCGGGGTGACCATCGGATTGGCCGGGATGTAGTTGTCCACTTCGCCGAAGAAGTTCGGCTGGAAGAACACGAAGTAGAGATAGAAGATCATGAAGAAGCCCAGCCCGTACAGATCCTTGATCGTGTAGAACGGGTGGAACGGCATCATGTCCTGCGGGGTCTTCGCGTCGATGCCCAGCGGGTTGTTGGACTTGTGCGTGTGCAGCGCCCACAGGTGCAGGAACACCAGCGCGAACAGGATGAACGGCAGCAGGTAGTGCCACGCGAAGAAGCGGTTCAGCGTCGGGAAATCGACGGCGAATCCGCCCCACATCCAGGTCACGATGTCGGTGCCCACCACCGGAACGGCGGAGAACAGGTTGGTGATCACGGTGGCGCCCCAGAAGCTCATCTGACCCCAGGGAAGCACGTACCCCATGAACGCCGTCGCCATCATGGCGAGGTAGATGGTCACGCCGATCATCCACAACAGTTCGCGGGGCGCCTTGTAGGAGCCGTAGTACATGCCGCGGAACATGTGGATGTAAACCAGCAGGAAGAACATCGACGCGCCGTTCATGTGCAGATAGCGCAGCAGCCAACCGTAGTTGACGTCGCGCACGATGCGCTCCACGCTGTCGAAGGCGACCGTCGGGTGCGCCTGGTAGTTCATCGCCAGGAAGATCCCGGTGAGGATCATGATCACCATGACGACGCCGGCCAGCGAGCCGTAGTTCCACCAGTAGTTCAGGTTTTTCGGCGTCGGATAGATGACGCCGCTGTTTTCCATCAGGCTGATGATGGGCAGGCGGTCTTCCACCCACTGCATCACGCGGTTGTTGTATTGTCGTTTGCTCATGTCCGATCTCACCCAATCACGATGTTGGTATCGTCCGTAAAGGCATACGGCGGCACCGGCAGGTTGAACGGAGCCGGACCCTTGCGGATGCGGCCGGACGTGTCGTAGTGCGAACCGTGGCACGGGCAGAACCAGCCACCGAACTCGCCGCGCGAATCGCCCAGTTTCTGACCCGACGGAATGCAGCCCAGGTGCGTGCATACGCCCACCAGGATCAGCCATTCGGGCTTTTGCACGCGGTCGGCGTCGGCCTGCGGGTCGCGCATATCGGCCAATTCCACCTCTGCGGCCATCTGAATATCAGACGGGGTGCGGTGGCGGATGAAGACCGGCTTGCCACGCCACATGACGGTGATGGCCATGCCTTCCTCGACGGCGGAGAGATCCACCTCGGTCGAGGCCAGGGCGAGCACGTCCTTGGCGGGATTAGCGGAGTGAATGAAGGGCCAAACGGCCAGCGCCGTGCCCGCCACGCCAAGCGTGGCCGTCGAAACGAGAAGAAAGTCGCGGCGCGACCCATCTCCCAAAGTATTGGAATTATCCGTCATGGTGACGCCTTTCCTGATCTTGAATTCAGGCTCTTCACAAATCAGATGCACCGCATGACTTTCGTGGGGACGGGGACGGTCGAACCGTCTCTTGTGCGCCCCGGACACCCCCTGTCGATGCCCGCCCCAGCCAAACGGCCAAACACGCAACAAGGCATGCGCACGATGATATGCGCCGACTTGACTGGGCACCGGTATATAAGAAAACCACACTTGAAAAAAGCAAAAAAATCGGCGTTTTCTAATGTACGCCTCTAAAAGCGGTGGACAGTTGCAAAAAAGGCACGAACTTTCATGGACTTGGCCCTATACGAACCCGATATTCCGCAAAACGCCGGAACCCTGTTGCGCACGGCGGCGTGCCTGGGGGTGGGGGTCGACGTGATCGAACCGTGCGGCTTCGTGTTTTCGGACCGTCACCTCAAGCGTTCCGGCATGGACTACCTCGGCCAGGCGCGCCTGGAACGCCACATCTCCTGGGAAGCGTTCCGCGCGCTGCGCCAGCGAGACGAAGGGCGGCGTCTGGTGCTGTTGACGACGCGCGGCGCGATTCCCTACACCGAATTCCGCTACCGGCCCGGCGACATCCTGCTTCTGGGCCGGGAAAGCGCCGGCGTGCCCGACGACGTGCACGCCGCCGCCGACGCGCGGGTCGTCATCCCGATGGCGCCGGGGGCTCGGTCCCTGAACGTCGCCGTCGCCGCCGCCATGGTGCTGGGCGAGGCGTTGCGCCAATGCGGCCGCTTCCGGGCGCAACGGGAAGAAAATCCGTGACCGTCCCCCGCCAACCTTGGTAGGATTAATCCACGACGGACCCGCCACACATCCCCGCGTCAAGGCATCTTCAATGAGCGACACGAATCAAATCGATCTCAAATGGGAACGGCGCTTTGAAACCGGTCACGACCGGATCGATTTCGAACACCGGATCTTTCTCGACATCATCGTCTCGATCAAGGAGGAAATCCTGGCCGGGCGGGACAAGGCGCGCATCCTGCGCCTGTTGGCCGAATTGCTGGCGTATTCGCATTTCCATTTCGTCAGCGAGGGAAATATCATGCTGGATTGCGGCTATCCCGGCTACAAGGGGCACGCCGACCACCACCAGCACCTCAACGAGGCCTTCCACGACCATATGAGGATGTTCGAGATGGGCGACAAGGCCGCCAACGACATTCTAGACTTCCTGGTCGAATGGTTCGTCAACCACACCGTTCACGAAGACGCGAAAATCGCGCAATACGTCCGCAAGCACCCGAGACGCTGACGCACACGCTACCCCGCCATCGCCGCGTCCAGCCGCACCAGACAGGCGTCGCGGTCGGGGCGGAAATCCTCGGTGCGCCACCAGGCTTCCACCTCTTTCAACAGGTGTCCGACCTCGGGCCCGTGGGCGACGCCCCGCGCCAGCACGTCACGACCCTGTAGCGGAAAGGAAATGGGCTCCCACGCCTTGGCGGCGTTGACGAGGCCGATCCACGCCTCGGTGCGCGCGCGCGGCAGGTGGCTTTCCAGGGCCAGAACGCCGGCCCACGTGAGCAGCGCGCGATCCGCCGCGATGTCGCCGCCCACGTCCTGGAAAATCCGGCGCAGCGCGCGGTCGTCCAGGGCGTCGTCGATGTCCGGTCCCGGCGCGCACATGGCCAGCAGATGCTTGCGCTCGGCGTTGGAGAACTTGAGCCGCTCCGCCACCCCGGCCACGGCGTCCGCGTCCAGGCCCGGACGCAGCAGCG
>JADGBG010000097.1 GCA_015231605.1 Alphaproteobacteria bacterium | reverse complement strand
TCAATACTTGCCACGCCATCGTCGGCTTGCGACTTGGCTTCGTCATGTGACGATCCGCACGCGCCTGGCAGAAGCAGAGCGAGAACCAGAAGATAGAACAGGGTTTCGAATACCTTCATCACTCGCCCATATGGAACGCCCCCCGCCTTGCAGTCTGCGGATGCCGCCCTGCCTCACGACCGGATGGGATGCCATAGGGCATCGTGTGTCGGAAAGGGGAGTTACTTGTTCGCCACTTCCCGGCAGGTCGGCACGCCATGGGATTGGGCTGCGGGGGCGGTGCTGGCGATTTGCAGCAGACGCTCGGTGTTGGGCTTGCCGAGAAGAGTCTGGAAGCGTTGAGCGGTCTCGGCGCAGTAATCGACAGGGGCAACCGACAGGCTGCGCTGCGAAGCGCCGTTGGCCAACCGGGTCACCAGCTTGTTCATCTGCCGTTCCCCGGACTGCTGGCCGAAAGCCTGGTCATAGAAGGCGCGCAAGTCGCGGCCAAAGGATTTCAGTTGCGGTTTGTAGCGCGTCACGAAGGCGTTGTAGTCGGCCTTTTGCCGGCAGGTCAGCGCGGCCACCATAAGCTCGCTTTGCAAAACCCGGACTTCCAAGGCGGCGCGGTCGCGGGTGGTGGCGCATATGTTTGCGGCCTGGACGTCGGCCATCGAACTCAGCAGGGCGCTCCCCGCCAACACCGCGACGACGGCAATACGGCTCACATTGGTTTTAGCCGGCACGAACACTATGTTTCCCCCTAGTGTTTCGGACGTATAAGCCCCTCGTTGGCGAAAATAGAGCACAAATTTTCCGCATTGTCACGAAAAAGCCGGGAAGGCAGAACGGTTTTTTCCCGTCAATCGAACAAGGCGTCGATGTCGTCCTGGGAGATCCCCTGGCCTTCCAACTGCGGACCTTCGAGAAGCTTTTCGTCGGCGCTGCGCTTGTCTTCTTCCGGGGTGAACCCCGCGAATTCCTCCTCGCCCCAAATGTTGATCATGGTGAGGATTCGGTCTTCCAGATAATTGATGGTCGTGATCACCTTGCCGATGCGCTGGCCGGTGATGTCCTGGAAGTTGCAGTTCTCGAAGATGCCGATCACCAGGTTGGAAATCTCGCCCAGGTGCTCGTGCGAGGTGTCGTCGTGGATGCGGGACTTGATTTCCTGGACATGGGATTCGATGTCCTCGGCCGCGCCCAGGATGTTGTTGGTGGCCACTTCGGTGGCGCGCACGATGGCGTCCAGCTCCAGGGCCGCGCTGACGAACTTGTCCTCGGCTTCCCCAGGGCGGTGGATGGCCGCGATTTCCCTCTTGGTCTTTTCGATGGAGGACTTGAGGTCGTGCAGCTGCCCGCGCAGCACGTGCATTTCCGGCTGCTCGGCCAGCGTTTCCGGGACGCTCTGGGCCTGGGCCGGAGCCGCGGAGACCAGATCCTCGATCAGTTTTTTGACCTCGGCAATGGCGTTGAGAACTTCTTTGGTCGCCACTGCGGGCTGGGGCTGGGGCGCGGGCGCGGGCGCGGTCTTGGGGATGGGCAGACCACGTTTTTCCATCAGGCGGCGTTCGGCGGAAAACAGCTTTTCGTTCGTCATGTCACGTCTCGGCAAGGCCTGGGCGGTCCAGACGCGGCGACGCCGCATCGACAGTTAGAAAAATGACGCGATCCGCGACAAAACGCAATCCCCTTGAAATCGTGCGGGATTACAACTCGCCCCGCTTCATGATGGTTTGTTGTCCGCGTTTGACGTCAAAGGTGCTGGGTTCGAGGTCCGTGTGCAGGGTCAGGCGCGGATGCAGGCGCGTCATTTCCCCGTGCATGCGGTGCATCACGTCGCGCAAGGTCGAGTGCACCGTATTTTGCGAGCGCAGCTCGATCACGTAGATCATCTGCGGCAGGGTGTAGACGGTCTGGCAGCGGACCTTCGCGCCCAGGGGATAATAGTACTGCTTGTCCTCCGCCGCGGCGTCGAGGGCGTCAATCGCGGCATATTGCGCCGCCACCAGCGCCGCGCCCCGTTCGCGCAAAGCGTCCGGCAACTGATCCAGATACCAATTGTGAAACCCCCGTTCCCCCGTCAGCAAGGGAATGCGGCAGATGCCGTTGCGGTGGCGCTGCAAGTCGCGGTACGAGCCGTAATCGAGATCGAAGGTGCAGGTATATTGGCCGTAGCCTTCCAGATAGCGTGGCAGGTTGGTGCGCGGCGGACGCCCCTCGATGACGTCGAGCTCCTTGGCTTCCAACACCGCGTTGTCGACGGTCGAGGAAAAACTGAAATCCGGCTGGTCCGGGGCGAAGAACGACGCGTCGAGATAATTGGTCTTGGCCGCCGTTTTGGCCAGATAGGCCTCGGTCTCGGGATAATCCTTGTGGCCGAAGCTGCTGGGATAGTGTTCGCGCAACACCTTCAAACAGCCGTCGGCGATGTCGCGCACCTCGGCCAGGGGGTGGTGGCGCAACAGATGCAGCTTGTCGGCGGCCTGGCGCAGATTGGTGGTCCACGCCAACTGCGACGTGATGCCCGCCGGCAGGAACCCGCGCAGGATGTCGAAGCCGCGCGCCTTGATGGCGTTTTCCCAGAACTTTTCCTTTTCGCCCTCGCGGCGCGGAAACTCGGCCCTCAGATGCTCTTCCAGCGGCTCCAGGGCGTCCAGGTAGAACGCCATCCAGGCATCCAGGATCGCCTTGCTTTGAACCGTGCCCAAGGAATCGACGATGGCCTGTTTGGAAAAGTCGATGTAGCGCGTCGAGCTTTCCTGGCCGCTGTAGAGCGGATTGTCCTGCACCGCCTTGCACGCCAGGACCGACAGTCCCTCGACAAACAACGTGGTGGAACCGCAGTCGCCGATGGAAGCGTGGCCGTAGCCCACGTAATAGCTTTCCATGAACTTGGCGGACCCGCGCGCCTTGACCTGTTCCAAATGTTCGCGCGCGCTGGCGGCCGAGCGCGAATAGAGCGCCTGCAACATGGCCGTGGCTTCCGGCCCCTGGTCGTCGACGATGAATATGTCCGCCATGCGTATCGGTCCCCCCCGGAAACGGTCGGTTTCGCCTTATCGATTCGGTTGGGGATATTACCATGGCCCAACGTGGTCCGGCCATTTTCAAGCATTTGGAATTGTCACTCATTTGGATTAACATGCCCATAAAATCATATGACATTGCTTGATGAAAGGCGGCCCACAATGCCTTCTGGACTTCTCGCCCGTGGCCGAAACCTGCTGTTCGGATTGCTTTGCGCGGCCTTGCCCGCCGTCGCATCGGCCGAATCCGATGCGAGCAAGACGCTCACCCTGGCGACGGCGGCCTCGTCGCCCTTGGCCGACGAAGCCGGCGAAGGGTTTTTTCAGTTGATCAGCGCCGAAATGTTCAAGCGCGTCGGCAAAACGGCGAAGGTCGTCGTGGTGCCCGCCGAACGCGCCATCACCAACGCCAATCTCGGCATCGACGACGGGGTAATCCCGCGCATCAAGGGCATGGAGAAAATGTATCCGGATCTGCGCATGGTGCCGGAACCCTTCATGACCTTCGACTTCACGGCGTTCACGCGCAATCCCGACATTTCCGTCGCCTCGTGGGACGACCTCAAGCCGTATGATCTGGGGATCGTCACCGGCTGGAAGATTCTCGAGGTCAAGACCGCAGACGCCCCCTCGGTCACCAAGGTGACGACGTTGGAACAGCTGTTCGGTCTGTTGCAACGCGACCGCGCCCAGGTGGTCCTGGCGGAACGCTGGATGGCGGCCCATCAGGCGACCGCGCTGAAGATGGACGACGTGCGGGCGCTTGAACCGCCGCTCGCCAGCATGCCCATGTTCATCTACGTCCACAAAACTCACGAAGCCCTGATCGAACCCCTGGCCGAGGCGCTCCGCGTCATGAAGGCGGATGGAACCTATGACGCCATCCGCGCGCGGGCCGGCATGGGTCCGTCCTGACGGATAACGAGAAGGTGGCCCGAACCGACAGAATCCCCCCGAAACGCAAGCTCGGCGCCGGCGTCGCCCGCCGCCTGGCCGTGTTCGTCATCGCGTTCAGCGCGGTGGTGACGGTGCTGTTGTCCTCTATCCAGGTCTATTTCGACTATCGCGACAACGTGCGCGAGATCGAAGGCAACTTCGCCTTCATCGAGGAAAGCTTTCTCGTCAGTCTGGAGAAAAGCGTCTGGGTCAACGACGAGGCCCAGATCCGGCTGCTGCTTGACGGACTGCTGACCATGCCGGCGATCACGTACGCCCGTGTGAGCGGCGAAGACGGCCGGACGTGGTCGACCGGCGCCGTCCGTTCCGAGCATGTCCTGGAGCGGACCTTGGATTTGCACTACATCCATCGCGGACAGGATTTGCCCATCGGCAGGCTCTTTCTGAGCGCGGATCTGGATCACGTCTATGCCCAGTTGTCGAACACTTGGCTGATGCGTCTGGCGCTGCATGCCGTGCAGATTTTCCTGGTGGCGCTGTTCATCCTGGCTCTCGTGCATATCCTGGTGACCCGCCATCTCGGCCGCATTGCCGCGTTTTCCCATGATTTCGACGTGACGCGGGACTTCACGCCGCTCACGCTCGATCGCAAGGCGAGCCGGTCCCCGGATGAATTCGACGAGGTGGTCAGCGCGCTGAACGCCACCACCCAGGCCCTCAAGACCCGCCACGACGACCTGGAGGAACAGGTCGGGCTGCGCACCCGGGAACTGCAGAACGAAATCATCCAGCGCGAGCACGCCGAAACCGGCCTGCGCGCCCAGCAGGGCTGGTTCGAAACCCTGATCAACGCCATGCCCGATTTCGTTTGCCTCAAGGACGGCCAGGGGCGCTGGCTCATCGCCAACAGTTTCGCCCTGGAGCTGTTCGAGCTGCCCGAAGACAAGTACCGAGGCAAGACCGACCCCGAGTTGGGCGAATACACGGCGTTCTACAAGGACGCGTTGTGCGCCTGCGTCGACAGCGACGAGGCCGCGTGGGCCATCGGCGCGCCTAGCCGGGGCGAGGAAACCATCCCCCGGCCGGACGGGTCCTCGCGCATGTTCGACGTCATCAAGGTTCCCGTGTTCGAGGATTGGGGCGAGCGGCGTGGCCTAGTGGTGGTCGGACGCGACGTGACGGAACGCCGCCGCGCCGAGGAAGCCCTGCTCGACGCCAAACAGGAAGCCGAACTGGCCAGCCGGGCGAAGACCGAATTCCTGTCGTCCATGAGCCACGAACTGCGTACGCCGCTGAACGCCGTCCTCGGTTTCGGGCAACTGCTGGAAATGTCCCCGACGGTGATGGCGGAAACCTCGAACAAGGAAGGGGTGACGCAGATCCTCAAGGCGGGACGGCACCTGCTCGACCTCATCAACGAGGTCCTCGACCTTGCCAAGATCGAAACCGGCCGCGTCGACCTGGAAACGGAGGACCTCGACCCCGCGCCCGTGGTGAAGGAATGCCTGGACTGCATTCGTCCCATGGCGGACAAGCGAGGACTGTCGCTCGAAGCGGAGGCTTTGGCGCCCGGGGCGTACTCCGTGCACGCCGATCGCACCCGCTTCAAGCAGGTGCTGCTCAACCTGCTGTCCAACGCCGTGAAATACAATTCCGACAACGGATCGGTGTCGTTCACGCTGCGCGATAAGGGGGTGGGCATGCTCCGGTTCGGCGTCGCCGACACCGGGCCAGGGCTAAGCGCCGAACAGCGCGCCCATATTTTCGAGCCCTTCACCCGGTTGGGCGCCGAAAGCACGGAGGTTGAAGGCACCGGGATCGGCCTCACCATTTCGCGCCGTCTGGTGGAAATGATGGGGGGGGCGCTGGATTTCGAAAGCGTACCCGGACGCGGCTCGACCTTCTGGTTCGACCTGCCCGCCGCGACCGTCCAACCGGATGTGGAGGTTGATCCCACCCCACAAGCCGCCCCTGCGAAGCAAACCGGCCGGGATATCACCGTGTTGTACATCGAGGACAACCCCGACAACCTCGCGCTGATGCGCCATGTGATCGACCTGGTGCCGGGCGCGCATCTGGTGTCGGCGCATACCGGCGAACTGGGGCTGGAAATGGCGGACGTCCACAAACCCGACGTCATCCTGATGGACGTCAACCTGCCGGGAATCGACGGCGTCGAAACGATGAAGCGATTGGCCGCGAACGCGCAAACCGCGCACATCCCGGTGGTGGCGGTCAGCGCGGACGCGATGCCCGCCGACGTGCGGCGCGGCATGGACGCCGGTTTTTGCGCCTATCTGACCAAACCCATCGACATCCGGCAGATGATCGACGCCATCAACCGGGCGCTGGCCAATGCCGATCGCGCCTGAGCGGGCGGAAATTTTCGGAAAGCCCACCCGCGGCCACGCGGCACAAACCCTCTCCGGCACGCGCCGTTTTAACGGAATCGTTCCTTTTTCCCTTCCCCTTTGCATTGCGCGTTCGCGCGGCCTATATTTGCTGTGCCGGGCAACCGGCTATGGCGATAAACGTTATATGGAATAAGCGTATCGGACCCGGGGGCGGTACCCGGCGCCTCCACCAAATCCCTTTCGGGATGGCCAAGGGGGCGAAACAGGATCGACGAGCGTGGTAAAGATATGATTTTCGCCCGGCATGGTACCACCGTTATCGGGCTACTTTTACAAATGCCAACGACAACGAGGCATTTGCGGTTGCCGCCTAAGGGCGATAACTAGCGGGGTTCGGTGGGCACCTTGCAACAGAAGCCCACCACTCCACCCCGCCGGGGGAACGTGTTAAAGAAACGGCTTGGTTCGATGAGTGAAGAAACACTGCGCTACGATATCTGGGTGGAAGAGGCTTTGCGCAGCGTCATCCACAAGACCCTTTCGCACATTCAGCACCACGGCCTCCCGGGCGACCATCATTTCTACATCTCCTTCCACACCCAGGACGACGGCGTCGCCATTCCCGGACGGCTCCGCGCGCAGCACCCCAACGAAATGACCATCGTGCTGCAATATCAGTTCGAGGACCTGGCGACGGACGAAACCGGATTTTCCGTGACGCTCAGCTTCTCGGGCAAGAAGGAGCGCCTGACCATCCCCTATGCGTCCATCATCTCGTTCGCCGACCCGTCCGTGAATTTCGCGCTGCAACTCAAGATGATGCCGTTCGACGAAGACGGCGACGACGAATTCGAGGACGGTGTCGACCTGTCCGAACTGGACGGCGCGGACCTGGAATATTTCGAGCGCGCGACCGCCAAGGACAATGCCGTTCCCGGCGATGACGCCGACCAGAAAACCGGCGAGGTCATCACGCTGGACGCGTTCCGCAAGAAGTAACCGCCCGACGTTGCGGGCAGAGACACAGGTCCCGGCCATGAGCGAACCCGCCTTCCATGAAATCTTTCCCTTGTCCGCCGATCATGCCGATTACCGTCTGCTGACGTCGGATCATGTTTCCACCCACAACGTGGCCGGTCGGACCGTTCTGGAAATCGAACCCGAGGGGCTGACGTTGCTGGCCGCGACGGCGTTGCGCGACACGTCGCACCTGCTGCGTCCCAGCCATCTGGCCCAGGTGCGCGCCATTCTCGACGACGCCGAGGCGTCGGCCAACGACCGTTTCGTGGCGCTGGAGCTATTGAAAAACGCCAACATCTCGGCCGGCGGCGTGCTGCCCATGTGCCAGGACACCGGCACCGCCATCGTTTTCGCCAAAAAGGGCGAGAACGTGTGGACCGGTGGGCGCGACGAGGAAGCCCTGTCCGAGGGCGTGATGCGGGCGTATGCGGAAAACAACCTGCGCTACAGCCAGCTCGCGCCGCTGTCCATGTACAAGGAAGTCGGCACCGGCACCAACCTGCCCGCGCAGATCGACATCCAGGCCGTGGCGGGGGGCGCCTACAAATTTCTGTTCATGGCCAAGGGCGGCGGCTCGGCCAACAAGACGTTCCTGTTCCAAAAGACCACCGCGCTGCTGAACCCCAAATCCATGGCCGAGTTTCTCAAGGCTGAAATCGCCCAGTTGGGCACGGCGGCGTGCCCGCCCTATCACCTCGCGGTGGTGATCGGCGGCTTGTCGGCGGAAATGAACCTGAAGACCGTCAAGCTGGCCTCGGCCCGCTACCTCGACGGCCTGCCCACCCAGGGCAACAGCTACGGCCAGGCCTTCCGCGATGTGGCGATGGAAGCCGAGATTCTGGAGATGACGCGCACGCTGGGCATCGGCGCGCAATTCGGCGGCAAGTACTTCTGCCACGACGTGCGCGTGGTGCGCCTGCCGCGCCACGGGGCGTCGTGCCCGGTGGGCATCGGGGTTTCGTGCTCGGCGGACCGTCAGGTGCTGGGCAAGATCACGGCGGACGGCATCTTCCTGGAACGCCTGGAAACGGACCCGGCCAAATACCTGCCGGACGTCCGGGAAACCGACCTGGCAGGAGACGTGGTGGCCATCGATCTCAACCGCCCCATGGCCGAGGTCCAGGCGGAACTGAGCAAGCATCCCATCAAGACCCGCGTGAGCCTCACCGGCACGCTGATCGTGGCGCGCGATCTGGCGCATGCGAAGCTCAACGAACGGCTCGACGCGGGCCAGCCCCTGCCCGACCACTTCAAGAATCACCCCGTCTATTACGCCGGACCGGCGAAGACGCCGGAAGGCTATGCCGCCGGGTCCTTCGGCCCCACCACGGCGGGGCGCATGGACGGCTACGTGGACCGTTTCCAGGCGGCGGGCGGGTCCATGGTGATGCTGGCCAAGGGCAACCGCTCGCAAGCCGTCACGGACGCCTGCCGCAAGCACGGCGGCTTCTACCTCGGCTCCATCGGCGGCGCGGCGGCGGAACTCACGCACCAGTCCATCAAGCACATGGAATGCGTCGAGTATCCCGAACTGGGCATGGAAGCCATCTGGAAGATCGAAGTCGAAAACTTCCCGGCCTTCATCGTCGTCGACGACAAGGGCAACGACTTCTTCACCGCCATCAAGACATCCGGCTCATGACCGTTCCCGATCTGCTCATCGACGGGCCCGACGATGCGCCCGTCACCGTCGTTCTGGCCCATGGCGCGGGCGCGCCGATGGATTCGGATTTCATGGCCGCGTTCGCCGATGGGCTCGCCGCGCGGGGCTTGCGGTGCGTGCGGTTCGAATTTCCCTACATGGCGGAGCGCCGCGTCGACGGCAAAAAACGCCCGCCCAACCGCGCGCCGGCGCTGCTGGACGCCTGGCGCGCGGTGATTGACCACTTCGGTACGGATGCGCTGGTGATCGGCGGCAAGTCCATGGGCGGGCGCATGGCGTCGCTGATCGCCCGCGCATTGGAGGACGAGGGCACGCCCGTGCGCGGCCTAGTGTGCCTGGGCTATCCGTTCCACCCGCCGGGCAAGCCGAAAAAGGCCGCCGAGCGTCTGGCGCATCTGCTGGACATCCGCACCCCCACCCTGATCCTGCAAGGCACGCGCGACACCTTCGGCGGCATGGACCACGTGCCGGGCCTACCCCTGCCCGGGACCGTGCGGGTGGAATGGCTGGTGGACGGGGACCACGGCTTCAAGCCGCGCAAGGCGTCCGGGCGCACCGAACGGGAAAACTGGGACGAAGCGCTGGACCGCATGGCCGCCTTCGCCATGGCGCTGGCGTGAGCGGCCGGGACTTCACGCCCGATTTCGAAAGCGATGCGTTTCGCCTGCGCAAGCATTCCGTCCTGCTCGACGGGCATCAGACGTCCATCACCCTCGAAGACGCGTTCTGGGACCAGCTCAACGCCATCGCCCGTCGCCAAGGCGTTTCCCTGAACCGGCTGGTGACGGATATCGACCACGCCCGGACGACGAATTTATCCAGCGCGCTGCGTGTGTTCGTGCTAGAATTTCTCCGCGCTGAAACGCCATAAACCGGCGGTTTTCCACGAGTTTCCGTGTGAAAGCCATTGACGGGGACACTGCGGGGCCTTACACCTGTTGGGGGAAAAAGCGCACATCGCGAGGGCGCGCGGGGGACAAGGCGCGACCATCCCGAGCGTAATGGCCAACCACTCGAGATACAGGTGTAATCACATGGACAAGCACACCCTGACCGACATCAAGGGCGTCGGCAAGGCCGCCGCCGAACGGTTGCAGGAAGCCGGTTTCAAAACCGTGGACGACGTCGCGGGCGCGTCGGTGGACGCCTTGAGCAAGGTTTCCGGTTTCGGCGGCGAGCGCGCCAAGACCATCATCGCCGCGGCCAAGGCCCTGGACGGCGGCGAGCCCGCGCCCGCCAAGGCCGAACCCGCGCCGAAAAAAGCCAAACCCGCGCCCGAACCCAAGGTGGTCGCCAAGGAA
>JADGBG010000096.1 GCA_015231605.1 Alphaproteobacteria bacterium | reverse complement strand
CCACGGGTTCACGCTCGACGAGAAGGGCAACAAGATGTCCAAGTCCTTGGGCAATTTCTACACCGTCCACGACTTGCTGAAGGAGTTTCCCGGCGAGGCCATCCGTCTGACGCTGCTCAAGACCCATTACCGCCAGCCGCTGGATTTCCGCAAGGACGGCATCCGCGACGCCAAGAAGGAACTGGACGAGTTCTATCTGGCGCTGCGCAACGCCGACGTGAAGGCCGACGTGCCCGACCATGTTCCGGCGGAGGTGTTGGAGGCGCTGGGCGACGACCTCAACACGCCGAAGGCCATCGCGCACCTGTTCGAATTGAAGACCCGGCTCAACGCCTCGACCGACCCGGCCGAAAAGGCGCGTCTTAAGGGGGCGCTGTTGCTCGCGGGGGATGTTCTGGGGCTCTTGGGCCAGGACCCCAAGGCATGGCTGCAAGGGGGCGCCGCCGCGGGCGGGGGGCTGGACGACGCGGCCATCGACGCCCAGATCGAACAGCGCGCCCAGGCGCGCGCCGCCAAGGATTTCGCCACGTCCGACCGCATCCGCGACGAACTGGCCGCCGCGGGGGTGATTTTGGAAGACGGCGCGGGAAAGACCACCTGGCGGCGGCAGTGATCCCTGGGGTCTCGTGCGAATGTACTAGGATTTTCGCCAAGGTTTCCGCTACAATCACGGGGACCATGGGCTTCCGGCGTCCCGCCGGATGGGAATTCGCGCCCCAAGGACAAGACAGCGGACGTCATGAGCCAGACAGACGACAGCAAGCCGCAGGCCGGAAACAGACCTGACGCCACCGCAAGCGCCGGGGCGGGCATTCTGCGCACCCTGTCCCACGACGTTCGGACGCCGCTCAACAACATCATCGGGTTCGCCGACATGATCAGCGGCGAAATGCTGGGTCCGGTATCGCCGCCGCAGTACCGCGAATACGCCGAGGACATCCACAAGTCCGGTCAGCGCATCCTCGACCTGCTGAACCAATTGCTGGACGACCAGCGCAACGCCGCCTTCGCCGCCAGCGACGAGCAGCACGACAATCTCATCGAACTGGCCCCCGACCTGATCGCCATTTGCGATGTGAACGGAACCATCGACGTGCTCAACCCGGCGGGGTGCGCCATTCTGGACCTGGAGCCGGGCGCGGCCGTTGGGCGGTCGTTGTCGCGTTTCGTTCATCCGGATTATGAGCCGTTGCTGGAAGACGGGTTTTCGCATCTGGTGGGGGAACTCCGTCCCACCTCCATCAAGCTGGTGGGCGAGGAAGCGCGCGAGGTCTACGTCGATCTGTCCGCCGCCGTCTATGATCAAACCGACGGCAAGCCGAGCAAGATCATGTTGGTGGCGCGCGACGTCACCGAGCGCAGCAAGCGCGTCAAGGAATTGACCGAGCGCGAGGAATTCCTGCGCGCCATCATGGACACCACCGCCGACGGCCTGATCACCATCAACGAAAAGGGAATCGTGGAAACCGCCAATCCGGCGGCCGACCGCATTTTCGGTCAGGACAAAGGGGGATTGAAGGGCAAAAGCCTGGCCGATCTCATCCCCGACGCCCGCGGCAAGCGCCAGAGCGACGCCCCGGCCATTCTCGACGCCATTCGCGACAAGTGCGGGGATCATGACTACGGTTGCGAGGTTCTGGGGCTGAGGGCGGACGGCGGGTCGTTTCCGGTGGAAATCAACCTCAGCGACTTCAGGTTGCGCGACCGCTTGCACCACATCGCCGTGGTGCGCGACATCACGGAACGCAAGAAGGCCGAAGACAAGCTGAAGTTCCTGGCCTGGCGCGACCCGCTGACCCACCTGCCCAACCGTTACCTGTTCACCGAACGGCTCAAGGAAAGCACCAAACACGCCGATGAAACGGGCGGGCGGGCGGCGGTGCTGTTCGTCGATCTGGACAACTTCAAGCACATCAACGACGCCATGGGCCACGGCGCGGGGGACATCGTGCTGCAACTGGCGGCGAAGCGCCTGGAATCGTGCGTGCGCGGCAAGGACACCGTGGCGCGGCTGTCCGGCGACGAATTCACGGTGATTTTGGAATCCTTCCGCGACATCGACGAGGTCGAGGCCGTGGCCGCGCGCATGCTGCGTCACCTTGCCCAGCCGTTCCTGGTGGAGGGCAAGGAGCTGTACACCTCGGGCTCCATCGGCATCGTGGTCTATCCCGACAATTGCGACACCGTGGACGACCTGTTGAAGAACGTCTATTCCGCGTCGCATCACGCCAAGAAGCAGGGGCGCAACAACTACCAGTTTTATTCCAGCACGCTCAGCGCCAACGCGCTGCGCCGACTGGCCGTGGAGCACGGGCTGCGCACCGCACTGAAGAACGACGAACTGCACCTGCTGTACCAACCGAAGGTCGATCTGGGGACGCGCCGCGTCATCGGGTGCGAGGCCCTGGTGCGCTGGACCAGCCCCGACCTGGGGCCCGTGTCGCCGGTGGAATTCATCCCCGTGGCCGAGGAAACGGGCCTCATCATCAACATCGGCGACTGGGTTCTGGTGACGGCGTGCCGCCAGGCCAGGGCCTGGATGGACAAGGGGATGGACGACGTCAGCGTCGCGGTGAACCTCTCCGCCCGCCAGTTCCGCAAGGGCGTGCTGGCCGAACGCGTGCATGAGGTTCTGGAACAGACCGGCCTGCCGCCCAGCAACCTGGATCTGGAAATCACCGAAAGCATGTTGGTGGAAAACGCCGACGAAACCGTGGCCGTTCTGCAGGAACTGAAGGCGCTGGGCGTGTCGTTGTCCATTGACGACTTCGGCACCGGGTATTCGTCGCTCAGCTATCTCACCAAGTTCCCGCTGGACGCGCTCAAGGTCGACCGCTCGTTCGTGATCGGCCTGCCCGACAGCCCGGACGCCGTGACCATGGCCAAGGCCATCATCAACATGGCGCAGAACCTGCGCCTCAAGGTCATCGCCGAAGGCATCGAAACGGAGCGCCAGAGCGACTTCCTCCATGCGCTTGGCAGCGACATCGGACAGGGATATTTGTTCAGCCGCCCGATCCTGTTCGACGATTTCATCAAGCTGGCTGCCGGTAACGTCACGCCGTTTCCGGCCGAAAAAATCCGCAAGTCCGGCGCGTAGGCGTCACCGCTTGCGCAGCACCAGCACCAGCCAGTCGTCTTTCATATAGCGCTTTTCCAGCTTGAGCCCCTGCGCCAGATAGGCGGCCAGAACCATGCGCTCGTCCCGGCGGATCAGTCCCGACAGCACCGCCACGCCGCCCGGCGACAGGTGGCGCGCCAGGCGCGGGGCCAGCGCCACCAGGGGCCGGGCCAGGATATTGGCGGCGATCAGGTCATGGCGCGCGCGGCTTGAAACGGGACGAAAACCCGCGCCGGCGCGGAACTCCGTCAGACCGGCGACGCCGTTCAGAACCGCGTTTTCGCGCGCCACCCGGACGGCGATGGGATCGATGTCGGTGCCGAGCACGGGGATCTTCCACAGCTTCGCCATGGCGATGGCCAGGATGCCGGATCCGGTTCCGACGTCGAGCGGGGCCGTGAAGGTCTCGCGCCGGGCCAGATCCTCGATGGCGCGCAAACAGCCCGACGTGGTGGCGTGGCTGCCGGTGCCGAACGCCGTGCCGGGGTCGATGCGCATGGGGATGCGGCCCGGCAGGGGGCGTTCCTCGACGTGACTGGCGTAGATGAAGAAACGGCCCACGTCGATGGGCGGGAAATCCTTGAGATTCTCCGCCACCCAATCGCGCGGGGCCAGTTCCTCGATGAACGGCGGGGGGGCGTCGATGCCGGCGTCGGCCGCCACGCCCGCCATGACCGCGCCGATCGCGCCGGCGTCCGGCTCCCAGGTGCAGAAGCCTTCGACCCGCTGAAAGCCGCCGCGCTCATCGACGGTCCACATCAACGATTCGACCAACGGCTCCAGCGCCTGCTCGAAAGCGGTGACGTGGGCGTCGGGGACGGACAGCGCGATGCGCCAGAGGGTGTCTTGTTCGCTCATGGGGCAGGTATGGAAGACCCCGCGCCGTTCGTCAACGGGCAATCGCGCCCGGAGCGCCCAGGCCGGACGTGCCGGCCACGTCGGTGCGGATCGTGAGCGACCGCGTGATCGAGGACAGCAGCACCATCCTCGGCACCGAGATCGCGCCTATCGACAACCGCTTGGGCACGGAAAAAATCGAAATCACCCGGACGATCAAGCTGAAGCCGGCCGCCAGCCCCGGAGGACATCGACATGATTCGGGACGACACGGCCTGAACTACCGGTAATAATCCTGACGCGTCCGGTCGATGATGGCGGTGGTCCGTTCGGGCTTGACGTCCACGCAGGACAGCGCTTCCGCGCTCAACTGCAGACTGGCTTCCAAGGTTTCCGCGATGGCGGTGGTGGCCCCGGCTTTGAGCAGCTCCTGGCGGTGGCGCTGATCGCGGGCGCGGGCCAAAATTTTGATGTGCGGAAAATGTTGGTGGGCGATGTGCGCCATGCGCAGCGCCGATACCGACATGTCGAGCGTGCAGACCAGGACCCGCGCGTGTTCCACCCCGGCGGCGTTCAGCACGTCCACCTGAGAGGAATCCCCATAGAAAACCCTGTAACCGTCCTTGCGGGCCTGTTCCACCCGGGTGACGCTTTGCTCGATGGCGAGATAGGAAACGCCCGCCTCCTTCAGAATGCCCGCGATGCGCTGGCCGACGCGACCGAACCCGGCGATGATCACCTGCGGGTGGGCGTCATCTTGAGGCCTAGCCTTGACGTCGTGGGCGGTCGTGCCGCCCACGGCGGGTTTCGCCAGGCGCGCGCCCAGATGCGTCATCACCGGCGTCACGGCCATGGTGAGCGCGACCAGAAGGGTGAGGAACTGGAACGCCTCGCCGCCCAGAAGTCCGTTGACCGACGCCAACCCGAACAGGACGAACGCGAATTCACCGCTTTGCGACAACAGCAAGGCCGTGCGCAGCGCATCGCGGTTCGCAACACCCATGGCCCGGCAGCCGCCCCAGGTGATCAGCGTCTTGAGACCCATCAACCCCACCGCCAACCCGACCACGGAAAGGGCCTCACGGGCCAAGAGTCCGAAATCGACGGACATGCCCACGGCCATGAAGAACAGGCCCAGCAAAATGCCCCGGAACGGTTCGATATCGGCGGTGATTTGGTGGCGGTAGTGGGAATCCGCCATCATCAACCCGGCCACGAACGCGCCCAAGGCCAGCGACAGCCCCGCCAATTCCATCAGCCACGCCGTGCCCAGGACCGCCAGCACCGCCGTGGCGGTGAACAGTTCCTTGGTGCGGCTGACGGCGACGATGTTGAGGACCGGCGTGACGAAGAACCGTCCCGCCAGGATCACCGCGCCGATCACCAGGACCGCGTCAAGGATCGCGTACTCGATCCCTTCGAGCAGCGAGGCGTCGGCGCTGAGCAGCGACACCAGCGCCAGCAGGGGAACCACCGCCAGGTCCTGCAGCAACAGGATGGAAAACGCGGTGCGGCCGTATTCGGTGCTGAGCTCACCGCGCCCGGCCAGGAGTTGCAGGCCGAAGGCCGTCGACGACAGCGCCAGGGCGAAGCCGATGATCAGCGCCGTCTTGGGCGGTTGGCCCAGGGTCCATGCGATGGCCGCGATGGCCGCACCGGTCGCCACGACCTGGATCGAGCCCAGACCGAACACCAATTTGCGCATGGACCACAGCCGCGCCGGTTTTTGTTCGATGCCGATGAGAAACAGCAGGAACACCACGCCGAACTCGGCGATGTGGCGGATTTCCTCGACCTCGTCGATGACGCCCAGGCCCCAGGGTCCGACCACGGCGCCAGCGGTCAAATATCCGAGAACCGCCCCCAGACCGGTCCGCTGAAACAGCGGGACGATGAACACGGCCGCGACCAGCAACGCCAGGATGTGAGTGAGATACGCGTCTTCCATGCGGGCATTGTATTTCGACACCCGGTTCTTGCCTATGGAAAAACAGGGGGCGTGCGTCTATTCGCCCTCGGTTTCGATGTGCAGGACGGTGCCGCAATGTTTGCAGTGCACGGCGTCGGGGTCGTGGCGGTTCAGCCCGCAGGCGGAGCATTCATGGCGTACCTTGGCCGGACGGAAAATGGTCTGCACCAGGCGCAAAAACAGGCTCACCCCCACCACCATGATCACGACCGATAGGATGTGCCCGGAATCCCCATGCAGCGTGATGTCGCCGAACCCGGTGGTGGTGAGCGTGGTGACGGTGAAGTACAGCGCGTCGAGATACGAGTTGATGTCCTCGTTGACGTCCGCCTGGAAGACGTAAACCAACGCGGTGATGAAGAAGATGAACACGAACAGGTTGACCACGCTCTGGATCACCTCTTCGTGCGCGGCGAAGAAGGTGAACTCGTCGCGTAGGTCCCGCAACACATGGTAGGAGCGCAACAGCCGCAACGCCCGCAGAATCCGCAGGAACGCCATGTTCTGCAAGAACAGCGGCAGCAATAGCGTCAGAATCACGATAACATCGACCAGCGTATGGACGGTCAGGAAGAACTTCAGCCGGTCGCGCGCGATCCACACCCGCGCGAACAGATCCAAGAGCAGCACCCCGCCGATCGCCACGTCGATGGGGATCAACCACGGCGCGTGATGCGCGAACGAGGTGACGATGAAAAACGAGATCGTCACCAGATCGAACGCCACGAGACCGTAGCGGAACCGCCGCGCGGCCGGGGTCTTGCCGTGATACAGCCGATTGACGCGGCTTTTCAGCGTTTGCGGTCGTGCGTCGCCCATGTGCGTCCTCCCGCCGTCGATTCTCGCACGCGCTCAGCCTTTGCGCCACCGGGGAAATGGCGTCTGGGGAAATGGCGTCACGCCACCTCGACGAAGCTGGCCATGACCTTTTTGCGGCCGGCTTTTTCAAAGTCGATTTCGAGCTTGTCGCCGTCCAGCGCGCGGATTTTTCCGTAGCCGAATTTCTGGTGGAACACGCGCTGGCCGACGTCCAGGCCGTCGGCGCCGGCCCCGGCGCGGGCAAAGACCCGATCGTCCGGACGGCTTTGACGGGACTGTTGCGCGCGTTTCCAGCCCGCGCCGTAGCCGGGGCCGGAAACGTGGTCGAACGCCGAGGCCTCGTCGGCGAAGCCGCCGCGCGCCAGGCCGGGCTCGCCTTCGCGCTCGACATGGTCGGACGGCAATTCGTCGATGAAACGCGACGGCAGGGACGACTGCCACTGGCCGTACACCCGGCGGTTGGCGGCAAACGTGATGTTGGCGCGTTTCTTGGCCCGCGTGATGCCGACATAGGCGAGGCGGCGTTCCTCCTCCAGCCCCTGGGTCCCGCTTTCATCGAGGGATCGCTGGTGCGGGAACAGGCCTTCCTCCCAGCCGGGCAGGAACACGGTGTCGAATTCCAGGCCCTTGGCGCCGTGCAGCGTCATCACGGTGATCTTGTCGGTGGTCTTGAGGTCCTCGTTGTCCATCACCAGGGAGACGTGCTCGAGAAAGCTGGTCAGCGTTTCGAATTCGCTCAACCCGACCACCAACTCGCGCAGGTTCTCGACCCGGCCCGGCGCTTCCAGGGACTTGTCCGTGCGCCACATCTCGGTGTAGCCGGATTCCTCCAGCACGATGTCGCAGATTTCGGCGGGCGCGTGGTCCTGGGCCTCGACGCGCCAGCGTTCGAAATCGTCGAGCAGGTCGGTGAGCGTCTTTTTCGCCTTGGGCTTGAATTCGTCGGTGCCCAGAAGCTCGCGGATGGCGCGGATCATCGGCACGCCGCGCGCGCGGGCGTGGAGATGAATAGTCTGCAATGTAGCCTGCCCGAGACCGCGTTTCGGCACGTTGGCGATGCGCTGGAACGCCAAATCGTCGTCGGACGAATGGATCACGCGCAGGTACGCCACCGCGTCGCGGATTTCCTGGCGTTCGTAAAACCGCAGTCCGCCGATCACCTGATAAGGCAGGCCCAACGTGATGAGGCGTTCCTCGAACTCGCGGGTCTGGGCCGAGGTCCGCACCAGGATGGCGATGGTCGACAACCGTTCGCCGCGGGCCTGGCGGGCCTCGATCTCGTCGCCGACCCAGCGCGCCTCCTCGATGCTGTCCCACACTCCGTGCACGCGCACCCGCTCGCCTTCGTCCAGGTCCGTCCACAAGGTCTTGCCGAGCCGTCCCTGGTTGCGCGCGATCAACCCCGACGCCGCCCCCAGGATATGCGGGGTGGAGCGGTAATTGCGCTCCAGCCGCACCACGCGGGCGCCGGGGAAGTCCTCCTCGAAGCGCAGGATGTTGCCGACCTCGGCGCCGCGCCAGCTGTAGATGCTCTGATCGTCGTCGCCGACGCAGCAGAGATTCCGATGCCCCTGGGCCAACAGGCGCAGCCACAGATATTGGGCGACGTTGGTGTCTTGGTATTCGTCCACCAGGATGTAGCGGAAACGCCGCTGGTAGGCCTTGAGGGTTTCGGGTTGCAGTTGGAACAGCCGCACGCACAGCATCAAAAGATCGCCGAAGTCGGCGGCGTTGAGGCGCTGCAACTGGTCCTGGTAGTCGATATAGACGGCCATGGCGTGGCCGTCCAACGCGTCGATGGCTTCCGCTTGCGGAATCTGGTCGGGGGCCAGGGCGCGATCCTTCCAACGCTGGATCACGGCGGAAAAGGTGCGCGGCGGGAAACGCTTGGGATCGATTTCGCGCGCGTCCAGGATCTGCTTCAGCAAACGGACCTGATCGTCGGTGTCCAGGATGGCGAAGTTGGGCTTCAAGCCCACGCCTTCGGCATGGCGGCGCAGAATCCGCGCGGCCAGCGCGTGGAACGTGCCGACCCACCAGCCTTCCACCGGCACCCCCAGCATGGAACCGACGCGCTCCTGCATTTCGCGCGCGGCCTTGTTGGTGAAGGTGACGGCCAGAATCTCGCCGGGGTGCGCGCGGTTTTGCAACAGGATGTGCGCCAGCCGCGTGGTCAGCGCCCGGGTCTTGCCGGTGCCCGCCCCGGCCAGCACCAGGACCGGGCCGTCGACGGTCTCCCCCGCTTCGCGCTGGCTGGCGTTGGGCGTGTCGAGATACGCCGCCGGACGCGCGGGCGGCGGGGCGGAATCAAGGTCCTGGAGTTCGAACGGATCGGTCATGGGGGTTTTATAACACGGCGGGATCAGAGGTCACGCTCTTCGTGGCGGCTTTTCAGAAGCGCCCGGTTGTAGGCCGTGATGACATGACGTTCCTCCACCGTGCCGACGAACGTGCGGGGGTCGTGGTCGTCCACCACGGCGAGGGTATGTTCCCCCGTGTCGGTCATTCTGTTCAGTGCGGTTTCCAGGTCGTCCTTGCCGCGCAGCACCGGCGGGTGCAGGCGCGCCGCGTCGGCGGCGTTGACCAGCAGGTCGAGGTTCCGGTCGAACGCCGCCTCGCTCAGATCCGCGAACGTGATGGTGCCGATCAGGATGCCGTGCTCGTCCACCACGAATAGCTCGCCACCGGGCGATTCCTGAAGACGCCAGCGCAATTCGGCCAGGTTGGCCGACGGCGGCACCACGGCGTGGCACTCATGCATCACGTCGGCGACCCGATGCTGGCGCAGCAGCGCGGTCTCGAACCCGCCCTTGAGATCCAAGCCGCGCCGTTCCAGTTGCAGGGTGAAAAAGCTGAGCCCCAGCACGTTGCGCGTGACGCCGGTGGACATGACCGCCGCCAGCATCACCCCCAGCGTCAGTTCGTAATCGCCGGTCAGCTCGAACATGATCAATGTGGTGGAAATCGGCGCGCCCAGCGTCGCCGCCGCCACCGCGCCCATGCCGATCAGGGTGTAGCCGCCGGGGCCGGTATCCAGTTCCGGGAACAGCCCGGTCGCGACGATGCCGAACGCGCCGCCCAGCATCGCGCCCACCACCAGGGACGGCGAAAAAATCCCGCCGCCGAAGCCCAGCCCCAGGCTCAGCGCCGTCGCGGCGACCTTCGCCGCCAGCACCGCCAGCAACAGGCCCAGCGCCATCTGGCCCGACAGCGCGTCGTCGGTGACGCCGTAACCCACGCCCATCACCTGGGGCAGGAACAGGGCGATCAGCCCCACCAGGAAGCCGCCCAACGCCGGGCGCGCCCACGCCGGGACGGGCAGCTTTTCGGCCGCGTCCTGCACCGCGAAGATGCCCTTGAGCAAGGCGATGGCGATCCCGCCCGCCAGCAGGCCGATGAGGATGAACGCCGGCAGCCCGAGATACGATCCGATCTCGTGGGGCGGGATGAGAAAGGCCGGGTAGTCGCCGTAGAACGCGCGGGACGCCATGGTTCCCGTGACCGAAGCGATCACCACCGGGGCAAAGGCGCGCAGCGCGTAGTGGCCGATCACCACCTCGTTGGCGAACAGCGCGCCCGCGATGGGGGCGTTGAACGACGCCGCCACCGCCGCCGCCACCCCGCATCCCAGCAACGAGCGCGACAGCGAACGCGTCAAGTGCAGCTTTTTCGCCAGCCCCCCCGCCAGCGCCGCGCCCAGATGCACGGCCGGGCCCTCGCGTCCGACCGACGCGCCCGCGCCGATGGACAGCGCGCTGACGAACGCCGCGCGCAGGCCGGTTCCGGCCGACATGCGCCCGCCGTTCATGGCGCTGGCCTCGATCGCGTCGGCG
>JADGBG010000095.1 GCA_015231605.1 Alphaproteobacteria bacterium | reverse complement strand
GTCGCCGAACCGGCCACGGTGGCCGAGGCTGTCCAGGCGTCCACCGGCAAGCCCGGCGAAGGATTCGTGATCCAATTGTCCGCCGTGCGCAGCGAAGCCGACGCCAAGACCGAATGGGCGCGCGTGGCCAAAAAGTTCCCGGAACTCCTGGGCGGCATGGAGCTGGTGATCCAGCGCGCCGACCTGGGGGCCAAGGGGGTGTTCTACCGGGTGCGTGGCGGCTGGTTGAAGGACCGCGCCGAAGCCAAGGCGTTGTGCGACAGGCTTGCCGAGCGCAACGTGGGGTGCATCGTTGCCAAGCCTTAAGTCCAGGCCGTTGGCCGTCGTTTTCGGCTGCGCCGGCACGGCGCTGTCGGACGACGAGCGGGCGTTTTTCCGCGAAACCGACCCGCTGGGCTTCATTCTGTTCCAACGCAACTGTGAAGCCCCCGATCAGGTCCGCGCCCTGGTGAACGATCTGCGCGAAACGGTGGGACGCGCCGACGCTCCGGTTCTGATCGACCAGGAAGGTGGGCGCGTGGCGCGGCTCAAACCGCCGCATTGGCCGGAATTCCCCCCCGCCCGCGCCTACGCCAAGCTTTACGCTAAGAACGCCTTTGAGGGAATCGATGCCGCGGAAACCGGCGGCTGGCTGATCGCTCACGAACTGGCGCAATTGGGCGTCACGGTCGATTGCGCGCCGGTCCTGGATCTCGTGCAGAAGGGGGCGGACCCGATCATCGGCGACCGCGCCTTCGGTCCGGACGTGGAAACCATTTCCATCCTCGCCAAGGCGTTCATGGATGGATTGATGACCGGCGGCGTGTCGCCGGTGATCAAGCACATCCCCGGCCACGGCCGCGCCACGGTGGACAGCCACAAGGCCCTGCCGGTGGTCGACACCGACCTGGCTACGCTTCAGGACACGGATTTCGCGCCGTTCCGCGCGCTGCACATGGCGGGGTGGGGGATGACCGCGCACGTGGTCTACACCGCCGTGGACAAGAAGCGTCCGGCCACCATGTCGGAAACGGTGATCCGCGACGTGATCCGGGGCCAGCTCGGGTTCCAGGGCGTTTTGCTGTCGGACGATCTGTCCATGAAGGCGCTGAAGGGCGGTTTCGCGGACCGCGCGCGCGACTGTCTGGCGGCGGGATGCGACGTGGCGCTGCACTGCAATGGCGACAGGGCCGAGATGCAAGCGGTGCGGGACGGGGCCGCGGAAATGTCCTCCAAGGCCTGGGCGCGCTTCAAGATGACAGACCTGCACCGCGCCGGCGCGGCCCGCGAACACGACGTCGCCGAGGCGCGGCGGCGTTTCGAACTCTTGATGGGGTGACGCCACGCGCGTACCTTCCCTGGCATGATGATGGATTTCGACCCCGTGGAGTTTCTGGTCACGGCATCCGTATGGGTGCTGCCGGTGCTGATCGCCATCACGCTGCACGAAGCCGCGCACGGCTGGGTGGCGTGGAAACTGGGCGACCCCACCGCCAAGGCGTTGGGGCGCGTCACCTTCAATCCCCTGAAACACATCGATCCGTTCGGCACGATCATTTTGCCGGGCATGCTGCTGCTGTTCAGCGGCGGCCAGTTCATGTTCGGATTCGCCAAGCCCGTTCCGGTCAATTTCGCCAATCTGCGCCATTTTCGCCGCGACATGGTGCTGGTCGCCGCCGCCGGACCGGGCATCAACATCGTGCTGGCCTTGGTCGCCGCGCTGGCGCTGCACCTGTTCGATCCGCGCGCCTCATGGATCTCGGAATGGGCCGTGTTGAACCTCATCAACGCCTTGAAAGTCAATGTGATCTTGGCGATGTTCAACCTCATGCCGCTGCCGCCGCTGGACGGCGGACGGATCGCGGTGGGGGTGTTGCCGAGGCCCCTGGCCCTGCCGGTCGCGCGGTTGGAGCGCTTCGGGTTTCCCATTCTGATCACCCTGTTGTTTATCCTGCCGTGGATTGGTGGCAAGATCGGCGTCGATCTGAACGTGCTGCATTGGGCTGTTCTGATCCCGGCCCAGTGGGTGCTGGACGGAATTTTGTGGATCGCCGGACTGGGGTAGGGGCATGGGCGACGACGTGACGCGCGGGGACGATTTCGACGGCGGGGCGGGTTTGCCGGAAATGCCCAGCATTTCGCCGTTCGAGGTGGATCTGGACGGCTACGCCGGACCCATCGACGTGCTTTTGAGCCTGGCGCGCGATCAAAAGGTCGATCTGATCCACATTTCCATCGTGCAGCTGGCCGACCAGTACCTGGAATTCGTGCAGGAAGCGCGGCGCAAGAACCTGGAACTGGCGGCCGACTATCTGGTGATGGCGGCGTGGCTGGCGTATCTCAAGTCCCGCCTGCTGATTCCCGAACTGAAAAGCGAGGACGAGCCCACCGGCGAGGAACTGGCCGCCGCCCTGCAATTCCAGTTGCAGCGGCTCGAAGCCATGCAGAACGCGGGCGAACGGTTGATGGCGCGCGCGCGGCTGGGGCAGGATTTCTATTCGCGCGGAGCCAAGGAACGCTTCCGCACCACCCAGCGCACCATCTTCGACGCCACGCTCACCGATCTGATCCAGGCCTACGCCCACCAGAAAAGCCGGGGCAACAAGGTCAAGACCCTGAACATCGAACAGTCTGTCGAACTGATGGCGATCGAGGACGCGCTCGCGCGCTTGCGCGTGGTGGTGGGGCATACCCCGGACTGGCGCACGCTCACCAGCTTCCTGCCGCAAAATCTCAGAAGTCCGCTGACGCGGCGATCCGTCATGGCCAGCACCTTCGGCGCGGTGCTTCAGTTGGCCAAGGAAGGGCGGGTCAAGATCCGTCAGGACGGGACCTACGGCGAAATCTATTTCCAAACCACCGACGATTGGGATAAGCCTTTCGCGCACGATCGCAAACGCGACAAACAAGACGACGAACACGACGATATCGGACCCGAAGACGCATGATGAACGACGAACCCCTGGACGAACCGTCCGACGGTGACGAAAGCGCCGCCGCCGAAGGCGCGTCCGCGTCCCCACGGGACGCCGCGGCCGAGCGTGAAGCCGCGTCGAAGGCCGCCAACGCCGTCTTCGACGCAGCGGACGACGACGACCTGTCCGACATCGACGCCGAGGCCATGGGGGACGTGGACCCGGAACTCGTACGCTTGTTGGAAGCGGTTCTGTTCGCGTCCAGCGAACCGGTGTCGGAAGGCGCGCTGGCGCGCCGTCTGCCCGACGACGTCAACCTCAAGGCCCTGTTGAAGGCGCTGCAAGGCTTCTACGAGGGGCGCGGCGTGGTTCTGGTGCGCCGGGGCGGGTCGTGGGCGTTCCGCACCGCGCCCGATCTGGGGCAGCGCCTGAACCTGGAAATCGAGGTTTCGAAGAAGCTGTCGCGCGCCGCCATCGAAACGCTGGCCATCATCGCCTACCACCAGCCCGTGACCCGCGCCGAGGTCGAGGAAATTCGCGGGGTCAGCCTCAGCAAGGGCACGTTGGACCTGCTGTTCGAGGAAGGTTGGATCCGTCCGCGCGGACGGCGCGAGTCGCCGGGACGCCCCATGCAGTGGGGTACCACCGACAACTTCCTGGATCATTTCGGTCTGACCAGCGTGGCGGAATTGCCGGGGATCAAGGAACTGCGCGCCATGGGGCTGTTGGATTCCCGCCCCGCGATCGAAGCCTACTCCGTGCGCGGCCAGATGCAGACGTCCGAAGAGGTCAAGGGCAACATGCGAGTCACCGAGGCCGAGATCGTGCATGCCGAACGCCACGCCGAGGATTTCGTGCCCGAAGGCCCCGACCACACGCCGCTGGAGGCCGCCGTGCAGGCCCGCAAGGCCGAGCAACGCCGTCAGCGTCTGAACATCCAGCCGCGTGAAAAAACTGACGAGGATCTGGACCGTTCCGGCGCCAGCCGCGCCACGGCGGACAAGCTCGACGCCGCGATGAACGAGGTCGCCACCGCCGTGAAAAGGGCGGTCAAGGCCTTGGAAAAGGATGAGGAAAAGGACGAGTCCGACGACTAAAGCGTTGGGCCTTTCATCCGGTTGATCAACACGAACGTCATTGCGAGGAGCCATGCGACGAAGCAATCCAGCATGTACCGCCCCGCTGGTTTCTGGATTGCGTCGCTTACGCTCGCAATGACAAAGACTTGAGTGTGGAACCACATCAATTGCGAATTGCTTGAGCAGGCTGCTGAAAACGCCCCTGATCGGGATGTCTGACTCAAAACACAAACCACACCGTCATTCCCGCGAAGGCGGGAATCCAGGGATATCCATGTGTTGGACGGGATCGCCTTGCCCTTGTCCGCCACCGTCTGGCCCCCCGCTTTCGCGGGGATGACGATGTCTTGAGGTTTTCAGCAGCCTGTTCGTTCAGGCGTTCGTTTCACCCGGATGTGCAACGTAGCGGTTCCGTCCGCCTTCCTTGGCCTTGTAGAGGGCTTCGTCGGCGCGTTCCACCAAATCGTCCATGGACGCTTGCGTGGTGGGCGTCATGGTCGCGCCGCCAATGCTGACCGTGACATGGGGCGCGGCGGCCGAGGCCGAGTGCGGGATTTTCTGTTCCGCCACCAAGGCGATCAGGTGGGACGCGGTTTTCTCGACGTCTTCCGTTGACGCATTCGGCAACAGGATCACGAACTCCTCGCCGCCATAGCGCGCCGCGAATTCTCCGCCCCGCGCCGCGCCTTTTTCAAGGACCCGGGCGATGGCCTTGAGGCACTTGTCCCCGGCGCGGTGACCGTAGGTGTCGTTGTAGAGCTTGAAGAAATCCACGTCGACGAAGAGCAGGGACAGGGAGGCGCCGCCCCGTTCCGCGCGGCGCCATTCCTCGTCCAGGCGATCGTCGAAGGCCCGGCGGTTGCCGATCCCGGTCAGGGAATCGATGCTGCTGAGTTGCAGGGCGTAAATCAGGTGCCCCAATTGGCGGTGGGAAAACAGCCCGCCCAGCACGATGACGAGGCTGCCGGCAAGCGCGATCAGGGCCGTGTGCGCGGCTTCCCTGATCCATCCTTCCAGCACGGAGGTTTGCGTGACGGAAATGATGTTGAGCATGTTGTATTTGTCGCTGACATAGAAACCCGCGACCCGGACCGTGTTGTCATAGGGGCTGGTGATCCCGGTCCAATGCCCGGCGCGGCGGGCCATCATGTTTTTGAATCCGGGGAGGTCGCGGGTGGACTTTTCGAAAAACACGTCCGCCATGGGGTAGCGGTAGATGCCCCAGCCGTCGTCGCGAATGACCGTCACCGTGCCGCCGGGCGGCAATTGCAACAGGCTGTACAACTGATCGAAGTGGCGCAACTTGAGATGCAGGCCGATCACCCCCAGGAATACCCCCGTCGCGTTTTCAAGCCGCTTGGTCAGGAAGATCACCCGTTCCTGGGTCACCCGGGAATACTTGGGCTGGCTGATGCGCATTTGGGTTCCAGGGGTGTCGCGGTGGTACTGGAAATATTCGCGGTCCGACGCATCGACGCGTTGGGGCGGATGGGAAACCGTGTTGGCGACGGTGTGGCCGTCCGCGCCGGTGATGAACATGTGGGCGAAGCTGGGGCGGTCGCCGTCGCCCAACAGAATGTCGCGGTGTTTTTTCAGATCCCGGTGCAAATCTTCGGGGTTCGAAAAATATCCACTGTCCTGAAGGTGCTCGGCGATGATGCCGTCGAGCACGGTTTCCGCCAGGGTGAGGGTGGAATCCGCTTCCTTGCTCAGCACCAGGGCAAGCGATTCCATGCCCCTTGCGGCGTTTTCCAATGCATTGGTTCTGTTGTTGAAGATGACCAGCCCCGTGCCCAGGAGCGCGCCCAAGAACACGGCGGCTAGCGCGGCCAGAACGAATAGCCGCAGATTGGCGAGGAGCCGGGCGCTGTAGGTTGTCATAGGGGTTCTCCCAGTGGGAGCCGTGTGCGTACCCTTTGATTCTAGCCCATGGACGGGACAATTTCACGGGCAAATATTGTGATGGCATCCACGGATTCAGCGGTCTTCTCACCGTTTCCCTTGATCCCGGCCCGCGCCCTCTGTATGAAAGGCAGGTGGCGGGGCGCGCCGTTTCGGACTGTCCCGTCCATTGTGGAACACACCAGACCAATAGGAACAAAATATGGGTGTTACGGGGATTTGGCAGTGGGTGGTCGTGTTGGCGATCATTCTGCTGCTGTTTGGTGGGCGCGGCAAGATTTCCGCGCTGATGGGCGACTTCGGCAAGGGCCTCAAGTCCTTCAAGAAGGGTCTCAAGGATGAAGGCGGCGAAACGGCCGACAAGTCCGAGGCGATCGAAAACAAGCCCGCCGCCACCATCGAAGCCAAGGTCGAAGACAAGGACAAGGCTTCCTGATAGACTTAAGCTGCTGTCATCGTCGCTCTGGGACCTGGTTTCTGGAACGGTGACGCGGCTCTTCCCTCACTTCAAACGGTAAACCGCCATGTTCGATATCGGCTGGCAGGAAATCTTTATCATTGCGGTGCTCGCGCTGATCGTCGTGGGCCCCAAGGACCTGCCCAAAGTCATCAGGACGGCCACCCAGGTGATCCGCAAGATGCGGACCATGGCGGCCGAGGTGCAGGCTGGCCTCAACGAGGTCGCGCGCGAAGCCGAATTGGACGAGGTCAAGAAAAAGCTGACCGAAGACACCGACTTCAAGAAGGAACTCGAGGACGCGGTCGGCGTGGATATCGCCGAATCCCTCGATCTGACCCGTGACGAGGCGGACAAGATCATTGGCGGCAAGACCCAGAACGTGGACGTCACCGAAGTCTTCGAGCCCCGCGACGGCAGCGACGAAACCGGCGTCGGACCCGCGGCGCCCAAAACCGATCCCGCGCTGGTGGACGAGGACGTGATGCCCATTGCCTCCGCGCCCGCCGTCCCGGCCGCAAACAAATCCGAGGCGTGAGCGACATGGCCCCAACCGAACAGGACGTGGAAGACCACAAGGCCCCGCTGATGGCGCATCTGGCCGAATTGCGCCAGCGCCTGATGTATTCGCTGGGCGCGATCCTGGTGCTGTTTTTCGCCTGTTACGGGGTGTCGGAATACATCTACGCCTTCCTGGCCCAACCGCTGGCGGACGTGCTGAAAGAGCAGACCTGCGGCAACCAGCGCATGATCTCCACCGCGCCGCACGAAATTTTCTTCGTCTACATCAAGGTGTCGTTCTTCGCCGCGTTGTTCTTGAGCTTCCCGTTCGTGGCGTCGCAGTTTTGGAAATTCGTCGCGCCGGGTCTCTATCAGAATGAACGCAAGGCGCTGATGCCGTTCCTGATCGCGTCGCCGGTGCTGTTCTTCATGGGCGCCGCGCTGGCGTACTACTTCGTGTTTCCGGTGGCTTGGACGTTCTTCGCCGGGTTCCAGGTGTGCGGGGGCGAAGGCCTCAACATCGAAATGGAAACCCGCGTCAGCGAGTATCTGTCCCTGGTGATGCGCCTGATCTTCGTGTTCGGCCTGGCCTTCGAACTGCCGGTGGTGCTGACGCTTTTGGGCCGCGCCGGCATGGTCACGGCCAAGGGGCTGCGCGAAAAGCGCCGCTACGCCATCGTCATAGCCTTCATCGCCGCCGCCATTCTGACGCCACCCGACGTGATCACCCAGGTGGGCTTGGCGGTGCCGACCCTGTTGCTTTACGAAATCTCCATCCTGTCCGTCGCCATGATCGAACGGCCCCAGGCGGAAGAGGACGAAGAGGAACTGGAAGACGCCGCCGCCGACGCGCCCGAGCCGGGGCTGGTCTTTGCCGACGACGAACCGAAAAAGGAAGACGTGGGGCCCTGAGCGTTCCCCGGAGGTGACAGCATGCACGACATCCGCAAGATCCGCGAAAACGCAGACGCCTTCGACGCCGGACTGGCGCGGCGCGGTCTGGCGGCGTTGAGCCCGCAAATCCTGGATCTGGACAAGGCGCGACGCGAAGCAGAAACCCGCGCTCAGGAAATTCAGGCCGAACGCAACGCCGCCGCCAAAGAAATCGGCCTGCGCAAGGCGAAGGGCGAGGACGCCCAGGATCTGATCGACAAGGTGTCCCAGTCCAAGGACGCCCAGGCCCAGGCGGAAACGGAGGCCAAGGCCAAGGGCGACGAGCTGACGGCGCTGTTGTCCACCATCCCCAACATCCCCGACGCCGACGTGCCCGATGGCGCGGACGAAAGCGCCAACGTGGAAATGAAGAAATGGGGAACGCCGCCCAGCTTCGATTTCGCGGTCAAGGACCACGTCGATCTGGGCGAGGGCCTGGGGCTGATGGATTTCGAAACCGCCGCCACCATGTCCGGCGCGCGCTTCGTGCTGTTGAAGGGCCAGTTGGCGCGGCTGGAGCGCGCGCTGGCCAACTTCATGCTCGACCAGCAGACCGGCGAAAACGGCTATACCGAGGTCAATCCGCCCGCGTTGGTCAAGGACACCGCGCTTTATGGCACCGGGCAGTTGCCCAAGTTCGCCGAAGACCTGTTCCACACCGACGACGACTATTGGCTGATCCCCACCGCCGAGGTGCCGCTGACCAACATCGTCAACGGCCAGATCGTCGCCGAGGACACGCTGCCGCGCCGCTACACCGCCATGACGTGGTGCTTCCGCTCCGAAGCCGGGTCGGCAGGCAAGGACACGCGCGGCATGATCCGTCAGCACCAGTTCACCAAGGTGGAAATGGTGTCGATCGTCAAACCGGAAGAGTCCGAGGCCGAACTGGAGCGCATGACGCGCTGCGCCGAGGGCATCCTGGAAAAGCTGGGGCTGGCGTACCGCACCATCGTGCTGTGCACCGGCGACATGGGCTTCGGCGCGGTCAAGACGTACGATATCGAGGTGTGGCTGCCCGCGCAGGATACGTATCGGGAAATTTCCAGCTGCTCCAACACCCGCGACTTCCAGGCCCGGCGCATGAACGCGCGCTTCAAGCGGGCGGGGGAGAAGAAGACCGAGTTTTTGCACACGCTCAACGGCTCCGGCCTCGCGGTCGGGCGTTGCATGGTGGCGGTGATGGAAAACTACCAAAACGCCGATGGAACCATCACCGTGCCCGAAGCCCTGCGTCCTTACATGGGCGGGCTGGAGGTCCTTGGGGGCGGGGCCTGATCGGATGCGGGACCGCGTGCCCAACCTTGCCCGCGCGCGGGTCCTGATCTCCAACGACGACGGCGTCGACGCGCCCGGCATCAAGGCCCTGGAACGCGCCATGAAGCGCGTCGCGGGCGAAGTCTGGGTGGTCGCCCCCGAGACCGAACAAAGCGCCGCCAGCCATTCCCTGACGCTGCGCCAGCCCTTGCGCATCCACAAACGGGGCGCGCGCCGTTTCGCCGTGACCGGCACGCCCACCGACGCGGTGTTGCTGGGCGTGCAGCACGTGATGAAGGACGCGCGGCCCGACATCGTGCTGTCCGGCGTCAACCGGGGCGGAAACCTGGGCGAAGACGTCACCTATTCCGGCACCGTGGCGGCGGCCATGGAAGGGACGTTGCTGGGCATTCCGTCCGTGGCGTTCTCCCTGGTGACGCCCGACGGCGCCAAGTCCCATTGGTCGACGGCCGAACATTGGGTGGAACAGGTGATGAAACGGCTGGCGGGCGTGGCGTTCCAGCCGGGCGTGCTGATCAACGTCAACATTCCCGACGTGCCCCCTGCCGCCGTGACGGGGATCGAGGTCACCCGCCAGGGCCGGCGCAAGATCGGCTGCGAAATCCAGGAAGGGCGCGACCCCAAGGGCAAGCCCTATTATTGGATCGGCGCGCAGCGCGACGAGGACCGCTCGCGTCCCGGAACCGACCTGGAAGCCGTCGGCCGCGGCGCGGTGTCGCTGACGCCGCTGTCGATGGAACTCGGCCATCGCGGCATGATGAAGACGTTGAAGGAGGCGCTCGGATGACCAACGGCGCGCCCCCGCAAAACCCCGGCATGATGCAGCTGGTTCTCGAACTGGTGCAGAACGGCGTCGTGCCCGAGGTGGTTCAGGTGATGGAGAAGATCCCCCGCGAACTGTTCGTGCCCCAACCGTTCCAGGACCGCGCGTTCGAAAACGCGGCGCTGCCCATCGGCCATCACCAGACCATCAGCCAGCCTTTGGTGGTGGCGCAGATGACCCAGGCGCTGGATCTCAACGACCGCTGCAAGGTGTTGGAAATCGGTACCGGGTCGGGCTATCAGGCCGCCGTTCTGGCCCCGCTGTGCCGGCGTCTGTACACCATCGAACGCCACAAACCCTTGTCGGTGAGGGCGGAACAGCGCTTTCAGCAGTTGCGCATCCACAACATCGTGACCCGGGTGGGTGACGGATCCAAGGGCTGGCCCGAACAGGCTCCGTTCGACCGCATCATCGTCACCGCCGCCGCCATCGACATCCCGCCGGTGCTGGTGGACCAGCTGGCCGTGGGCGGCGTCATGGTGGTGCCCATCGGCGACGACCAGCACGACCAGCGCCTCGTCAAGCTGGTCAAGGACGAGGACGGCCCCCACATCACCGACCTCGGCTGGGTCCGCTTCGTCCCCTTCGTCGAAGGCGAAGCGCCATAACGGATTCCAATGGTCCTCAACGACAAAGCCATCGACGACCTGCAAAAAGGGTCCAGGGACCACCTCAAACACGCCAGCGTCGAAAAAGCCTGCACAAGACTCACTGTGCGCATCTTGAAGCGAGGCAATCTGCCCGCAGTTGATGTGTACGCACGAACGACTGGTGAACCGGAATCAGGTTGCCCCACTTCACCATGCCCAAGACTTCAACGCCGTTCCTGATCCAAGACTGCGGATTTCCTTACGACCGTCCCGACGACATCGTTCGGGAATGC
>JADGBG010000094.1 GCA_015231605.1 Alphaproteobacteria bacterium | reverse complement strand
CGCCCTCAAGGAAAAGTGGCTGGCCGCCCGCAAGGCCTATTGGGAACGCGACTACGCCGCCGCGGTGTCCCTCTACAAAGAGGTGGTCGAAGGCACCGACGAAGCCGACGCGGCGGGAGAACTGGGGAATCTCTATTACCAGCAGCACCGCTACGACGAAGCCGCCGACATGTTCTTCGAGGCCGGCCAGCGCTATCTGAAAACGGATACGCCCACCCGCGCCACCGTGGTACTGGGGACGCTCGGCAGCCTGTCACCGGAAAAGGCCGACGCGTTGCGCAAGCAGCTGATGGCCTTGAAGCCCCAGCCGCGCACCGGCGTCAGCGACGCAATGCCGCGGGGGCCGATGGCCCAGGCTCCGGCTCGGCCCACCCAGCCGCAGCCGTACTATGCCCCTCAACCGGGCTACGGGCAGGGCTACGCCCACCCGGGCTACGGGCAGGGCTACGCGCCGCAACCGTACGGCGCGCCCTGGCAGGGCTATTACGCGCCGGGTTATGCGCCGGCTCCGGGGTACTGAGCCGTCACCGACGGCTGATGTGAAAGGGAACTGAACATGGGACTGATCCGCAATCTTTTGGCCTTGCTCGGCCTGGTGGCCGTGGTCGGCTTGGCGGCCATCGCGCCCAAGGCGCTGGAAGTCAAATCCCGCTTCGCCGCTTTCGACGAACAGGCGGCCGCCACCTATCTTGAGATGTTCGACAAGATCCTAGAAACCGGAAACGCCGCCGAGGCCACCGTGTGGAAGGCCAAGGTGAACGAAGGGCAGACCGCCGAGGACGTGGACCAGACCATCAAGTTCGTCGCCAACGAACGCAACATCAAGAACGTGGGCGAACTGCCGCTGTACAAGCAGGTCGAGGCGATGAGCGGCAAGCCCTATCGCTTCGTCAAGATCTACATGTTCTGCGACGCCATGACCGCTTCGCGGATGCTGGACTATTCCGACGCCTTCGCGGCCTATCTGCCCTGCCGCGTTTCGCTGGTGGAGGACAAGACCGGCCAGCTGTGGATCTACACGCTGAACATGGACGCCATGATCCACGGCGGCACGCCGCTGCCGCCCGAACTGAAGGCCGAAGCGCTCAACGTCAAGGAAATCATGCTCGAGGTGCTCAAGCGCGGCGCCGAAGGCGATTTCTAGGCCGGGCGCAGAGGAGAGAGCGCATGCTGTTTAACCGCCCAAGCCCCAATCTGGTGGAACGTCTCGCCAACCTTGAGAATCACCTCAAGGACGAGCACCCGGACCTGGTTCAGGTGCTGCCGACGTACCGCAAGTTGGACAAGGCGCTGTATCGCCTCGGGCTGCTCGCCAACGACGAATCGTTGGCGACGCGGATCACCTGGTGGCCGCTGATCAGCGTGCTGGGCACGTTCTCTTCGGGCAAGTCCACGTTCATCAACCACACGCTGACGCAAAAACTGCAAAAGACCGGCAACCAGGCGGTGGACGACAAGTTCACGGTGATCTGCTACTCGCACCATGACAACTCCCGCACCCTCCCGGGCACGGCGCTGAACAACGATCCGCGCTTTCCGTTTTTCCGCATCGGCGCGGAAATCGAAAAGGTGGCCGCCGGCGAAGGCCGCATGATCGACACCTACCTGCAGCTCAAGACCGCGAACGCCGAACATATTCGCGGACGCACGCTGATCGACTCGCCGGGCTTCGACGCCGACGACCAGCGCCGCTCCACCCTGCGGCTCACCGACCACATCATCGACATTTCGGATCTGGTGTTGATCTTTTTCGACGCCCGCCATCCCGAACCGGGGGCCATGCAGGACACGTTGGCGCATCTGGTGTCCAAGGCCGCGAGCCGCGCGGACCGCACCAAGTTCGTCTACATTCTCAATCAGATCGACACCACCGCGCGCGAGGACAATCCCGAAGAGGTGGTCGCCGCGTGGCAACGCGCCCTGGCGCAATCGGGCCTGGCCAGCGGACGGTTCCTGTGCATCTACAACGAAGACGCCGCCGTGCCCATCGAAAGTCCGACGTTGCGCGAACGCTACCGGCGCAAGCGCGACGAGGACATGGCGGAGATCACCCGGCGCATGGACGAGGTCGAGGTCGAGCGCGGCTATCGCATCGTCAGCGCGCTTGAAGACGCGGCGCGCGGCATCGAAGGCAGCGCTATCCCCGAACTGGACAAGGCGCTGGACCGTTGGCGCAAAATGGTCGGCATGGGCGACGTCGCGGGGGCCGTCCTGGCCGTGGTCGCGGCCGTCCTGACGGTGCAGGCGATCGGTTGGGACGAGATCATGGCGTTCTTCGATTCCCTGAACGGTTTGGTGATCAGCAAGATCGCGCTGGCCGCCGCCGCGGGCGTCGTGGCGCTGTCATGGCATTACACGATGCGTAACCTCATGGCGCGCCGGGTGGCCGACACCTTGACGCAGAAGTTCGGGGCTTACGAACTGAATCTCAAGACCGCGTTCCTCAAGAACACCAGCATGTGGCGCAGCGCCTACAAGGGCAGCATCGCCGGGTGGAGCAAGGGAACGCAGGCCCTGGTCAAGGAAGTGCTGTCCAACGTCGAAACGCACATCCAGCGTCTCAACGATCAGCACACCGATCCGTCCGGGCGCAAGGCGAAGGAATTGGCGGCCGCGCGGGCCGAAGCCGAGGCCAAGGCGACGCAATTGGCCGCCGATCAGGCCGACCGCCCCTTGGTTTCGCAAGAGCAAGCCGCGACCGCGGCGCCGGCGGGCGGGTAAGGATCCATTAACGACGGGCGGGATAAGAACGATCTTCGCGCCGTGTGTAAGAAACATAATTAGGGATTGGGGTGGTTAGCCGTGTACAGAAGAGTGAGCAACAGCCGATACATGGTCGCGGGCATCACGGGCATCGTGGTGGTCATGAGCATTTTCACGTGGCTGATGTGGGGCATCGCCAACCGCATCGACACCATGACCATAACCATCGTGAACCTGGGGTCCGACATCCGGGCCATGACCGAATTCCAAAAGACCATGGGGCAGGACATCGGCTCCATGTCGCAAAGCATCTCCAGCATCGAGGGAACCGTCGCCAACATGAACGGGCAAATCCACGCCATGTCCCAGAATGTCGCGCTGATGACCGGGTCCACCGCCAACATGACCGCCAACATGGCGCGCATGTCCCATGACGTGGGCCGTTCGTCCCAACAGTTCTCGTCGCCGATGGCGTATTTCTGGAACATGGGCAAGTGACCCCGCGGCCTTCGAGGCCAACGGTCACGGCCATGCTCTTGCCCTGAAGAATTTGGGTTGCCCTCGCCGGACGCCGCCTCCGGCGGCTTAGCCGCGCGCTCAATGTTTGCCGGAGCAAGCGCACCCCGGATTTAAGACGCGCAGCTCTAGAACAGGCTGCTGAAACCCTCAAAACATCGTCATCCCCGCGCAGGCGGGGATCCAGACGGTGACCGACAAGAGCAAGGCGATCCCGTCCAATACAGGGATATCCCGGGGTTCCCGCCTGCGCGGGAATGACGGTGGGCTTTGTGGGTTGAGTCAGACATCCCGATCAGGGGCTTTTTCCGCAGCCTGCCAAAGCACATTGCGGTTCATCTGGTTTATCATCACGAACGTCATTGCGAGGGGCCGTGCGACGAAGCAATACGGCATGGACGGATCCGCATCACGGTCGTTCGGGCGCGGGGATGACGGTAAAACGGCGTGATGAACATAAACCGGACCGCCCCGGATCGATACATCCGGAAGGTGACGCCCGGGACGGCGTTGCCGCGGGGAACGTCGATCAGGCCAGACGCAGGAGCTGGAGCAGGCCGCGTTTTTCTTCCGGGGGCTTGGGGATGTATTGCTCGATGATCCGCGTGATGGCCTTGCCGTCGATTTCCATATGCCCTTCCAGTTCCTGGGCATAGAGAAATTCCGCCACCGGCTGAATCGCGGCCTTGACGTGGTCGGGGGTGAACATTTCCTTGGCCCGGTCTTCCAGGTCGAACAGGATGTCCTCGCTTTCGATTTCCTCTTCGGTGGACAGGCCGCACAGGATGCGGGAAATCTCGTCGATGCGGGAAATGTCGCCCGAGCAGCATGACGTGCCGCCGCACATGATGTCTTCGGCGATCTGGCCGCCGAACAGTTCCAGGGCGCGGTTTTCCAGGATATCCATGAAGGAATCCCAGCTGTTGGACAAAAACGCCTTTTCCGCGATGGTCATGGGCGGTCGGGGCAGCATCTGCACGGCGACGATCTTCTGACGCAGCAGATACGCCGTGATGGCGTGTCCGGCCTCGTAGATGCACAGCCGGAACACCGGATCGAAACAGTCGGGCTGGTTGGCCTCTGCGTTCATGATCGCTCCCCCACGCATTGTTCGTTATGGGCCGGGATGGTACATCACCGCGCCCCGGATGGCATCAAAATTATGTCCGGGATGTCAGGGGCGCACGCGCCGCCACCACGCCATCAGGGCCTCGGCCTCGCAGGTCACGGCCACGCCCATGCCGCCGGTGAAGGCGGACCAAGCCTCCCGGTCGGCCACGGGGACCGAGACGACGGTGGGGATGCCTTCGGCCATCACCGCCAAAAGATCATCCGCTAGGCCCTCTCCGTCCTTTTCCGACTTGCCGAACTTTTCCACCACCACCAGCTCGGCGCCCCCGTCCAGGGCGCGGCGCAGGCTGGCGCCGGCTTCCGTCAACTTGGACGGCTTGAGACTGCAGACCTTGTTGTCCAGTTCGTAATCGGTGGGGCGCAGGATCGGCGTGCGCCGGCCGGTGTGAATGTCGACCGCGTCGATGCCGCGTTCTGGCGCCGGATCCTGTAAAACGCCATGGATGTCGACCCCGTCGCCTTGCAGGCGGGCGACGAAGGCCTTTAAGACCTCGTGCACCGGATCGCCCGGGGCGTAAAGGACGGCGGCGATAGGCAAATCCATCATGATGGGTCTATTATAGGCCCGAGCGGGCAAGCCCGCGCAACAGGGAAACGGAAAACCGCATGAAATTGCTGCGTTACGGCCCACCGGGCCGGGAAAAACCGGGAATGCTGGACGATACCGGGGCGATCCGCGACCTGTCCGCCCATGTGGACGACATCGCGGGCGACGCGCTGGGCGCGGACGTGCTGGCGCGTTTGGCCGTGCTGGATCCCGCGACCCTTCCCGCTGTCGGGGGGCATCCCCGGATCGGGCCGTGTGTGGGCGGGGTCGGCAAGTTCATCGGCATCGGGCTCAACTATTCCGACCATGCTGCCGAAACCGGCATGGCGGAACCGGCCGAGCCCATCGTCTTCACCAAGCACGTCAGCTGCATCTGCGGCCCCAACGACGACGTGATCCTGCCGCCCGGCTCGGAAAAAGCGGACTGGGAAGTGGAGTTGGGCGTGGTGATCGGACGGACGGCCCGGTACGTGGACGAAGCCCAGGCCCTGGACCATGTGGCGGGATACTGCGTGGTCAACGACATTTCCGAGCGCGCCTATCAGTTCGAGGGCACGGGCCAGTGGGTCAAGGGCAAGTCCTGCGACACCTTCGGCCCCATCGGTCCGTGGCTGGTGACCCGTGACGAGATCCCGGACTGTCAGGCGCTGGATCTGTGGCTGGACCTGAACGGCGCGCGCCGCCAGACCGGCAACACCGCCACCATGATCTTCTCGGCGCTATATATTGTCAGCTATTTATCCCGCTATTTCACCCTTCGCCCCGGGGACGTGATCTGCACCGGCACGCCCCCCGGCGTCGGCATGGGCGCGAAGCCGCAGCGCTTCCTGCGTCCTGGCGATGAAATGCGGCTGGGCGTGGAAGGGCTTGGCGAACAGCGCCTGAATGTGATTGCATACACCAACGATTGACCAGAGACGGAACAGGGAGACGGACCATGGGCAAGAGCCATGAAGTGGATTATGAGCTGATCGGCGGCGACATCCAGGTTGTCGAGGTGGAGCTGGACCCCGGCGAAACCGTGATCGCCGAGGCCGGCGCCATGAACTACATGGAAGGGGGCATCACGTTCGAAGCCAAGATGGGCGACGGCTCCAACCCAGACGGCGGCATGTTCGGCAAGTTGCTCAGCGTCGGCAAGCGCGTGCTGACGGGGGAATCCATCTTCATGACGCATTTCACCAACGAAGGCGCCGGTAAGGCCCGCGTGGCGTTCGCCGCGCCCTATCCGGGACGCATCATTCCGGTGGACCTGGGCCGCATCGGCGGTTCGCTCACGTGTCAGAAGGACACCTTCCTGTGCGCGGCGCTGGGCACGGAGGTCACCATCGCGTTCAACAAGAGGCTCGGCGCGGGCTTCTTCGGCGGCGAGGGCTTCATCCTGCAACGCTTGCGCGGCGATGGGTTGGCGTTCGTGCACGCCGGCGGGACCGTGGTGGAAAAGCGCCTGAACAACGAGACGCTGCGGGTCGACACCGGCTGCATCGTCGGCTTTTCGGACGGGATCGATTACAGCATCGAACGCGCGGGCGGGCTCAAGTCCATGTTCTTCGGCGGCGAAGGGCTGTTCCTGGCGACGCTCAGCGGCACCGGCACGGTCTATCTGCAAAGCCTGCCGTTCTCGCGCTTGGCCGACCGCATCTTGCAGTTCATGCCGCAAATGGGCGGCAAGGACAAGGGCGAGGGCTCGGTGCTGGGTGGTCTCGGCCGCAAGATCGACGGCGACAACTGATCAGGCCTGGCGGGTCTGGTTGCGTCCGTTGCTCTTGGCCTCGTAAAGCGCCCCGTCGGCGCGCTTGAGCACCGTGTCGGCGGTGTCGCCGGGGCGGATCTCGGTCACGCCAAGGCTGACGGTGAGGGGCGCGAGGGCGGAGGCCCCGACCAGTTGCGCGGTCTCGATGGCTCTGCGAATCCCCTCGGCCTTGGCGGCGGCGGGGGCCAGATCGCAGTCGTGGGCGAGGATGATGAATTCCTCGCCGCCCCAGCGGCACAACAGATCCGATTCCCGGATCAAGCCCTGCACCGTCTCGGCGAGATCCCGGATCACCCGGTCGCCCTCGATGTGTCCGAGGGTGTCGTTGATCCGCTTGAAATGATCGATGTCGAACAGGATCACGCTGAACCCGTACCCGTCGCGCTTGAACAGCTTCACCGCCTGTCCCAGGGACAGGTCGAAGACGCTGCGATTGCCGATGCCGGTCAGCTTGTCCGTGGTGGCCATCAGCTCCAGGCGGGAATGGAAGCGGTTCACGGCGTAGGCGACCACCAGGAGCGTGAGCCCGATCACCGCGACCCCCACCGCGAAGTTGGTCAGAATGCTTTTGCGGATGCTGGCCAGGGCGTCGGATTCCCGCTGTTCCACCAGCACCCGCCACTTCAGGTCGGGAATGGCGCGGGTGCTGACCAGCAGGGTTTCTCCGCCGCGCTCATATTCGAAAAAGCCGTGATCGGCGGACAACACGGCCTTGGCGATGGTGGAAATGCCGGGCGCGGTGGTGATGTCGGCTTCGCGCACCGTCGCGCCGTCGGAGCGCACCATGACGCGGCCCGCCTCGTCGATGAAATAGACGTGTCGTCCGAAATGATCCTTGTAGCGGTCGACGATCTTCGCCACCGTCTTGAAATCCAGCCCCACGCCGGTCGCGGCGAGGAAGCGTCCGTCGTCGTCCATGATCTTATGATTGATGAAGATGGTCAGCGCATTGCCCTGCTCGGCGTTGAAGTCGACGTTCAACTCGTGCTCCCCGGCCATGTCGCGCACCCGGAAATACCAGGTGTCGCGCGGGTCGTCTTCCGACACGATCTGGGATATGCCGCTGAAGTGGTAGTACTTGCGGGTCGTCTCGGAGACGAGAAAGCTGGTGAACACGCCGTATTTTTTGCGGATTTCGTCGAGGTAGCGAATCATCCGGGCCTCATCCACCTCGCCGTGGGTCAGCCAGTCCTTGACGAAGGTGTCGTTGGCCATCAGCGACGACACGAACACCGGGCGCAGCAGGTCGTGTTGGATTTCCGAATAGATGTTGTTGCTGGTCAGCGGCAGTTCGTTGTTGATCAGGGTCTCGCGCACGCTCTTTTTGGACATGGTGTAGCTGATCAGGTTGGTCGCCGCGAAACCGGCGATCAGGATCAGCCCGATCACGGCAATCAGCGGCGCACGCACCGATTGCGGATTGTTCCAAGTGATCAAGGTGTGATTCCCCTCCGTAAATAGTCGCTATCTATTTGGTGATCTGGCCGAAGATGTCAACAAGTTCGGGCATGACCGCGTCCGGATGGGCGGTCGCCAGCGCCTGTGTCAAGGCGTTGCGCACGCCCGCCGCGGCGGCCGCGCCGGCGTCCAAATCGGCGGTCATGCGGGCATAATAGTCCATGTCCTTGGCGGCGTTTTTGACCGCGAAACGGAACGCGGAACTGTCGCCGCGTTCGACGAAGGGGCGCAGGCGATCCAGGGCCGCGCCGCCCGCGCCGCCGCTGGCCAGGACCTCGGCGAGGACGTTCAGGTCGACCCCGCCCCGCCGGGCGGCGGCGAAGCTCTCGGCCAGGATCACGGCGTGGCCGATGGACGCGAAATTGTGAAGCAGCTTCAACCGATGCCCCGCGCCCACGCCGCCGCCGTGGTGGATGTGTTCGGCGTAGCATTGAATCAGCGGACGGGCGCGCTCGACGTCCGTGGCCGCGCCGCCCACCAGGACGTTCAGCCGCCCGGCCTCGGCTTCCCTGGGCGTGCGGGTCATGGGCGCGTCGACGTACGCGCATCCCTTGGCCCGCGCCGCCGCCGCGACGCGTTCGGTCGACGTCGGCTCGGCGGTGGTGGCGTCGACGATCAACAGCCCCCCTTGCGCGTGGGCGAGCACCCCGTCCCGGCCCATCACCACGGCCTCGACCTCGGGCGAGCCCGGCAGCACCAGAAACACCGCATCCTTGCCGGTCACGAGCCTGGCCACGCCATCCACAAGGTCGGCGCCCAGAGGGGCGAGGTCGTCGGTCGGTTGGTTGCCGGGATGGTTCAGGATCGACACGCGATGGCCCGCGCGCAGCAGATTGAGCGCGATGCCGTGGCCCATCAGGCCGCAGCCGATCAGGGCGATGTTTTGGGGCGTGATCATGGCGTGTCGTCCTGAACCCATGGTATCCTTTCAGGAAGATACGCTTTTTTGCCCCTGGGGGAAGCCCCCATGAACGCGCCGGAAATCATCCTGGAGGCCCGGGGCCTCACCAAGATCTACCGCACGGGGGACGTCGTGGTCGAAGCGCTGCGCGGCGTCGACTTCACCCTCGCGGCGGGGGAACTGGTGGTTCTGTTGGGGCCCAGCGGCAGCGGCAAGTCCACGCTGCTCAACATCCTGGGCGGTCTCGACCGGCCCAGCGGCGGAACGGTCCGCTTTCGCGGGCGGGACATGACCGCGTGGGACGACAAGGCCTTGACCGCGTACCGGCGCGACCACGTCGGTTTCGTGTTCCAGTTCTACAATCTGGTGGCCAGCCTCACCGCGCGCGAAAACGTCGAGCTGGTCACCGAAATCGCCACGGATCCCATGGACCCGGCCCAGGCCTTGGACCTGGTGGGCCTGACCGAGCGGCGCGACCATTTTCCCGCCGAACTGTCCGGCGGCGAGCAGCAGCGCGTCGCCATCGCCCGCGCGGTGGCGAAGCGGCCGGGCGTCCTGATGTGCGACGAGCCCACCGGCGCGCTGGACAGCAGGACCGGCATCAAGGTGCTGGAGGCGATCCGCCGCACCAACGCCGATCTGGGCGCGGCCACCGTGCTGATCACCCACAACGCCGCCATCGCCGCAATGGCCGACCGGGTGGTGGTGATCGGCGACGGCCGGGTGCAGGCGGAGCGGACCAATGCCGAAAAGAAAGTGCCGGGGGATCTGTCATGGTGACGCCGCGCCTCAGCCCGCTGGACCGCAAGATGCTGCGTGACCTGCGTGGTCTCTGGGGTCAGGCGCTGGCCATCGCCCTGGTGATCGCCGCCGGGGTCGCCATGTACGTGATGAGCCAGGGGATGCTGGCGACGCTGGGGCAGACCCGTGACGCCTACTACGAACGCCAAGCCTTCGCCCACGTTTTCGCGCCGCTGAAGCGCGCGCCGAACGCCGTCGCCCAACGGCTGGCCCGGCTGCCGGGCGCGCGGCGGGTGGAAACCCGCATCCGCAAGCCCGTAATCCTGGACATGCCGGGGCTGGCGGAGCCGGCGGCGGGGGTTGTGATGTCGTATCCGACCGGCGACGCCCCGGCGCTGAATCGCTTGCGCCTGGTCGCCGGGCGCTGGCTCGACCCGGCGCGCGCCGAGGAGGCGCTGGTCAGCGACGCCTTCGCCGAGGCGCACGGTCTGGGCCCGGGGGACGGGATCACCGTTCTGATGGGCGGGCGCAAGCGCACCCTCGCCATCGCCGGAGTGGCGATGTCGCCGGAATACATCTACGCCATCGCGCCCGGCGCGCTGGTGCCGGACAACCGGCGGTTCGGCGTGTTGTGGATGGGGCGGGACGCGGTGGAGGCCGCGTTCGACATGTCCGGGGCGTTCAACGAGGCGCTGTTCACCGTGCAACCCGGCCGGCGCGCCGAAGACCTGATCGCCGCCGCCGACCGGGTCCTGGAGCCCCACGGCGGAACCGGCGCGTTTGGCCGCGAACATCAGGTGTCCAACTGGTACGTCACCGGCGAGATGAAGCAGCTGGTCAACATGGGGCGGATGATCCCGCCGATCTTTCTCGGCGTGGCGGTGTTTCTGCTCAACATCGCCATCGGCCGCTGGGTGGAGATGGAGCGCTCCGAGATCGGCCTGCTCAAGGCGTTCGGCTATTCCACCACCCAAGTGACGGCGCACTACCTGAAGCTGGTGACGGCGATCGTCGCCGGGGGCGTGATCCTGGGGTTTGGCGGCGGGGCGTGGCTGGGGCGTGGCCTGGCGGGGTTGTACCAGGACTTCTTCCGCTTTCCGTTTTTGCATTACCA
>JADGBG010000093.1 GCA_015231605.1 Alphaproteobacteria bacterium | reverse complement strand
TGTTGGTGGTGTCCACCTGCAGGAATTCCTGCTGCGGATGCTTGCGCCCGCCCTGCGGCGGCACGGAGGCGACGGTGCCTTCCATGATCTTGAGCAACGCCTGCTGCACGCCTTCGCCCGACACGTCGCGGGTGATGGACGGGTTGTCGGACTTGCGGCTGATCTTGTCGACTTCGTCGATATAGACGATGCCGCGTTGCGCGCGTTCGACATTGTAGTCGGCGGACTGCAAAAGCTTGAGGATGATGTTTTCCACGTCCTCGCCCACGTAACCCGCTTCGGTCAGCGTGGTGGCGTCGGCCATGGTGAACGGCACGTCCAGGATGCGCGCCAGGGTCTGGGCCAGCAACGTCTTGCCGCTGCCCGTCGGGCCCAGCAAAAGGATGTTGGACTTGGCCAGCTCCACGTCGCCTTCCTTCGGCGCGTGGCTCAGACGCTTGTAGTGGTTATGCACGGCCACCGACAGCACGCGCTTGGCGTGGCTTTGGCCGATCACGTAATCGTCGAGGACGTTGCAGATATCGCGAGGCGTCGGGACGCCGTCGCCGGACTTGACCAGCGCGCTTTTATGTTCTTCGCGGATGATGTCCATGCACAACTCGACGCATTCATCGCAGATGAACACCGTCGGGCCCGCGATCAGCTTGCGGACTTCGTGCTGGCTTTTACCGCAAAACGAACAGTAAAGCGTGTTTTTCGACTCGCCATTGCTGGACTGGCTCATGGGCTCTCCGATCGTCTTTTCCGGCGTTTCGGCGTCAAGGCGTACATCTTAGCCGCCGAAACCGGGCGGGGACAATCCCCTTTCCTATTCTTCATGCAAATCCGCCCAAAGGACGTCCGGGTTTGCATATGGTGGCCGGAGCCACGGTCCGCCAGCTTTTTCCCGCAACCGGCTACTCCAAAAGGCTTACCACGCAAAAGATTGCGAAACCCTAAACGCTTTGGCTTCAGGCCCCGGCCTCGTCCTCGGCGTGGGGACGTTCCAGAACCACCTCGTCGATCAGGCCGAAAGTCTTGGCTTCCTCGGGGCTGAGGAACTTGTCGCGTTCCATCGACGACTCGACGGTCTTGAGATCCTGACCGGTGTGCTTGACGTAGATCTTGTTCAGCCGTTCGCGCAGGGACAGGATTTCGCGGGCCTGGATTTCGATGTCCGTGGCCTGCCCCTGGGCCCCGCCGGACGGCTGGTGGATCATCACGCGGGCGTTGGGCAGCGCATAGCGCTTGCCGGGCGCGCCGGCGGCCAACAGAAGCGAGCCCATGCTCGCCGCCTGGCCGATGCACACCGTGGACACGTCCGGGCGGATGTACTGCATGGTGTCGTAGATGGCCAAGCCGGACGTGACGATGCCGCCCGGAGAGTTGATGTAGAACGAAATGTCCTTGTTCGGGTTTTCGCTTTCCAGGAACAAAAGCTGGGCGCAGATCAGGCTGGCGACGTGGTCTTCCACCTGGCCGGTGAGGAAGATGATGCGTTCCTTGAGCAGGCGCGAATAGATGTCGTACGCGCGCTCGCCCCGATTGGTGGTTTCCACCACCATGGGAACCAGGTTGTTCATATAGGTTTGGATGGGATCGCTCATGTCCGGAAATCGTCCTTAACAGCTGAAAACCTTGGGGCGCGGGAATCGAAACCCGCCCCCACAGAGTATGGGGGCGGGCGTCGAAAAGAAAAGACCTTATGCGAGGATTTTTAGTCTTCCTTCTTGGCGGCGGCCTTTTTCGCAGGAGCCTTTTTCTTCGCCGGGGCCGTCTCGGCTGCCTCTTCGCCGTCTTCGGCCTTCTTCGCCGCGGCCTTCTTCGCCGGGGCCTTCTTGGCGGCCTTCTTCGGCTTGTCGTCCGCATCGTCGTCGTCGGCGATCAATTGCTCGACGCTCACCACCTTGTCCTTGGTGTCGGCCAGCTCCATGATGAAGTCGACGATCTTGTCCTCGTACACCGGGCCCTGGAGCTGCTGCATGTGTTCGGGGTTCTTCTGATAGAACTGGAACACCAGCTGTTCCTGGCCCGGATAGCGCTTGGCTTCGTTGAGGATGGCGCGGGTCAGGTCGTCTTGGGTCACCTGAATGTTGTTCTTGCGGCCCACCTCGGCGAACAGCAAGCCCAGCTTGACGCGGCGTTCGGCGATGGAGCGGAAATCGGCTTCGCGCTCTTCGTCGGACATGTCCTCGTCCTCGACGTCCTGGCCGGCTTCCTTGGCCTTGGCGTAGGCGTCGACGATGCCCTGGTATTCGGCGTCGATCAGGCCCTGGGGCAGATCGAACGTGTAGGCGTCGTTGAGCGCATCCAACAGGGCGCGCTTGGCCTTCTGACGGGTGATTTCGTCAAAACCCTGGTTGTGCTGTTCACGAATGGCGGTTTTGAGGGCGTCAAGATTGTCCATGCCAGCCTTCTTCGCCAGCTCGTCGTCGATGGCGGCCGACTGCGGTTCCTTCAGCTCGTGCAGTTTGACTTCGAACACCGCGTCCTTGCCGGCCAGGTTTTCCGCGCCGTAATCGTCGGGGAACTTGACGTTGACGAGCACGTCGTCGCCAGGGTTCTGGCCGATCAACTGGTCTTCGAAACCGGGGATGAAGCTGCCGGAGCCCAGCTCCAGTTCATAGCCGTGGGCCTTGCCGCCGTCGAATTCCTCGCCGTCGACCTTGCCGACGAAGTCGATGACCGCGACGTCGCCGCTGCGCGATTTGCGCTTGCGCTTGATCGGTTCGGCGGTGCGATAGGCTTCGGCCATGCGCTCGAGGGTCTTGTCGATTTCACCGTCGTCGGTTTCGGCGACCAGGCGTTCGACCTTGATCTTGGAGAAGTCGCCCAGATCGATTTCCGGCATCACTTCCACGGCGATCTTGAATTCCAGGTCCTTGCCTTCCTCGAAGCTGGTGATCTCGACCTTCGGCTGCAACGCGGGACGCAGGTCGTTGTCCTTCAGCACCTTGTTGGCGCCTTCGTTGACGGCCTTGTCCAGGGCTTCGCCCATCACGGACTGGCCATACTTCTTGCGCAGCAGGCTGACGGGAACCTTGCCCTTGCGGAAGCCGGGCATACTCATGGTCTTGGACAGCTCCTGCAAACGGCTGGAGACCGTGTTTTCGAATTCATCGGCCGCGATGACGATGGTGTATTCGCGGCTCAGGCCTTCGTTCTTGGTTTCAGTTGCCTGCATGGTGAACCTGTTGCACTTTCAAACAAAACTGGGGCGCGCAGCGGGATGGGATCCTGCGCGGCGCCCTTGACGAAAACTCAATCGGATCTCCGGTGCGGCGTGTTGGGCGGGATGGTGCGGGCGAAGGGACTTGAACCCCCACGGCGTTTCCGCCACCAGAACCTAAATCTGGCGTGTCTACCAATTCCACCACGCCCGCCGAAAGCTCCCGGAGTCCGGGCGTGGCGGGCACTTTATACAAAACCGCCCCCCTGTCAACGCCCCGCTGGGCGGCAACGGCGGACAGCCCCCTAAAGCTGCTGGATCAGCCACGCCACGATTTCGGGCAAGGCGTCCGGCAGATCCTCGGCGATCAGGCCGGGGCCGGCGGACATGGCGGCCTCGCCATGCATCCAGGCGGCGGCGTTGGCGGCTTCGAACGCGGGCATGCCCTGGGCCAGAAGGGCGCCGATCATGCCCGCCAGCACGTCCCCGCTGCCCGCCGTGGCCAGCCACTGCGGCGCGTTGACGGTGACCGCGGCGCGCCCGTCGGGCGCGGCGACCACGGTGCTGGGCCCCTTGTACAGCACCACGCAGCCCGAACGTCGCGCGGCTTCGCGCGTCGCCTCGATCTTGCCCAGTTTCGCAGCGGCGTATTTTTTCGCCAGATCGGGGAACAGGCGTGGAAATTCCCCGCCGTGCGGGGTCAGCACCACGTCGGAAAGGTCGGGATGCGCGCGCCCCGACACGGCCCTGAACAACGCCTTGGGCGCGTCCCGAAACACCGTCAGCGCGTCGGCGTCCAGCACGCACCGCTTGCCCGCCGCCAGCGCCGCCAGGATCTTTTGCCGGGTGGCCTTGGCCACCCCTGCGCCGGGGCCGAGCACCATCGTAGTCTTGCGCGCGTCCGCCAGGATCGCCGCGAAATCCTTGCCGGACCTGAACGGCTGAATCAACGTTCCGGGCTGGGTGGCGGCGGCGTAGACGGCAAACGCCTTGTCCGGGCACGCTATGGTGACCAGACCCGCGCCCGCGCGACGCCCCCCCATGGCCGCAAGGCGCGCCGCGCCGGTCATCCCCGCGCCGCCCAGCACCACCAGATGGCCGCGCGCGTATTTGTTGGCGTCCTCCAACACGTCCGGAAAGGCGTCGCGCCACAGCCCCACGCCGTTGATCCAGGCCATGGGCGCGACCCGGTCCACCTCGGCGTCGGCGATGCCGATGTCGGCCACCACCACCTCGCCGCACAAAGACCGGCCCGGCAGCAACACGTGCGCGGGCTTGGCGCGGCAAAACGTCACGGTCAGATCGGCATGGAAACACACGCCCGTCGATTTCTTGTCCGCGCCCATGGCCCGCGCGGTGTCGCCGTGCAGGCCGCTGGGCACGTCCACCGCCACCACCAGGGGCGCGTTGCCCTGGGCCTGGGACACGGTGAGCAGTTCGGCAAGGATTCGCGCCGTTCCCTCCAGCGGCCGCGACAGCCCCGCGCCGAACAGCGCGTCGACGACCAACAGGCTATCCCCTTCCCCCTGCCCCGCGATCAGGTCCAAGGCGTCATCCAGCGGACGGACCTTGGCGCGCCAGAGTTTTGCGTTGACGGCGGCATCGCCGGACAGCGCGTTTTTTTCGCCCAACTGGTAGACCGTCACGTCCCAACCCGCGGTCTTCAACAGACGCGCCACGACGTAACCGTCGCCGCCGTTGTTGCCGGGCCCCGCCAGCACGCAGACCGGGCGCTTGTCCCATCGTTCCTCGATGGCCACGGCGACGGCGGCACCGGCCGCCTCCATCAGATCCAGGCTCGCGACACCGCCCTCCATGGCGGCGCGGTCGGCTTGGTACATTTCCTTGACGCTGAGGATTTCCATGAAACGCGCTCCCTTCCCTGTCGCTTGACGAAATCATAGCGCGTCCGCGCCGCCTTGCCCATCGGCCCCAGCCATTTTAAAGTAAACGGAGATTCGTTTTTTCATCCGCACACGATTGAGGAAAGCATGAGGGTCGTCGTTCTGGGCGCGGGCGTCATCGGCATCGCCACGGCTTACGAGTTGGCGCGGGACGGCCATGACGTGACCGTGGTTGACCGCCACCCCGAGGCCGCGCGCGAGACCAGCTTCGCCAACGGCGGACAGCTTTCGGCCCACCACGGCGAACCCTTGGCCGGACCGGGCGCGCTGCCCCAGGCGCTGCGCTGGCTGGGCCGCAAGGACGCGCCGCTGACGTATCGACTGCGCCTCGACCCGGCGCTGTGGTCGTGGACCCTGGACTTCCTCGCCCAGTGCCCGGAACCCCGGTTTTGGGACAACACGGCCAAGATGCTGCGGGTGGCGCTCTACTCCCGCGAACGCCTGCACGAAACCTTGGACCGCGAAACCGTGGCGTTCGATCACCTCAACCACGGCATCATCACGCTCTACCAGGACGCCCGCGCGTTCGACCGGGCGTTGGACGAAATCCGCGCCATGAAGGAACTGGGCAGCGAACGCCAGGCCTTGGACCGCAAGGGCTGTTTCGAATTGGAACCCGCCCTGGCGCACGCCAGCACCTATTTCGCGGGTGGCGTGCTGACGCCGGGGGACGAGAGCGGGGATTGCCGCGCCTTCACTCTGCATCTGGCCCGGCGCTGCGCCGAAATGGGCGTGACGTTCAAATACGACACCACCGTCACCGGGCTGGAGCGTGACGGCTGGCGCGTCGCCCGCGCCCGCACCCACGGCGAAGCGATCGAAGGCGACGCGTTCGTCCTGGCGCTGGGCAGCTACAGCGCGCCGATGCTGAAAACCCTGGACCTCAGGCTGCCGGTCTATCCGGCCAAGGGCTATTCGGTCACCATCCCCGTGACCAACGACGAAATGGCTCCCAAAGTGAGCATCACCAGCCTCGAGCATCGCCTCGTGTTCAGCCGTTTGGGCAACCACCTCCGCGCGGCGGGCCTTTTGGAATTCAACGGCTTCGACACCTGCATCGACGACCGGCGCGCCCGGGTGGCGCTCCGCGGCGCATTGCAGGTGTTCCCCGACGCGGGCAACGCGGACGGGGCCGAGTTTTGGACCGGACTGCGCCCGCTCACCCCCGACGGCGTGCCGGTGATCGGCCGCGCGCGGCAGGAAAACCTCATCCTCAACACCGGCCACGGCATGTTGGGCTGGACCATGGCCATGGGATCGGCCCGCATCTCCGCCGACCTCGTGGCGGGCCACGCCCCGTCCATCAACATGGACGGCCTGGGCTGGGAACGCTTCGCCTGAACCGGAAAGTTGCAGACATCATCGCTGTGTTGCTATAACTGTCCGTCCCTGGGGCGCGGGGAGGAACGACGGACATGGATTCATCCAATCGTAAGGGCGAAGGCGGCTCCGAGAAGGACTCGGAGACCATCCGCGAAGCCACCATCCTGCAATCCGTCATCAACGCCATTCCCACGCCCATTTTCTTCAAGGACGCGGGCGGTCGCTACCTCGGCTGCAACAAGGCCTTCGAACAGTTCGTCGGACGCCCCCGTGAAGAGTTGGTCGGCAAGGACGTGTTCGAGTTGTGGGACGCGGAGTTGGCGCAGGTCTACCACGACGCCGACGCGGCGCTTTACGACCACGGCGGCAAGCAGTTCTACGAGGCGAAAGTGACCTACGCCGACGGCATGGTCCACGACGTGGTGTTCCACAAGGCGGTGTTCTTCGCCGAGGAAGAGAACATCAGCGGCATCGTCGGCGCCATTCTCGACATCACGGACCGCAAGAAAAGCGAGGCGGAGTTGGAGCGCATGGCGCGCACGGACGCGCTGACCGGCCTCGCCAACCGCCACATCCTCTACGAACTGCTCGACGGGGCGTGCAGGCGCGCCCGGCGTGGCGGCAAGGGCATGGCGGTTCTGGCGCTGGACCTGGACGGGTTCAAAGCCGTCAACGACGTCCACGGGCACCACGCCGGCGACGCCGTGTTGCAGGCGGTCGCGGGGCGGCTGAAAGAGACCGTCCGGGAAACCGACGTGGTGGCACGCCTTGGCGGCGACGAATTCATCGTCGTTCTGGAAGGTCTCGGCGATCCCGGTCAAGCCGCCCTCGTCGCAAGACACATCGTGGAAAAGCTCGCCGATCCGATCCATTGGAACGACATCACCGTCGCCATCGGCGTATCCATCGGCATCGCGCTTTACGGCAAGGGCGGTGACGACGTGGATTCCCTGATGCAAAACGCGGACATGGCCCTATATACCGCGAAGGACGCCGGCAAGGGCGGATACGCCTTCTATTAGTTCAAGGAGCGGCATATGGACATCATCGAATACCTTTTTCCCGTTTCTTCCACCGCCCACACCCTGGCGGCGGTGATCTGGGTGGGGGGTATGTTCTTCGCCCACATGGTGCTGAGGCCCTCGCTTTTGGCGGAAGCCCCGCCGCTCCGCCTGGCCATCTGGTCGCGGGTGTTTTCCCGCTTTTTCGCCTGGGTGTGGGCGGCGGCGATCGTGCTGCCGGCCACCGGCTACGCCATGGTGTTCGTCGACTTCGGCGGGTTCGCGGCGGCCGGGCGTCACGTCACCGTGATGCACATCATCGGCTGGATCATGGTGACCTTGTTCGCGTTCCTGTTCTTCCAGCCCTACGCCGCGTTCCAGCGCGCCGTGGGGCGGAAAGACTGGCCCGAAGCCGGCATGCGCCTGATCGCCATTCGGCGCATCGTCACCACCAACCTGATTCTCGGCCTGTTCGTTGTCGGCGCTGGCGTTTCGGGCCGCTTCTGGGGGTGAGGCCATCATGACCGGCAGGGATGGAGACGCCCCCCTCACCGCCCGCGACGTGGACATCCTGGAAACCGTGCGCGCGCACGACGGATATTTCAAGATCGACAGATACCGCCTACGCCACCGCCTGCACGAGGGGGGATGGAGCGGCGTCATGAACCGTGAAATCTTCGAACGCGGGCACGCCGTCGCCGTGTTGCTGTTCGACCCGGTCCTGGACAAGCTGGTGTTCATCGAACAATTCCGGATCGGCGCCCTGGCCGCGTTCAAATCCCCCTGGTTCGACGCCGAAACCGTTTCCCCCTGGTTGGTGGAATGCGTCGCCGGCATCATCGATGAAGGCGAAACGCCGCAAGACGTGGCGCGCCGCGAGTGCCTGGAGGAAGCGGGTTGCGAAATCAGCGCGCTCACCCCCATCGCCCATTATCTGGTCAGTCCCGGCGGGACCACGGAAAGCATATTTCTGTACTGCGCGCGGGTCGACGCCAGCTCCGTCGGCGGCGTCCACGGCCTGGACCACGAACACGAGGACATCCGCGTTTTCACCATGACCTCCGCCGAAACCCTGGATGCGTTGGAGCGGGGACGATTCACCAATTCGATGACGCTCATCGCCGTGCAGTGGTTCAAGATCAACCGCCAACGCCTGGTCCTGGACTGGACGTCCTAGGCCCTTGAACCGCCCTTCATTCCCCCCTACGTTTGCGCAATACGGATTCCAACCACACACGAGTTTCGCATTATGGACGTTCGCACCGGTTTCCCCGACGCCATCGGCAACACCCCGCTGATCCGTCTCAACGCCGCGTCGGAGGAGACGGGCTGCGAGATCCTGGGCAAGGCCGAATTCCTCAACCCGGGCGGGTCGGTCAAGGACCGCGCCGCGCTCTCCATCGTGCGCGACGCAGAGGCGCGCGGCATTCTCAAGCCCGGCGGCGTGATCGTCGAGGGCACGGCGGGCAACACCGGCATCGGGCTGACGCTGGTGGCCAACGCGCTGGGCTATCGCACCGTCATCGTCATTCCGGAAACCCAATCCCAGGAAAAGAAGGACATGCTGCGCCTGGTCGGCGCGGAGCTGATCGAGGTCCCGGCCGTTCCCTACAAGGACCCCGGCAACTACGTTCACGTGTCCCGCCGCAAGGCCGAGGAACTCCGCGCCACGGAACGGAACGGCGTGCTTTGGGCCGGTCAGTTCGACAACATCGCCAACCGCCAGGCCCACATCGACACCACGGCGCGCGAAATCTGGTCCCAGACGGCGGGACATATCGACGGGTTCGTTTGCGCGGTCGGCACCGGCGGCACGCTGGCGGGGGTCGGGCTGGGGCTGAAGGCGCGCAACCGGGGCGTGGCCATCGCGCTGGCGGACCCCATGGGCTCGGCTTTGTACGGCCATTATGCGCACGGCGAGCTGAAATCCGAGGGCGGCTCCATCACCGAAGGCATCGGCCAGGGCCGCATCACCGCCAATCTGGTGGGCGCGCCGGTGGACCTGGCGTTCCAGATCCCGGACGACGAAGCCCTGCCGGTCATCTTCGATCTGGTGAAGCACGAAGGGCTCTGTCTGGGCGGATCCAGCGGCGTCAACGTCGCGGGCGCGGTGCGCCTGGCCCGGCAGTTAGGCCCGGGACACACCATCGTGACCATGCTGTGCGATTCCGGGACCCGCTATCAGTCGAAGCTGTTCAATCCCGATTTCCTCAAGACCAAGGGCCTGCCCGCGCCGGATTGGCTGGCATGAGCCCCGCTGCTGGACGGGGTGCGCGGCCTTTGCTAGTGTAGCTGTTCCTCCTGCAAAACAAGGCAAAACAATGCTGTATAAACACCCCGAAGCCCTGGTCGACGGAGACTGGTTGGAGGCGCGTCTTGAGGATCCGAGCATCCGCATCATCGACGCGACCTATCACCTGCCCCACACCGACAACGACGCGTACGAGGAATGGACCTTCCGCCACATTCCCGGTTCGGTGCATTTCGACATCGACACCATCGCGGACCGCGGCACCGACCTGCCGCACATGCTGCCGAGCGCCGAGGCATTCGCGCAAGCCGTCGGCAACTTGGGCGTGACCAACGACCATCACGTGGTGGTGTACGACAGCAACGGCGGCTATATGGCGGCGTGTCGCGTGTGGTGGATGTTCCGCGTATTCGGCCACGATAACGTCTCCGTCCTCAACGGCGGCTTGGCGGTTTGGGGCAAGCAGCGCCGCCCCCTGGAATTCGACGAACCCGAGGTCACGCCGACCACGTTCAAGGCCGAATTCCGCCCACACCTGATCAAAACCAAGTCCGACATGCTGGCCAACATCGACAGCCGCGAATATCAGGTCCTGGACGCGCGCAACGAAGGCCGCTTCGCCGGGATCGACCACGAACCCCGCCCGACGGAATGCCGGGGGCATATTCCGGGCTCGGTCAATTTCCCCTTCACCCACATCATGCCGCCGTCGCACGACTTCCTGATTCGCGATCCCGACGAGATCTGCGAAATGATCAACGCGGTGGGCGTCGATATGGACAAGCCGACCATCGCCACCTGCGGGTCCGGCATCACGGCGTGCGTGCTGGCGTACGCCATGCACCTGTTGGGCAAGGACAACGTGGCCGTTTACGATGGTTCCTGGGCGGAATGGGGCAACGACTGCTCGCTGCCCATGGGCAAATGAGCCAAACGCAAGATAAATGCGCGTGCGCAAAAATCATCGATTGACGCTTTCGCGCCGTATTTGCTTTGATAAGATCATACGATCCGCACAAGCGAGGTGACAAGTCTTGGCCGACAAACCGCATACACTCACATGGGACCAAAGCTGGTCGACCGGCGTCAAGGAATTCGACGACGATCACAAATACCTTGCCAGCCTTTACAATCAGCTGTTTACGGCCTGCTATGCGGGGCAAGGGCCGTCGGTCGCGTTGGCCATCGTGGAGAAGCTGGTGGATTACACCAACGACCATTTCCGCCGTGAAGACATTTTGTTTCGCCAATACGACTATCCCGGACGCGAGGCGCATATCCACGAACACGATCTGTTGCGTGAACGGCTCGAAGATTTGATGGAGGTGCTGAGCGATACCTCCAAACCGCACGAAATCAGCAACGCCACCCTCGCCTTTCTGCACGACTGGATCGAACGGCACA
>JADGBG010000092.1 GCA_015231605.1 Alphaproteobacteria bacterium | reverse complement strand
CTAGCCAAGATCGTCTTTCAAATCTGGGGGTGGTCCCATTGGGCACAATGCATGATCAGGCTATCCAGCAAATTGAGAAGCGTATCGGTCGTGGTGCCCGGCGAGGGGTTACGGCGCGGTAGGCTTTGAGGTCGGCGTAGAACCACCAGATCAGGGCACGAACCTTCTCCTTTGAGGCGCGGGCCAGCGGCTTGAGCACCTGCTGCCGGTCAAGGAAAACCGTAAGCAGCTTGGCGGTGAAGTCGCGTTTGACTTCGCCGGGTACCTGGCCGCCGTGGTCGATTGGTACAGCCGCCGTGTGCTGTCGTGGAGGCTGCCCCGCACGCCGAAGGCTCCAGCGCATCAAGGTTGTAGCAAACAATTCGGCCGGTGAATTTTCACCGACCGCCGAAATCCTAACCGAAAAATTTTTCAAACCATAGCGGGAGCCGCAAAGAGGCGGTTTTCCTCGGTTTCTTCCTGTCCCGCCCGTCGTCGGCGGGCCACCAAATTCAGCCTCCGGTGAGTTTTCGCGAGTCGCGAGTGATCGGGCCATGCGCCCGCCACTCAGCGATGGCGAAAATTCATGCTCTCCAGGAACCGTTACGACGGCGTCGAAGGCTACGCCGTGACCAAAGTCAGTTTTCATGCCCGCCAACAGGCCCGCACCGGGCTCTTCCCCTCCCAGGACGCCGAGGACATCGAACAGGAGTTGATGCTCGACCTGCTCCGCCGGCTGGACGACTTCGATCCGGGGCGGGCCAGCCGCAACACCTTCATCGCCCGCGTGGTTGACCGGCTTCCCCACCGCCTGTCCCCCCTCTGTGCCCGGATACGCAAGACACAAAAGTGATGTTGACACGGCAAACAAGGATAGCCAAAAAGCCGTTGATTGAGTTTCACGTCCCTTGGCAGTCTCAGAATCGGCCATTTGCAAGCTCCAACACGGTTTGGGGAATCCTAGTTCTTTATGACGGAAAGAGTGTCGTCGTGGCAATGGTGCTTGTATAAGTTGAGATATCCCGTTCCATGCCGGATTCGAAATTTTTCTCTTCATGGCGTATGATCGGCGCAAGGCGGCGCATGAAGCCGTTCGCCGCGACGATGGAACGACGCGCCAGGACGTGAGGGAGGCGATGGGCATATGACCAGAAAAAGCAAACTTGTCGTGATGGATTGCGAAGCGGAGTTCGGTCCCGAGTGGAGTTGGATGCCGAAGAAACTCATCGACCTCGTCCCGTGGCTGGAAAAATACCTGGAATTGGTGCCGGAGGAATATCGTGACAGCGCCGCCCTGGAACCGGTGCGCTTTCGCGATTCCCCCCGGGACTCCGCGTTGAACGTGAAGATCCATTACTACCGGCCCGAGACCGACGAGGAAATGCGCGACCGCCTTGAAGACGAGGAAGCGCAAAAATTGGAACGGCAAAAGGCGGAAAAGCAGATGCTGGCGGACCTGAAGGCGAAATTCAACGACCGCTGACGACCGCGTCCCGGCCGGCCCTCACGCGGAGGCGGCGCCCCCGAGGGCGGCGCGAACCATCGTTTCCAATGCGCTCAGGAAATTGGAGCGGTCGGCCTTGGAGAACGGCCTTGGGCCACCGGAAATTTCTCCGCCGTCGCGCAGGGTCTGCATCAATTCCCGCATCGCCAGGGCCTGGCCGATGTTGTTTTCCGAAAATCTCTCGCCGTTCGGCCGGATCGCCAGCGCCCCCTTTTCCAAGCAGCGCGCCGCCAAGGGAATGTCGTTCGTCACGCACACATCGGCGGCGGAGATATGTTCCGCGATCCAGTCGTCCGCCGCATCCGCGCCTTGCGGAACGATCACCAGCCTGACGTTCGGATTTCGCGATGGGCGAAGACCGCCGTCGGTCACGAGAAGGGTCTCGACGCCGTGCCGGTGGGCGACCCGCTCGATCTCGTCCTTGACCGGACACGCGTCGGCGTCGACGTAAATTTTCGTCATCCTGCGCTCCATGCGGTTGGGCGGACCCGCGATCAGACCTCGGGCAGTTCGACCCAGAAGGTGCTGCCGCGGCCGACCTCGCTGTCGAAACCGATGCGACCGCCCATGGCTTCCACCAACTGCTTGGTGACGGTGAGGCCGACCCCGGCGCCGAGAATGTCCGAACTTTCCTTGCCCAGCCGGTTGAACGGTTCGAACAGTCCGGAGTGGAGGGATTCGGGGATGCCTTCGCCGGTGTCGGTCACGCCGATCCAGATCCAGCCCGGCTCCGAACGATCCGAAGCGAGCGTCAGGGTCCCCCCCTCGCGGTTGTACTTGACGGCGTTGGACAGCAGGTTCAGCAGCACCTGTTTGAAACGCACGGCGTCGGCGCGGACCGTGGCATGCGCGTCGGACCAGTTGGCGACCGTGATCGACCGGGCCAGGGCCTGGGGCGCGATCAACTGCAGGCACTGGACCGCGATGTCGTCGACGGCCACGTCCTCGACGAGGATGTTGAGCTGGCCCGATTCGATCCGCGCCAGATCCAACACCTGGTCGATCAAATCCAGGAGGTGCTTGCCGCCGCCCATGATGTGATCGACGCACATCTTCTGTTCGTCGTCCAGCGGCGAGCCGGGATTGAATTCCAGCAACTGGGCGAAACCGATCACCGCGTTGAGCGGGGTGCGCAGTTCATGGCTCATGGCCGACAGGAATTCCGACTTCGCGCGGCTCGCGGCCTCGGCCTCGTCCCTGGCGCGCAGGATTTCCGCCTCGGCGGCCTTGCGCGTGGTGATGTCGCGGATGATGCCGACGAAACGCCGCCCGTCCGCACGCAGCAACTCGCCCACCGACAGTTCGATGGGAAACACCTCGCCCCCGGAACGGATCGCCTCCGTCTGGATGGTGGTGTTCAAGACATGGGGTATGCCGGTATTTAAAGAGTCGGATATGTATTTATCGGGGTCGCCTGCGCGCGGGGACGGCATCAGGGACGCCAGGTTGCGTCCGATCATATCGTCCGCCGGGACGCGGAAGGTGGTTTCGATGGCGGCGTTGACGCTTTCGATGATTCCCTGTTCGTCGGCGATCACCACGCCGTCGCCGACGTTGCTGAGGATGGTCTTGACCAGGGCCTCGGCCTCTTCGCGCAGCCGTTCGTTGACGGCGCGCAATTCCTTTTCCATCAGGTTCAGGGCGCGTTCCGACAGGCGCCGCTCGGAGTCCATGTCCTCATAGGCGCTGGCGACCATGTCCAGCAGGCGGTCCATATCCACCGAACCGTCCTCCCTGCCCCGCCGGGCGCGGGCCAGTTGGCGTTCCAGAAGCGGTGGAAAGGTCTTTGCCATGGCCCTCAGCGTTCCGTCACCGTCACCACGGTCATGGTCTGGTTGTGCAGTTCGCAGCGCCCCTGGAGGCCCGAGGGGGACAGTTCTCCATAGGAATAGAACCCGATCTGCCGGTTGTCCGGGCCCAGATGGTCGGCGACGACCTTGACCTCCTCGACCGTATGCTGGCCCATGACCAGATGGCGGCCGATGCAGCTGACCAGAACGGACAGGCACGGGCCGTTGATCCCGGTGATCTGCATGGCGGCTTCTTCGGCGCCGTCGATCAGCCGTTCGATGGTGGAGCGCATCAACTGCACCACGGCGCCCTTGGGGATGTCCCCCGCGAAGGTCATGGTTTTGCGCTCCTCGTCGACGCCGAGCACGGTCCGCGTGATCGAATGTCCGTCCGACGTTTGCAAACGGAGCGGAAACAGCAGGGCGCTGGCGGGCAGACGCTCGGCCTCTTCGCCCAGGTAGCGCTTGTAGAGATCCAGCGCGGGTTCGTTGTCGAGTTCCTCGAGGACGTTGTCGTGCGCGCGGGTCACCCGGCGTTCCGGACCAAACGGCACCCAGCCGCCGAAGCTGCCGGTCAGAACGCCGATTCCCGGACCGTAGAGTCCGATCAGGGCGACCCGGCCGCTGGCGGGCGCGCCTGCGTTGCAATCGACGAAGGTGCTTTGAAACGCCGTGCCGTCGCCCGCCAGCCCTCCGGCGATGGGAACGGTGGTGGCCAGAACGCCCTGCAAGCCGCGCACCAATCCGGTGCCGTTCACGCGGGTGCCGTCGGACAGCACCAACACGCCCTTGAGCCCGTCCGGGTCCAGGCGCTTGGCGGCCCTGGCGCCGACCGGTTCGGATTGGTCGGCGCCGTCGATGGGTTCCGACACGATGACGGCGGCGCCGTCGTCGAACCAGACGGCCGATGCGGCCACGCTGTTTTCGTACACCTCGCCGCCCAGGATCTCGCCGCCGGTCGAGCATCCCGCGATCGGCGCGCCGGGGAAGCGGGCCTTCAGTTCGTCGATGCGCAAGGGGTCGCGGAAATGGGCGGGGGCGGCGACATACAGCACCAGATCGGCGGCCCGTTCGGGCGCATCGGGTCCGAAATCCCGCCAGCCGTCCTCGTCGGTCCAAAGAACTTGGCGTATCAGCATCAACGGTCTCCCTCATTTGCGGCGGAACCGCCGAACATCTCGCCGCACAGGATCACGGCATTGTGGAAGGCGGGCTGGAAGTTGCGGTCGGTGGAAATTTCCCCCAGGGACAACGCGCCGACCAGAGCCTTGGCATGGGTGCGCGCGGTCAGGTCGGCCAGCTCCTGGGCGGCTTGTTCGGGCCCCATCTGCATCAATCGTCCCGCGCAATAGAAGCCGAGCAATTCAGCGGCGTGATGTGACGCGCCGGCCTTGGCCATGTGCGCCGCCAGGCGCGTCACGCATGAGGCGTCCTTGGCCCGGGGCGTTTGCAACAACGCCAGCATGGCCCCTTCGGGCACTTCGCCCACGCAGGTGATCACGCCGTCCCCATCGACTGCGACCGGAATGCGGACGGTCATCTGCGCCTTCGCGTCGAGAATTCCGAAAGGATAATGCACCGCGGCGCCGTAGAAGCTGTCCGCCGTCATGTCGACCCCATAGTCGGCCTTAAGGATGTCCTGATAGATCTGGAACGCCGGCTGGTCGTTGATGGTCAGGATGCGGTTGTTGTCGGTCCGCGTCGCCGTCATCACGCGCAACGGGGTGTCGAAGCCGTGCTCGGCGCACAACGTTCCCTTGGGCGGCAACAACTGAACCAGGGCGCCGCCCTGGACGAACCGCTTTTCGTCGAAAAGGCAGGGCACGGGCCGAAAGGTTTCGCTGCCCGCGTTGGCCCCGGCGTAGGTGAAGTCGCCGTCCAGGCGGTCCCCGGTTTCGCGCAGGATCCGGCAGATATCGGGCAGGGTTGAATCGAAGACCATGAACAGGACCGGGGGGTCGGATTCCAGCGGGTAAGCGGTTTCGTTGCCGCGCGCGAAGTCCGCCAGCCGCTCGGCGGTGGACGCGGCGTTCGCGTTCGCGTCTTCGATCAACAGGGTGGGCGGCATGACGTCATGGGCCAGCAACAGCGCGCCGGATCTGACAAACCCGCCGTCCCGGATCAGCGCGGGGAAAACGCCCCCGGCCAGGGGGATGGCGTTCCGGCGGCAGATGTCCTGCAATGCGGCGACGCTTTCGGCGTCCGCTTCGGCGACCAGGGCGACGATGCCGCCCAGGGGGCGGTCCCGGCGCAGCCGTTCAACGGTTTGCGCCAGATCGACCGGCGCAAGGCTGGAATATTCATAGGCGCTGGCTTGAAACATCCGCACTCACCTTCTCGTGCACCGTTCGGCTCCCCCCATACTTAGAACGTACGAGGACAGATTCAATATTAGACATACGCATTTATGCGCGCCACAGATTTTACGGTAATAACCCGCAATCATCCAGAAGAGGTTGGAAATTGTCCGTCATATACAATCCGTCCCGGACACCATCCACGGCGCCGCGGTGTCCGGCGCACGAACAAAAACCCCGCCGGCTCGCGCGCGGCGGGGTTGGCGTCGCGTCCGGAAACGCTCAGTTGTTGTGCGCGCCTTGCAGGATCCAGCGGCGAAGCGTGTTGCGGTCCCGCACCGACGGCGCGCCCTGATCTTTGTGCGGCATCTTCAGACCGCTCTTGGCGCGGCCTTCGACCAGCACCATCAGGTTGGAGGTGAGCGGATCGCCCGGCACGATGATGGGACCGTGGCGGGTGCCCTTCATGAGGCTTTCATAGCTGCTCATATCCAGGCCGCTGGCCTGCAAGCCGCTGCCGTTTTCGGTGTGACAGTCCATGCACAGAACCGCCATGACCTGTTCCGGGCCGTTTTCATAAGCCGGCTTGGTCGCGCCTTCGACGATCCACGTGCGCAGGACCCGGCGGTCGGCCTGGGTCATGGCGCGCCGGTCGCTGTGCGGCATGGTGATCGAGGCGTCGGTGCGCCCTTCCAAAACGGCCATCAGGTTGGACGTCAACGGATCGCCGGCCGAGACGATCGGGCCGAACCGCGTGCCTTTCATCAGGCCCTCGTAGGTGCTGAGATCCAGGCCGCTGGCTTCATAACCGCTTCCGGCCGGATTGTGGCACATCACGCAGAAGCTGTCGAAGATCGGCTGGATATCCATTTTATAGCTGACTTCGCTCGACGCCTGCGCGCCGGGCGCGGAGAACGACAAGGACGCGGCCGCCAAAACGACGGCGCTGGCGAGCGTTTTCAGATTGCGGTGAAGTTGCATGGTACCCTCCCATGGAAATGGCGCGCGATGACAACGATTTCGTCGCATTGCCCCCGAGAATCGCCGGGCGCGCCAAGCGATGACGCCGTTCATACGAACGTATCCCTAGAATCGCACGAATTTCGTATTTGCGAAAGCCCCTGACGGGATTTTTGTTGATGAACGTCAATAATCGCGGGCGCGCGATCCCGTCCGGTCCGGGCGGCAATGGGGCGGGGAAAGGGCGCGGACAAAAAAACCGGGGCGCGGGGCCCCGGTTTTCCATGTGACGGCCGAAGCGTGGATCAGATGACCTTGCGCATGGCGATCAGGAAGGTGTCCATTTCCTGGCCCAGGACCTCGCCCTGTTTGGACAGCTCCCCGGCGGCCTGTAGGACGTCGTGGGCGCTGTGGCCGGTTTCGTTGGCGGCTTGGGTCACCATCACGATGTTGGAGGTTACTTCCGTGGTGCCGGACGCGGCCTGTTCCACGTTGCGCGCGATTTCCTGGGTCGCCGCGCCCTGCTGTTCGACGGCGGCGGCGATGGCCGAGGCGATCTCGCTCATCTTGTTGATGGTGCCGCCGATGCTTTCGATGGCCTGGACGGCTTCCTGGGTCGCGCCCTGGATGCCGCCGATCTGCGACGAGATTTCCTCGGTCGCCTTGGCGGTCTGGTTGGCCAGGTTCTTGACCTCCGACGCGACGACCGCGAAGCCCTTGCCGGCTTCGCCGGCGCGCGCCGCCTCGATGGTGGCGTTGAGCGCCAGCAGGTTGGTCTGATCGGCGATGTCGGTGATCAGCGCCACCACCTCGCCGATCTTCTGCGCCGCGTCGGCCAGACCCTGCACCTTTTCGTTGGCGCCGGACACTTCGGCAACGGCCGCGCCCGCGATTTGCGTGGATTGCGACACCTGACGCGAGATTTCGGAAATCGAGCTGGACAGCTCTTCCGCCGCCGACGCCACGGTCTGCACGTTGGTGGAGGCTTCCTCCGCCGCCGCCGCCACGTTGGTGGCCTGCTGGCTGGTCGCGGACGCGGTGCTTTCCATGCCCTGCGCGGTGGCCTGGAGCTCCGTCGCGGCGGCCGCGACGGTGTCGACCACGGACTTCATGTTGGTCTCGAAGGTGTTGGCCACGCCCGTGAAATTGTCCACCTTGGTCTTCATGGTGTCGGTGGCGGCGTTCACGGTGTTGGCGGCGTTGCGGAACGCGCCCAGCATGCCCTTGCCGATGATCTTGCGGAAATATTTGTTGTTGGCGACGTAGTCCAGGCACGCCATGGATTCGCGCACATAGGCGTCGCACCGGTCGATCATGCCGTTGAGCGAATGCTGGAGCTCGCCGATGGCGCCGCCTTCGACGATGTGCAGCACGCGGCTTTCGAAGTCGCCCGCGTCGACCCGGGCGCAAACCTTGGCGGTGCGTTTCAGCTCGGCGCTCGCCTTGTTGACGAAGATGATGGCGGCGATGCCGGCGACCAGGCCGATCCCCACCAAGATGACGGTCACGACCGTCGGCAGCCCCGCGATGGCGCCCACCTCGGCCAGCGCGGTGGCGGCGATGGAGACGCCGACGGAAACGGTGGCGTTAGAGAGAGAAGATGAACTCATCGTAAGAGACCCCCTTTTCCTTGAGCAGCTTGACCAACGTGTTGAAGGACGCGTTCATGCCTTCCTTGCTGTTGGAGTGACTTTTTTCGATCGCCAGCAGCTGCTTGTAGAGCGGGATGATCACGGTTTCCAGAACCTTGCGGTCGGGCGTGCGGCGGTTCGAATGGTAGCCGACGACCTGACCCGAGGCGTCGAAGCTGGGGGTGACGTGCGCCAGCACCCAATAATGGTCGCCGTTCTTGGAGCGGTTCACCACGTAGGCGAAGATTTCCTTGCCCGCCTGGATGGTGTCCCACAGCAGCTTGAAGACGGCGCGCGGCATCTCCGGATTGCGGATGCACGAGTGCGGCTGCCCCATGGCTTCCGCCTCGGTCATGCCGGCGAGGCGCAAAAACACGTTGTTCGCGTAGGTGATGCGACCCGTCAGGTCGGTCTTGCTGACAATGATTTCGTCATCGTCGAAGAAGCGTTCCACACCCGTGAGGCTTCGATCTTGTGCCATTGGTTCGAGTACCCCCTGAAAGCAGAGTTGCGGCCACGGCGGGGCCTTGTTCGCACAGGTCCCTTGGTTGCGGTTATCCTGTGTTTCGCACTCCCCAGCGCCACGGATTTGATTCCGATCAAGGAGAATGGTCTTTGAGAATGTAACGCAAAAAAGCGCCCTTACAATGGTTTTTTGCGTCTTTTCAAGAGATACGGGCGAAAAAAGGCGGTCAAGTCGGACCGCCTTTTGTTCCACGTGTCGGGGCGAAGAGGTTAACCGCGCAACTCGCCGCCGGTGGCCTTTTTGACCGCCGCGACGACCTTGGCGGAAACGGTTTCGATGTCCTCGTCGGTCAGCGTGCCCGCGTAGGGTTGCAACGTCACTTCGATGGCGACGGACTTGCGGCCCTGGCCGACCTTTTCGCCCTCATAGACGTCGAACAGGGTAACGCCGCTGACCAGGGTCTTGTCCGCGGACCCGGCCGCGCGCAGCACCTGCTGTGCGGTCACGGCCCGGCCCACCACGAAAGCGAAGTCGCGCGACACCGGCTGAAACTGCGACAGTTTCGCCAGCGGCCGGGCCTGGCTGGCCTTGGTCTTGGCCTTGGGCAGGTGTTCGAGAAACACCTCGAACGCGGCCACCGGGCCCTTGACGTCCATCGCCTTGAGAACGCGGGGATGGATTTCGCCGAAATTCGCCAGCACCGTCTTGGGGCCGAGGCGCAGCGTGCCGGACCGGCCCGGATGATACCAGGACGCCACGCCGTCCTCGGGGCCGAAGACTTGCAGGTTGTCCACCGGCGCGCCCGCGGACTTCAACGCCGCCAGTGCATCGGCCTTGGCGTCGAACACGTCGACGGCACGCGCGCCGCCGGCCCAGTGGCGATCCGCCATGGCGCCCGAGCGCACGCCCGAGGCGACCACGTCCTGGTCGTCCGCGCCGTCCCCCCGGAACTGGGGGCCGACTTCGAACAGCGCGCCGTCCGCGACGCCGCGCGCGTCGTTGCGCCCGAGCGCGGCCAGCAGGTTGGGCAGAAGGCTCGGACGCATCACGTCCAGGTCCGCCGAAATGGGATTGGTGAGGCGCAGCGTCTCCGGCACGCCGCCCTCGGGGGCGAACAGCTCCGCGTGGGCGGATGGCAGGAAGGAATACGTCACCGCCTCCATCATGCCGCGCGCGGCCAGGGCCCGGCGCACCACGCGGCGGCGGTGCAGATCCTGGCTGACGGCCGGATGCGGCAGCGCGCCGTCGCGCGGCAACGACACGTGCGGAATGTTGTGATAGCCGTTCACGCGCACGATTTCCTCGACCACGCAGGCCTCGCCCACCATGTCGCCGCGCCACGCCGGGGCTTCCACCCTCCAGTGCGCGTTGTCCTTGTGAACGACGAAGCCCAGCACGGTGAGGATGCGCTCCATCTCGGCTTCCTCGACCTCGACGCCGGTGAGTTCGGCGACCCGCGCCGGGCGGAACGGGATCTCGCGCCGCCAATCGGGGCCCGCGCCTTCGACCAGGGCGTGGGACGGCTCGCCGCCGCACAGCCGCATGATGAGGGCGGTGGCGTTTTCGCAGCCGTCCACGGCGAAGTCGTTGTCGATGCCGCGTTCGAAGCGATAGCGCGCGTCGCTCATCAGGTTGAGCTTGCGGCCCGTGGCCGCCGTGCGCACGGGGTCGAAAATGGCGCTTTCGATGAACACGTTGACGGTGTCCTCGGTGCAGCCGCTTTCCGCGCCGCCCATGACGCCGGCAAGCGCCTCGGCCCTGGCGTCGTCGGCGATCACGCACATTTCACTGTCGATGGCGTATTCCTTGCCATCCAAAGCCAGCAATGTTTCTCCGTCGCGGCCCAGCCGCGCGGTGATGTCGCCCGTCACCTTGTCGGCGTCGAACACGTGCAGCGGGCGGCCCAGATCCATGGTCGAATAGTTGGTGACGTCCACCAGCGCCGAAATCGGGCGCAGCCCGATGGCGCGGAGCCTGTCCTGCATCCACTTCGGCGACGGGCCGTTCTTCACGCCGCGCACGTAGCGCCCGGCGAATTGCGAGCACGCGTCGGCCTTGTCCGCCGGGAAGTCCAGCTTGACCTTGATGGGGCTGTCGAACCGGCCCTCGATCGTTTTGACGCCGAGCGGCTTCAGCATCCCCAGACCGCTTGCGGCGAGATCGCGCGCGACGCCGCGCACGCCCAGGCAGTCGCCCCGGTTGGGCGTGATGGCGATTTCGATCACCGGATCGTTCAGACCCATGACGTCGACGGCCTTTTGCCCGGCCTGGACGTCGGGGTTCAGTTCCACGATGCCGGTGTGTTCGTCGGACAGGCCCATTTCGCGTTCCGACAACATCATGCCGTTGGAATCCACGCCCCGGATGGTGGCGGGCTTGAGCGTCAGGTCAATGCCGGGGACATAGAGGCCCGACGCGCCGAACACGCCCTTGAGGCCCTT
>JADGBG010000091.1 GCA_015231605.1 Alphaproteobacteria bacterium | reverse complement strand
AACATCGGCACCCCCATCACCGCCATCATCGGGGACATGAGCTCCAACTACCAGGGCAAGCGGCTGGCAGCGGCGCATCTTGTCTTCAACGTCGTCACCGGGGCCATCGCCATCGTCTTCATCCCCCAGTTCGTCTGGGCGGTGGAGGAAATCTCGGCCACGGTCGGCATCCCGGCGGACGACTACGCGCTGAAGCTGGCGGTGTTCCACACCATTTTCAACGTCATCGGGGTGGCGGTGATGGTCCCGTTCACCAACCAACTGGTGAACGCCCTGCAGCGCGCCATCCCCAAGCCGAAGGTCAAGGCCGTGGAACCGCGCTACATTTCCGACAACGCGTTCGAGTTCCCCGAAACGCTGATCAACGCCGTGCACCAGGAAACCATCCATCTCTACGACAACGCGCTGGAGGTCATGACGCGCGGGCTCAACCTGGAACGGCACGCCGTGGAAGGGGACGGGGACCTCGCCCAGCACGTCGAGAGCAGCGCCAAGCGCAAATCGCCCTATGAGTTGGAACAGGCCTACGCCGCGACCGTGAAGCCGCTTTACGCCGACATTCTCGACTTCATCAGCAAGGCGCACACGTCCCTTCCGGCGGAATTCGGCGCGCGCCTTTACGAACTGCGCGAAGCCAGCCACGCCATCGTCGCCGGGGTCAAGGGCATTCAGCACCTGCGCAAGAACGCGCTCGTCTACATGAACGCCGACAACGCCGACATCCGGGATCAATACAACGCCATCCGCGCCCATGTCGCGGGCCTGATGCGGGCCATCCACGATTTGGCCATCCAGGATGAGGACCAGCGCGATGTTCTCGCGCTCGATGATTTCAAGATCGCCATCGAAGACAACATCCACACCGTGCGCAACGCCCTCGACGACCTGATTCGCGACAAGCGCATCACCGCCATCATGGCGTCGTCGTTGATGAACGACCTCGATTACGCCCAGGACGTGATCCGGCGCCTCTCGGACATGGCGAAAGCGCTCTACGGCGCGCGCGACGCCGCCGACAAGGAGGTCGAAGGCATGGTGGCCCTCACCGACGAGGACATCAGCGACATGCAGGACGAACCGACGCCCTGACCGCCCCTTCCCCCCATGTCGGAAAAAACCGCCCTCCTGTGACGTCCGTCACACCGTAAAATTCAACGATAATTATTCTAAACAACTGGGGTGCCGCCAGAATGGCGCAGGAGGTTGCCGATGAACGGCGAACACGATACAGCGGATGTGTGCTCGGGGGGGCACATGGAACGCCGGGCCGTGTGTCGGGTCCTGGCGCGGTGGGAAGTGCTGCGCGGCGAGGATCTCATGCCCGCCGAGCAGGACATGATGAGCACCGGCGTGGACGACGACATCCGCCCTCACATCTTCGTTCTCGCCCACCAGGACCGGAAAAAGGCTCCATCGCTGGAAATGGCCGGGGAATCCTTCGCCGCCTTTTGCGGGGGCGAGCGGTTGGACGACGTCACCGCCCACCTTCCCTATCCCCTCAACCAGAACTTCACGGACTTGGTCAGAGCGGTCGTGGAACACGTGATGCCGATCTCCAACAGCGGCACGTGCCGGATTTCATCTTTGGGGCTCATGGTGAATTATCGGCTGATGATGTTTCCGCTGGGCGGCGCCACGGGCACGGTCGAACATGTGTTGGGCGTGATCGGGTATTGCCCCGTAACCCCGCTTTGACAGGCTGCGGCAAAGCCCCTGATCGTGACGTCTGACTCGAAACACAAACCACACCGTCATTCCCGCGAAGGCGGGAATCCAGGGATATCCGTATATTGGACGGGACCGCCTTGCTCTTGTCCGTCACCGTCTGGCTCCCCGCCTTCGCGGGGATGACGATGTTTTGAGGTTTTCAGCAGCCCGTTAACGCATTTCCCATGCGCGCTTGCGGGTTGCCGCGGGCGCGCATGAAGCCTACCATCCCAACAAGAGCTTGGATTCGCTGAACCATGGGCGGGACGACGTTGGCCGAAACCCTTTCCAGTTCGATGCCGCTGCTGGCGTTGACCATGGCCGGGCTGGCCCTGGTCCTGGGGCTGAGCGCGATCCACTTCTGGACCCGCCTGAGACGCCTCGGCGCCCTGCCCGAACGCACCCTGTCGGACGCCGAGATCAGCCACGAAATCCTCGCCAGCGCGCCGGACGGACTGTTTCTGTGGATCGTCGCCAACAATTCCGAAGCCTGTTCGCGCCGTCTGGCGGTACTGCTGGGACTGCGCGACGGGATTCGCTCCAATTTCCGCGCCATCATGGACTGTTTCGACGGCGACGACGCCAAGACCCTGATGGGCGCGGCGCACCGGTTGCGCACGCGGGGCGAACCCTTTGACTGCGTGGTCTCCACCCGGGACGGCGCGCGCCGCCTTCTGGTGGTGGGCGTGCGCGCGGGCGTCGGCGACCAGACCGGCGGCGCGGATCACGACACCCTGGCCGACGTGTTGTGGATGCGCGACATCTCGCACCTCTCGGCCTCGGGGAACGGGACGTGCGTGGACCCCCGCGAACTGGTCCGCGCGATGCCTTTCCCGGCGTGGCTGCGCGGCGGGCCGGACCAGGGCATCCAAGCCATCAACGCCGCCGCCGAAACCCTGGGCGTCGCCGGAGCGGCGCTGGACCTGGCGCGGCGCGCCCTGTCGGGGGAAGAAGACGACGCCCCGCGAACGGTCAGCGAACGCCATCTGCTGTCATCCGGCGACGGCGAACCGCGCATGGTGGAAATCATCGAAACCCCGTTGGGCGGCGGCGCGACGTTGGGCGTGGCGCATGATTTGACCCGGGCCGAGGAAACCGAAAGCGCCTTCGCCCGGCACATCCGGGCGCAGAACGAAGTGCTGGAGACCCTGGCCACCGCCATCGCGATCTTCGACGCCGGCCAGAAGCTGGAATTCTTCAACTCCGCCTACGCCAGGCTATGGGGCCTGCACGCCTCGTGGCTGGAGGACGAACCCACCTACATGGAAGTCCTGGAGCGGCTGCGCGAACTGCGCCGCTTGCCCGAGGTCGCGGACTTTCGCGCATTCAAGGACGAGCAGTCGGCGCTGTTCGGCGTGATCGACGCCCCCAGGGAGTCCCTCATGCACCTGCCCGACGGCACGACCTTGCGCACGGTGGCGAGCCCGCACCCCTTGGGCGGGCTGGTGTTCATCTACGAGGACGTCACCGGCCAGCTGGACCTGGAACGCAATTACAAGACGCTCGGCGCGGTGCAGCGCGAAACCCTGGACAATCTGTACGAAGGGGTGGCGGTGTTCGGCGCGGACGGACAGATGCGCCTGATGAACCCGTCCTTCGCGCGGATCTGGAAACTGGGCGACTTCGATCCCGGCCAGCCGTTGCGCCTGGCGGCGTTCGTCGGCCACATCAATCCCCAGATCGAATGGGACGAAGACCAGACGCCGCTCGACGACAAGCAGATGACCGCCAATCTGATGAACCGCGCGGCGGACCGGGGACGCGTCACCCTCGTCGACGGGATGGTGCTGGATTTCGCCAAGGTGCCGTTGCCGGACGGGGCCGTCCTGCTCAGCTACCTCGACGTCACCGACAGCGCCCGCGTGGAAAGCGCCCTGTTGCAGCGCGCCCACGCCATGGCCGAGGCCAACGTGCTCAATGCCGAATTCCTGGGCGGCATCAACCAGGAAATCCGCGCGCCGCTCGACGTGATCACGGCGCGCGCGCGCATTCTGGCCGAAGACCATTCCGGCGGCGACGCGGACGACGCCGTCCGGTTCAGCAGCCGGGCCATCCTGGAAAACGCCGAGGAACTGGCGGCGATCCTCGACAACATGCTGGACCTGTCGTCCATCGAACAGGGCCTGATGACGCTGGAACTCGACACCGTCGACGTCGCCGACTTGATGGCCACCGTCATCAATCTGGTGCGCGAACGCGCGCGCAAGAAAGGCGTGGACGTCACGTTGGACTGCGCCGGGGACGCCGGTTGGGTGGTGGCGGACGGCAAACGCCTGAAACAGGTTCTCTACAACCTGGTCAGTACGGCCGTCGCCCGCACGCCCCAGGGCGGCACGGTCCGCGTGTCCGCCGGACGCGACGTCACCGACGTGACGTTTTCCGTCGCCGACGGCGACGTCACGCGCGCCGAAGGCGACGGCCCGCCGACGGGTCTGGCCATGATCGCGCGGTTCGTGGAAGTGCACAACGGGCAGATGGAACTGGCGGGCCGTCCCGGCAAGGGCCTCACCATCACCTGCCGTCTGCCCGCCGAAGCCGATCAGGCCGACCTGCGCCAGCCCGACCTGTTTTCCGGCTACATCGAATAAATGGCTCAGGTGTCCCCGGACGCCACGCGCGGGGGCAGGTCCTCGGCCACGTTGGCGTCCTGCAATTGGATATCCTCGATGCGTTCGGCGCGCCGCGCGATCTTGGACGACGAAATCTGGATGTCGGCCACGTCCTTTTGCGCCTGTGAAAAGTGGGTTCCCAGCTTTTCGACCCGCTGATCAAGGCGCGCCACATCCTCCAACAGCTTGAGGACCTCGACCTGGATGACGCCGGCCTGTTCGCGCATGCGCGCGTCCTTCAGCACCGCGCGCACCGTGTTCAGCGTCGCCATCAAGGTGGTCGGCGAAACGATCCACACCCGCGCGCGGTAGGACTTTTCCACCACGTCCGGCAGGGCCGCGTGCAGTTCGGCGTATACGGCTTCGGACGGCAGGAACATCAGCGCGCTTTCCGCCGTTTCCCCGGGCACGATGTATTTTTCGGCAATGGCGCGCACGTGGGTCATGACGTCGGTGCCGAAGGCGCGGAGCGCCCGCACCCGCTCCTCGTCCCCGCGCGCCGCGCGCACCGCCTGATAGCTTTCCAGGGGGAATTTGGAATCGATGACGATGGCCCCCGGCGGATTGGGCAGCTTCAACAGGCAGTCCGCGCGCTTGCCGTTCTTCAGCGTCGCCTGGAATTCATAGGCCGAGGGCGGCAGCACGTCGGAAACCAGATCGTTCAACTGGATTTCCCCGAACGCGCCGCGGGCCTGCTTGTTGGACAGGATTTCCTGCAAGCCCACCACCTGGTCGGTGAGGCTGGCGAGATTTTTCTGCGCCGCGTCGATCAGCGCCAGACGTTCGTGCACCTGCTTGATGACGTCGCCGGTGCGCTGGCTGTGTTCGGTGAGGCCGTCGCCCAACCGCCGGGTCACGGCGTCCAGGCGTTCCTCCATGGTGCGCGACATCTGGGCCTGGCTCTCGCCCATGGCCTGCAACCGCCCGGTGAGTTCGGCCTGGGCCAGCGCCAGTTGTTTCAACGCGCCTTCCAAGGCCCATTCCTGGTCGCCGCCGTCCGCGCCCGAACCGCGCCGCGCCGCCGCGGCCCACAAAGCCACGGCCAGGGCCGCACCCGCCAGAACCAGAATCACGAGTTGCATGGTGTCCATCGCCGAACCTTGCCCGAAACGGCGCGCGAAGGCAATTCGGTTGACTTGCCCCCTCGAGCGACGGAAAAATGCGTCCATGCAGGTTCAATGGCTCAACTCCATCACCGTGAAGTTCGCCGCGATTCTGATGGCCGTCTATCTGGCCATGGTCGCGCTGGCGGTCGGCCTGGTGCAGACCGCGGGACGCACGATCTTGGAAGAGCGCAGCGCCAAGACCATCGAGCAGGCCGGCATGCGCATCGTCACCGCCTTGGGGCAGCAGGTGGCCTATGTGGATGCCTTGACCGAAGCGCTGGCCGACTTCGGGGAAAGCGTCCCCTACGACCGGGACCTCTACAGGCGCGCCATCCCCCACATCCTGAACAAGGTGTCGCACCGCGACATCATCGCCGGGGGCGGCCTGTGGCCGGAACCGCGCGGGTTCGACCCCGCGCGCGAACGGGCCAGCCTGTTTTGGGGGCGCGAGCCGAACGGGACCTTGAAATACTACGACGACTACAACGACCCGAACGGACCGGGGTATCATCACGAGGAATGGTACGTTCCCGCAAAACACGTAACCGGCCATCACTGTTTCTGGTCGCGGTCCTACATGGACCCCTATTCGCTGGAACCCATGGTGACCTGCACCGTCCCCATGCACCGGGACGGTGCGGTCCTGGGCGTCGCCACCGTGGACATGAAGCTGACCGGCCTTCACGACATGATGGCGCGCATGGGGCGCGAACTGGGCGGGTACGTCTTCGCGCTGGATCGCAACAACAAGTTCCTGTCTTTCCCCGACCCGGATCGGGCGAAGGTGCTGTTCCGCTCCGCCGATGGAAAAACCATCGAGGAATTCGTCACGGCGCAGCGGATGCGCGAGCAGCATCCGGAATTCAGCCCCATCGAGGCCCTGCTGAGAGAACAGAAAGCCGCCATCCTGCGCGCGGTCCGTCAGGGCGAGGGCTTCGACGCGGACCTCGCCGGGCGCATCGACGCGGACAGCTATCAGATCAACCAGGAAGAAGCCGAATTGATCACCGCCATGCTGACCCTGTCCCAGAGCGGGGAGGGCGGGAACGTCGCCCAGACCCGCCACACCCGCGTCGAACGGGACATGCTGCTGAACGCGCCCGCCATCGTCACCACGTTTCACATGCCCGACACGTTCTGGACGGTTGTGGCGGTGGTGCCGGAACGGCTCGTTTTCGCCGACGTCGGCGCCTTCAGCAAGCTCATGGTCGCGGCCTATGTCGCGCTGTTGTTCCTGTCCCTGCTGTTGGTCTATGTGATGATGCGCGGCACGGTTCTCAACCCCGTGCTGACCATGATCCAGGGTTTGCGGCAGGTTCCCGGCGCCGCCTCGGCGCCGTTGCCGGGGTCAGATCGCAATGACGAATTCGGCGTTCTGGCGCGCGCCTTCACCGGGATGCAGCGCCGCCTGGAAGGCAGCGTCGAGGCCGCGCAAGGCGGCGAGCGGCGCATCCGCACCCTGATCGAGAATTCCAGCCAGGGCATCATCGTGCATCGCCACATGCGGCCGTTGATGATCAACCAACGTCTCGCGGACATGTTCGGGTACGCCTCGCCCCGGGAGATCTTCGACAAGGGCACGTTCATGGATCTCATCGCGCCCGGCGAACGGCACCGCATCCTGGGCTATCACGAAGCGCGCCTGCGCGGCGAGGACGTCCCATTGGATTACGAATACCGCGGCCTGCGCAAGGACGGCGTTGAAATCTGGCTCAACAACCGATCCTTCCTCATCGATTGGGACGGCGAACCGGCGGTGTGCACCAACCTGTTCGACATCACCGAACGCAAGCGCGTGGAAACCGAACTCAACCTGTTTCGCGAACAGATCGCCCACAATCAGAAAATGGAATCCCTGGGTCAGCTGGCGGGCGGCATCGCGCACGATTTCAACAACATGTTACAGCCGACCTTGATTTTGTCGGAATTGATGCGCGGCGATTTCGACAAGGATGATCCCAACTGGAAGCGGGCCGACACCATTTTCGTCACGGCGCAGCGTTCCAAGACCTTGATCGATCAAATTCTGGCGTTCAGCCGCAAGGAAAAACCGACCCAGCAGCGCCTGAACATGCGCGACATTCTGGACGCCTGCGCCGACCTGGCCTCCCACACCCTTCCGGCCACGGCGCAGCTGGAGCACGCGTCCGAGCCCGGCGATTTCTGGGTCCACGCCGATCCGGCGCAAATGCAGACGGTGGTGATGAACCTGTTGAGCAACGCCGCCGACGCGCTGGATTCCCTGCCGGGCACGATCACGCTCGGCCTGTCGCGCACGGACCACGCCAAGGGCCGCTTGCGCGGCGGGGAGCCTGAAAATCCCCTGGGCTATGCCAAGATCCTGGTGGCCGACACCGGACACGGCATCAATCCCAAAATCCTGCAACACGTCTTCGATCCGTTCTTTTCCACCAAGGCGGTCGGCGCCGGAACCGGTCTTGGGCTTGCTTCGGCATATGGAATCGTTCAAAATCATGGCGGCGGCATCGCCATCGACAGCACCCTGGACGTCGGCACGACGATCGAGGTCTTCATTCCCTTGCAGGCTCCCCCCAAGGAATAGGGGCGGTTTGCACGGCCTCCACGGAGAGTATTTGTGGCGCACATCCTGGTGATCGAAGACAACGATCAGGTCCGATTTTCCCTGTTGACGGCGTTTCAGGCGATGGGCCATGACGCCCGCGGCGCGTTGGACGGGATCGAGGGCGTCGAAAAATGCGCCGCCGAAAGATTCGACGTGGTGTTCTGCGATCTGATCATGCCGCGCAAGGACGGCGCGGAAACCATCCGCGAATTGAAAACGGCCCACCGCGACCTCAAGGTCGTCGCCATGTCCGGCGGCGGGCAGGACCTGGACGCCCTGGACATGCGGGACAAGACCGGGGCCGACGCCGCCATCACCAAGCCCTTCTCCCTGGACGAACTGCGGACCTGTCTTACGCAAGTCCTGGGATAATCACTCCGCCCGCGTGTGTTGGTCGCCGTAGGCGGCGGCGATGGACTTGAACTCCGCCTCGACCGCGTCCAGGGCGTCGACCACGTCCGGGTCGAAATGGCGTCCGCGTCCCTCGCGGATGATCTCCATGGCCTTTTCGTGCGGGAAGGCGGGCTTGTAGACCCGTTTGGAAATCAGCGCGTCGTAGACGTCCGCCACCGCCATCAGGCGGCCCGAGAGCGGGATCATCGTTTCCCTGAGGCCGTTCGGGTAACCCGTGCCGTCCCATTTTTCGTGGTGGGTCGCGGAAATTTCCCGCGCGAACCGCATGAAGGAATTGGTGCCGAGCTCCTTTTCCGCCACCGCCAGGGCGTCCGCGCCGAGCGTCGCGTGGGTTTTCATGATGGCGAATTCGTCGTCGTCGAGCTTGCCGGGCTTGAGCAGGATCCGATCGGGTATGCCCACCTTGCCGACGTCGTGCAGCGGCGCGGACTTGTACAACAGATCGATGGTTTCCTCGTCCAAGGCGTCCCGGAAGTTGGGATGATCCCTGAGATGGCGGGCTAGAGCGCGAACGTAACGCTGGGTGCGCAGGATGTGCGCGCCGGTTTCGTTGTCGCGGGTTTCCGCCAGGCTCGCCAGCGACAGAATGGTGACGTCGCGGGTGCGCGCCAGTTCCTCGGCGTGCGCCCGGATACGCTCCACCATGACGTTGGTGCGCGCCGCCATCAGGCCGAATTCGTCGTTGCGCGCGACCGGAACGTGGCGGGTGTAATCCCCCCCCGTCACCGCCCCCAGAACCCCGTTCTGCAAGGCCAGAACCTGATGGAGGTTCAGAGAAAACGACCGAATGACGTTGATGGCGTGGGGCAGGGCCACCGCCAGGATGAAGGCGAATTCCTTGAGAATCGACAGCCGCGCGTCGGAAAGCGGGATGGTCGCGCCCACCTCCACGATCCAGTCCAGGTCCTTCACCACCAACAGCATGAACACGGTGACCAGAACCACCACCGACACCACGGCGAACGCCATCATCTTCGCCGTCATGGGGAAATGCCCGCCGTCCACCGCGACCGGTTCGCCCCCCTGGGCGATGTCCCGGGCCAGGGCGCGCTCCTCGGCCAAGGCGATGTCGGTGGCGGCGAAGAATCCCAGCCCGGCGATGCCCACCAGGACCTTGAGGCCGCTTTCCACCGGAAATCCGTGGACCACGGCGTTGAACGCCGTCAATCCGAGGGCGGAGGCGACGAATAAACCCAGTTCCAGCCAAAAGGCGCGGGCCACCCGGCCCTTCGCGGCCGCGCCGCCCACCATCCGGGCGCGCAGCGGAGCGCGGATGGCGAATTGCAGGGCCAACAGGCCGACGATCGGCCAGGCGACCTGGACCGGGCTCAGGCTTTCGATGAACGGGCACACCTGAATGCCGTAGACCGGAATCACCACCATGGTGACGGCGTAATGGAGCAGTGCGCGCATGCCGGACCCCCACGTCACGATTTCAGAACCTTTACCACCATATAGGCGCGCGCCCCGCAATTGAAAGGCAAGTTTTCTTGACGGAACGCCCCCGGCCCCTTAAGTCCTACCCCAGTTGCGAACACACGATACGGAACCGGCTCATGGCCAGACTGCCTATTCTCGTCGCCCCGGACCCGCGCCTCAAGGCCAGGGCGGACGCCGTCGACACGGTCGATGCGGAAATCCGCCAGCTGATGGACGACATGTTGGAGACCATGTACGACGCGCGCGGCATCGGCCTGGCGGCAACGCAGGTCGGCGTGAGAAAGCGCGTCATCGTCGTCGATATCGCGGGCAAGGACGAAGATCCCAACCCCATCCGCATGGCGAACCCGGAAATCGTATACGCCTCGGAAGACGAAACCACCTACGAGGAAGGGTGCCTGTCGCTGCCCGAGCAATACGCCGACGTGAAGCGTCCGGAAACGGTGCGGGTGCGCTATCTGGACCATGAAAACGAGATCCGCGAACTGACGGCCGACGGCATGCTGGCCATCTGCGTCCAGCACGAGATGGACCACCTGGACGGCGTCCTGTTCGTAGATCACCTGTCCGGCCTGAAACGCAACATGATCCTGCGCAAGCTGCAAAAGGCGCGCAAGGGCCAACCCGCCACGGTCTGAGCCCGGCGGCGAAAGGGAAACGACGTCATGCGCCTGGTGTTCATGGGCACGCCCGACTTCTCGGTGGCCGCGCTGGCGGCCCTGCTGGACGCCGGCCACGAGGTTGCGTGCGTCTACAGCCAGCCGCCGCGCAAGGCCGGACGGGGACAGAAGCTCACCCCCAGCCCGGTGCACGCCTTCGCCGAGGCGCGCGGCATCGAGGTCCGCACCCCGCTCACCCTGAAAACCGAGGACCAACAGCGCGCCTTCGCCGAACTCGGCGCCGACGCCGCCGTGGTGGTGGCCTATGGCCTGATCCTGCCCAAGTCGGTGCTGGACGCGCCCAGGCTGGGCTGTTTCAACATCCACGCCTCGCTGTTGCCGCGCTGGCGCGGCGCGGCCCCCATCCAGCGCGCCATCGAAGCGGGCGACCGCGAAAGCGGCGTCACCATCATGCGCATGGACGAAGGGCTGGACACCGGACCGATGGTGCTGTCCGAGACCTGCGCGATTTCGCAGACGACGACCGCCCGCGACCTGCACGATGCCTTGTCGGCCATGGGCGCGCGGCTGATCGTCGAAGCGCTGGCCGGGATCGCGGCCGGAACTCTGACACCCACGCCCCAGCCCGAAGACGGCGTGACCTACGCC
>JADGBG010000090.1 GCA_015231605.1 Alphaproteobacteria bacterium | reverse complement strand
GGCGACGTATTGCGCACGGCTCTGCACTATCATCCGCCCATCAACATCCGTCCCGCGTCCAAGGACGCCGGGGTCAGCGACATGTTTCCTTGGCGCAATGACGAGGTTTGGGATACCCGCTTCGACATCACCAACACGGCGTCGTTGGTCTTTTCCGACGCCGCGCCCGAAGACACCATCACGCTGGTGCTGTTCGCCATGGGCGGGCGGGAACTGGCGCGTCACACCTTTGCACTTGCGCCGTTCGAGGTGCGCCCCATCGTGATCGGCGATTACCTGCCCGAAGGCGCGGGACCGGCGGGGACCTTTTCCGTGTTCCATTCCGCCCCCGCGGTCGCCAGCCGGCTACGCGCCACCGGCACCCATCTGGCGGAACGGGGATATTTGTCTTTCAAGCGCAAGCAGGACGATCTCTGGAGTTCGGTTCACGGCAACCTTCACGCTCTTTCCATGTCGCCAAGCGGAACGATGGATTATGCGCATGGCCGCCTGGACAAGGTTTTGCCCTATCGCATCCAGTGCCGCTTCGACGATTGCCGACGTTTCGAAATGACGTTCACCAATCCGTCACCCGAAGAGCGGGAGATGGAAGTCATTCTGTTCGATGTAAACCGCACTAAGATTGGCCGGCAGGTTCTCAAGATCGCCCCTCGGGGATTGGGGCTGTTCACCTGGGATAACCAGGAAGCGTCCTGCGCCATGGTTGAGGGGCGAGGCTCCATGTTTTATTGGCGCCCGGCGATCTTCAAGCACTACGACACCCACTTCAACATTCTGCACAGCTGATGGGATTGCGTTCGTTCATTGCCGCATCGACGCGGCGGTCGACGTCTTGGGCGGCTAATGGCGGCCGCAAGCTCCAGGCGGCTTTTGCCGTGGCGATGGAAAGCATCGACGAGCGCCGTAAAATCACCAACAGGCATGGTTTCTACACCATGCGCATGGGCAACAGCCTGGAACGGTGGCGGATGGACACGGTTCTGACCAAGGAGCCGGAAACCATCGATTGGCTTGACCGTACCATTGAAAGCGGCAGCGTGTTTTACGACGTCGGCGCGAATATCGGCGTGTATTCCCTATACGCCCTGCATATTCATCCCGGTTCCGTTTCGGCGGTGTGTTTCGAACCGGAAGCCCTGAATTTCGCGCGCTTGAACCAAAATCTGAACGACAACGGGTTTTCCGAAAGGGCAACGCCGTTCGCCATCGGCTTGGGAACGGGTGACGCCGTTATCGACTTTCGGCTAAAGGGGTTGCAGGCAGGCGGCGCGCTTCATGGGGATCGCCATGTGCCGCCGGGTCAACACCAGCATCGCCAGGGATTGGTGATCAAATCGTTGGATGCGGTGCTTGCCGCCGCACCGGGATTGCCGCGTCCCACCCATCTGAAAATCGATGTCGATGGGCCTGAGCTGGATATCCTGCGTGGCGCCGGGGAAACCCTGAGGATGGACAGCTTGCGCCATTTATTGGTGGAACTTGAACAGAACGAACGCGAGGAGGCTGACGGGCTGTTGGCTGAATTTGGCTTCAAGCCGGTGCTCGAGGGTCGCCTGGAGGGAACGATGCGCAACGTCATTTACCGCAAGGACGCGCCATGAACGTACTCGCCGTCATCCCGGCGCGTTGGGCGTCTTCCCGCTTTCCTGGTAAGCCGTTGGCGGAAATCTCCGGGAAAGCGATGGTGCACCGGGTGTGGGACCGCGTGCAAAGAGCGTCCAGCGTGGATGCCTGCGTCATCGCCACCGACGACGAGCGTATCGCAGAATACTGCCGGGAACACGGTCTGGACGTGGAAATGACCCGTTCCGACCACAACACCGGCACTGACCGTTTGGCGGAGGTGGCGACGCGGCGCGAGGCCGACATCTTCGTCAACGTCCAGGGCGACGAGCCCCTGATCAACCCCGCGGGCATCGACGCCGTGGTGAAGTGTTTGATCGACGCCCGGGAACGCGGTATTGACGTCTCCAACGCCTATGTCGAAGGGGCGAGTGCGGAGCAATTGGCCTCGACTTCGGTGGTGCATCTGGTGCCGACGCTGGACGGCTGTGTGCTGACCTTGTCGCGTCTGCCGGTGCCGTGCACCTTTGTCGAGGGGTTCGCCCATACCGTCCACGTCGGGCTTTATGCCCTGACACCTGCGGCGTTGGCGCGCTTCAGCAGCCGCGGACGCGGCCCGGTGGAACGCGCCGAAAGCATCGAGATGATGCGCTTCATCGAACGCGGCGAACGCATTGCCTGCGTCGCCGTGCCCCCGGGGTCCATCGGCGTCGATCACCCCGAAGACATTGCCCGCGTCGAAGCCCTGTTGGCGACGCGCGCGGACTGAACAGCGGAAAGGCTAGGAATGCCCATCCCCGAATCCCTGCAGGTCAAGCAGCTCGACATGGAGCTGAACGGCGGCTGCAACTACAAATGCGAAATGTGCCCGCAAGTCGACGGGCGCGAGAAGGATTTCCTCAAAAAATTGCCGCTCGACGTGTTCGAGAAGGTGGTCGACGACGCCATGGCCTACGGGCTGGAGTCCGTGTCCCTGCACGGTTCCGGCGAGCCGTCGCTGAACGCCAACATGCCCGACTTCGTCCGCGTGGTGAAGGACCGCGGGCTGAAATGCATTTCGTTCACCAACGGCTCCAAACTGACCGAGGAGCTGGCGCGCCGTTTGATCGAAGCCAAGATCGACGTCCTGCGCTTTTCCGTGATCGGCTACGACCGGGACAGCTACCAGCGCTGGATGAGCAAGGACCTGTTCGAGGACGTGCGGGTTAACGCGCGGCGCTTTGTCGAGCTCAACGCGGAACTGGGCGGTAGCTCGCAACTGCATCTCTACCACTTGGTGACCGACGCCGAGCGTATCGAGGACGAGGTCGCGGCGTACCAAACGAACTGGGTGACATACACCGGCGGGTTCGCGGAAATCTGGATGATGCACAACTGGTCGGGCGAATACACCGGCGGATTTGACCGGGCCGCCAGCCAGGGGCGGCCGAAGCGCCGCTCCTGTGGACGGCCGTTTTCGCCGCTCCTGCAGGTGCGCGCTGGCGGGCTGGAAGGGCACAACGCCGCCGTGGTGGCGTGCTGTATGGTGTTGGGCAAGGACTCTCAGGCGGTCCTCGGGCACCTCGACAGCCAATCGATCGCCGAAGTGGTGTGCGGCGAGCCCTATGAGGCGCTGCGTGCCGCGCACCGCGAGGAACGGTTCGACGACATCCCGTATTGCGCCGGGTGCGACCAGCTCTATGACTTCCCCAACGCCCTGGTATGGTCCAACATTCCGGGCCGCCAATATGGGGAATCCAAGGTGGTGGCAGGGCTCGACCACCGAAAATTCGCGGAATCCTGAACGTGACAGATACCCTGAAGCTCGCCTATGTGGTGCCGACCAAGGACCATCCGGATGACTTGGAAAAGTTTCTGGACAGCCTGACGCGCCAGACCCGCATGCCGGACCAGGTGATCATCGTCGACGGCAGCGATCCGGCGGTGAAGAACATCTGCGACGCGTTCGCGGATCTGCCGCTGACCTACGTGCGGGAATTCCCGCCGTCGCTGGCCCGCCAGCGCAATGCCGGCATGGCGGCGTTGACCGATGACATCACGGTGGCGGGATACATGGACGATGATCTGGTCCTGGAGCCAGAAACCACGGAACGCATGGCGGCGTTCTGGGTCGGGGCGGGCGACGACGTGGGTGGTGCATCCTTTTCCATCATCAACCAGCCGGTGGCCAGGGACAGCTTTCTGCTGCGGTTCTTCCGCATGTCCGGCAACCCTCCGGGGCGGGTCCTGCCGTCAGGCTTTCCGTGCCAGATTCCGTACGTCACGCAAACCATCGAAACCGAATGGCTGTACGGCGGGGCGACCATGTGGCGGCGTGGCGTCATCGACGAATTTTCCTATGACGAATGGTATATCGGATACGGCTTTCTCGAGGATCTGGACTACAGCTACCGGGTCAGCCGCAAGCATCGCCTGTTCGTGGTCGGCGACGCCCAGCTGTGGCATTTTTCCCACCCCATGCCGTTGACCCGGCAGTTCGAATTCGGCCGCCAGCAGGTGTTCAACCGGCTGTATTTCGCCGGCAAACACAAAAACCTTTCCGCGCCATGGGTGGCCTGGGGCATGTTCGGCCAAGTTACCCTGAACCTGCTGGCTCTGGTCCGTCATCCGGATGGTCCGCGCCTGGATCGCCTGCGGGGAAACATCCAGGGGCTGCTGGCCGCGCTTGGCGGGCGCAAATCGTCGTTCGATGGTCATTGGAAGCAATGAGGCCGGTTTCGTGAGCACCGTCGTGTTGCCGCGCCAGCCTGCGTTCATGTCATGAACATATATTGGTGTTTTCCTCCTCGTTAGCGTATACAAGTCATGGAAATTCGGGAGGGTGACCTGGGGGCGCCTAATCTTCGGGATGAGTTGAACAGCATGCGTGTCGTCATTTTAACGGGCAGCGAATTGCGTCACAGCTTCCTTCGCAAGGCTTTCGGTCTGGCCGACGGTATCGAGGTTCTGTTGTCGGTATGCGAGGGTGAGGAAAAAAGCCTGCGCAGCCGCATCCTGCGCCAAAAGGATGACGGACTGTCTACACGGCTTCGCGAAATGCATGTCACCGGACGTGAGCAGAGTGAGCAGGATTTCTTTTCGTCTTTCGTCAGCTTGACGCCCGACCGTTCCAATCCGCTCCACATCCCCAAGGGGGACGTGAATACGCCGGAAATGATTCAGAGAATTGAGGAGCTAAACCCGGATTTGTTGTTGTGCTACAGCAGTTCCCTGATTCGCGGATCGCTGTTGCGGACGTTCAAGGGGCGATTCCTCAATGTTCACCTGGGCCTGTCGCCCTATTACCGGGGCAGCGGCACCAACCTCTGGCCGTTGATCAACGGCGAGCCGGAATACGTCGGCGCCACCTTCATGCATATCGACGAGGGAATCGACACCGGCGAGATCATCCATCAAATCCGCGCCCGCGTGATTCCTGGCGATTCGCCGCATCAAATCGGTAACCGGCTGATTTCAGACATGGTCGCGGCCTATATCGAGCTGGTGCGCAACTTCAAGGCGCTGCAGCCGATGGGGCAACTGCCGATCCCGGAAAGCGCGCGACTGTACAAGCGCAACGATTTTGTCGAAGAAAGTTTGGAACGCCTGTACGCCAACCTCGAAAGCGGCATGATCAGCGCGTATTTGCGCGACCAAGAGGCGCGGGACGCAGGGGCGCCGATCCTTGTCAATCCCGGCCTTGCGGGGGGCGGTGCATGAAGGCCATCATGTACCACTATGTGCGGCCGACGCCGGCGGATTTGCCGTTTTCGCGGTACCTGCATATCGACGATTTTCGTAAGCAACTGGATTTCTTCGCCGCCGATGAGGGGTTTGTGACGCGGGAGGATTTTCTGGCCGTATTCGATGGCGGGCCCATTCCCGACAAGGGCGTGGTGCTGACGTTCGACGACGCTATCGACGATCATTACCGTCATGTTCTGCCGGAACTGCGGCTGCGTGGGCTGTGGGGGCTCTTTTACGTGCCCACAGGCATGTACGCCGGCGGGGGAATGCTGGATGTGCACAGGGTGCATTACCTGCTGGGGCGCCATGGCGGCATGGCCATGCTGGCCGAACTGGAGGCAATGGTCGAACCCCGGATGCTACGTTCCGACCATGTGGCGGAATTCCAGCACAAAACGTACCGCAGCCAGACGAATGACGAGGCCACCACGGAATTCAAGCGGATGCTCAACTACTTTGTCGACATCGAATGGCGAGACCGCTTGCTTGATCGGTTGATGGAACGTTTCGCCGATGCCGAAGTGGTTTCCAGGGATTGGTACATGTCGTCCCGAGATATCCGCGACATGCAGCACGCCGGCATGATCATCGGCAGCCACAGCATCAGCCATCCGGTATTCAGCCGTCTTCCCGTCGCGGACCAGGAACGCGAAATCGTGGGCTCGTTCGCCTATCTAGAGGACGTGACCGGCGGGCTGGCGGTCCGGACGTTCTGTTATCCCCATGGAGGCTTCCACACCTTCACCGCAGACACGGAGCGCCTGTTGGATGAGCACCGCTGCCGTTTCAGCTTCAACGTGGAGCCCCGCGACATTTCACGGGACGATATCCACCACCGTCCCCAGGCCTTGCCACGTTACAACTGCAACATGTTTCCGCATGGCAAGGCGCGTTTCGGCGCTGACGAGTCGATGGACGCCTGAAGGAAAAAACGGAAGCGATGAACACACCCAATCCAGGCATTGTCAGCAGCATATACAGGGCGTTCTCCCTGCTGGGCCGATCCATCCAGATCAAGGCCGCGATCAGCGCGGTTTTGTCTCTGATCAGCGCGGCGGGCGAGGCCGTGACGTTGTTGCTGGTTTATCCGTTGATCGCGGTGCTGACCAACACGGATGGCGGCGCGAAGAAGCTGGAGATTCCGTATCTTGAGGACGTGTTGACCTGGCTCAGCCCGGACAATCGGGTTTTGGCCATCGGCTTGTTGATCGTGATCGTGTTCGTGGTGAAAAATGCCATTTATTTGGGCCAGTCCTGGTGGCAGTTGAAGTTCGTGCGCCACAGCTCCGCGATCCTCAGCTGCCGGCTGCTGTCCAAATATATGCAGACGTCCTATCTCTGGCACCTTGGCAAGAACTCCGCCGAACTGCAGCGCAACGTCAACAGTTCGGTGGGGATCGTGTTCAACAGCATCATCCTCGCGACCCTCAACGTCGTCACGGAGTTTTTCGTCATTGGGGCGGCGCTGTCCGTATTGCTGTATGTCGAGCCCGTGATTCTTCTGTCCTCGATGGCGTTCCTGGTGATCACCGCCGGGGCCTATCAGGTGGTGTTCAACCGCATTGCCGTTACGGCGGGACACAAGGTTGAAACCGCCAACATGGACGTGATCAAGACTTTGATGCAGGCGTTGGGTGCATTGAAAGAGGCGCGCCTATTGGGGCGGGAACCGGAGTTGATCACCGAATTCCACGATGAAAAATTCAAACAGGCCGATGCCCAGCGCGTCATCGCCATGATCAAGGTGCTGCCGCGCTCCTATCTCGAAATGATGTTGGCGGTTATGATCCTGTTCGCCTTGGTGTGGATTTCCGGCAATTACCAATCGGGCGAAGCGCTTGCCGTGCTGGGAATGTTCATTGCCGCGGCGTTTCGCATTCTGCCGTCGGTGGGACGGGTGTTGGCGTTTGCGCAAAGCGTCAAAGTCGGCGCCGCGGCCCTGATCAGCGTGGAACAGGATTTGGGACACGTCACTTCGGCCGAAGTCGCGGATGCCGACGCCGCGGAGGATTTGCAGGCCCTGATGCCGAAACGCTCCTATGACCGGCGCCAGCGTTTTGAAAAATCCATCACCCTCGATGGCGTCTCCTTTACCTTCCCGGGCGCCGCCGAGACGACCATCGACAACGTCACCTTGACGATCGAGCGGGGCGAGTGTCTCGGTTTGGTCGGCCATTCTGGGGCCGGGAAAAGCACGCTGGTGGATGTGCTGTTGGGATTGTTGCAGCCTGACCGGGGGACCGTGCGCCTGGACGATCTGGACATTACGGGTGATCCGACGGTCTGGCAGGGCATGGTGGGCTACGTTCCCCAGTCCGTGTTCCTGTTCGACGACACCATTCGCAGAAACGTGGCCTTTGGCGTTCCCGCCGAAGAACTGGACGAGGATAAGGTCCGCGCCGTTCTCGAAAAGGCGCAGTTGCTTGATTTCGTGATGGGGCTTCCCGACGGCCTGGATACCAAGGTCGGCGAACGGGGTGTGCGTCTGTCCGGCGGGCAGCGTCAACGCATCGGCATTGCGCGTGCGCTGTACAGCGATCCCGAAATCCTGATCATGGACGAAGGGACGTCCGCCCTGGACGGGGAGACGGAAGCGAAGCTCTCGGGCGCCATCGAAGGCCTGCGCGGACACATGACCATCATCCTGATCGCGCACCGCCTGAGCACGGTGCGCCACAGCGATTCGATCATCTTCATGAATGCCGGGCGTATTGCCGAGCGTGGAAATTTCGAGGAACTCATGATCAAGAATGATGAGTTTCGCAAAATCGTCGAACTTGCGGGTATCGATCCGGCCGCGGTGTCAATGTGACTTGAGACCATACAATGATTTTTCGCCGTTTTCATAAACACCACAAGCGTCAAAAGCGGGAATTGCCTACCCGCAAGCTGAAGGTCATGGTCGCGATGCGCGTGACTAGTCATGCCCGCGACATGGTTCAAAGCGGCGTTCTTGGCGTCCTGGCCAACGCGTTCGATTTGTCTTTGCTCTATATCACCGACGGTCGGGAGGAGGTGCCTCTGGATACATTTGGCACGGCGTACACATGGCCCCATAAGGGCCGTGCGGGAACCGGCCTGCTCGGACGTATCCGGGATTGGCGCCGCGACCAGATCAACAACATCGCCTATGCGCTCAATCAGATTTCGCGGCGCCGGGGGTCGGAGCAGGACGACTACCTGATCACCAGGACGACCACGCACTGGCCGTGGAAGATCGTCCACTTCGTTTCGTTCGTTGCACGATGCCACTTGGAGACGCCCGTCGCGTGGCTGTTTCGCACGTGGCTGAGAATGACCTACGTGCCCATGATCCCTGACGGCGAAGACAGGCCGGACGTCATGTTGGTGATGAACAATCCGTTCAATATCGACGGACACATCGATGATGTCTTGCGCGACGCGCGGGCAAAGGGCATCCCGGTATTTGCCCAGCAGTTGAACTGGGACAATCTGGCGGATCGTAATTTCCTGGAAGACCCAGACTACGTCGGCGTTTTCGGAGAGCAGGCGTTTTTGTTCTGCCGCCTCATTCACGGCTATTCTGGAAGCCGCGTGTTCCTCACGGGCTCGCCGCGGTTCGAATTTCTGCGCCGGGACCTTCCCGACCGGGTCGAGGCCAGACGTAGGTTGGGTTTGCCTGAACAGGGCCGGATTCTCATGTATTGCAGCGGCGGGCGGACCTTTGACGATGCCGGGGTCCTCAGGGATATCAACAGGGCCATTGTAGAGGGGCGCCTCCCCACGGATGTTCACGTGTATTTCAAGGGGCACACGGGGCGCGTCACGCAACAGGTGACGGGGGACGAAACCTCCGCTCTCGAGGAGGACGACGTCCTGTCCCATGTGACGGAATGGGAACCGGAAACCCCCGACACGCCCGCAACGCTGGATTTGTATCCCTATCTTTACGCCGCCTGTGACGCATTGGTGTCTCCATTTTCGACGATGCTGCTCGAAGGGGAGCTTTGCGGCCGGCCTGCGTTGTGCCTTGCTTATAACGACCCCGACCATCCCTCGAATGAATTCGGCTGGGACTGGGAACGGACTTCGTACCGGCTGCACCTGTCGCCGCTGCGCCATTCGGATGCCGTGGTGATTTGTGAAAGCCGCGAAGACTTGATTCGGGACTGCGGGCGCGTATTGGCGCTCCTCGACCGTCCGTGTGTCGCCGAGGCCGCGAAGAAAAACGCCGAGATCGCCGTCACCACGGGATTGGACTCCTGCGCCGAACGGATCATATCGGCGGTGCGGAGGTGCTATACGGGCGAGGGGGCTGACGGCTCCCACATCATGGACCCGGGCTTTCGGGACGGATAGGGCGAACGAACGCGGATGTGTGGAATTTTTTCGGTTTTCGACTTTAAAGGCAGGCTTGATTCCGGCCGAGAAAATGCGTTCCGGGCTGCCCTGCGCACCTTAAGTCACCGTGGGCCGGACGATGAAGGATGGCTGCGGACGGATCGCCACTTCCTGGGGCACCGGCGTTTGTCCATCATGGATCTGTCTTCGGCCGGCCATCAGCCCATGGTCTCGCCGTGCGGCGGCGTCACCATGGTTTTCAACGGCCAGATCTACAACTGGAAGCAACTGCGCACGCAACTGGAAGGCCTGGGCCATGTGTTCGCCTCCCAATGCGATACCGAAAGCATTCTTCTGGGTTATCTGGAATGGGGTGAAGAGATCTTCACCAAGCTGACCGGAATGTGGGCGGTGGTGCTGGTGGATGAACGCGCCGGTAAGCTGGTGGTGTCGCGGGACCGGCTCGGCATCAAACCGTTGTACGAGGGGGTCGGAGAGAACGGCGAGCTGATCTTCGCCTCCGAAATCAAGGCCATTCGTCCCTTTGTTCCCGGCGCGGACACGGTCGATACGACGGTCGCCAAGCGCTATATGGCGCGGGGCTGGCTGGATGACGTTTCCAAGACCCTGTACACGGGCGTGCGCAATTTCCCGGCGGGGTGCATTTCGGTGTGGGAAAACGGCGTGCGCCGCGACCGGAGATTCTGGACCCATCCCATCCCGCAAAGGCGCGCCACGGACATTCGGGCAATGCGGGATCTGCTGATTGAGGTGGTGGACGATCACACCCAGTCGGATGCGCCCTTGGCGACCACCTTGAGCGGCGGCATCGACAGCTCCACCATCAACGCCATCATGGCTCGGGAATTGGGCAAGCGGACGTCTATTCACGCCTTCAGCGTGGACGCCCCGGACATTCCGGACGAAAGCCCGCTGATCGACGAAACGGTTCGTGAGCTCGGCATTCAACACGAATACATCTGCCTCAATCACCTGGACTATATCCGGGAAATCGACGCCATGCTGGATGTGCATGACGAGCCGACGTTCTCCGTTGGCCAACTCAATCAATTCATGTTCCGCAAGAAGGTTCATGAACGCGGCTATAAAGTTCTGTTGGTCGGGGATGGCGCGGACGAGGTCTTGGCGGGCTACGCCAAGATTGTTCCCATGTATGTCAGCGCGCTGATGGATGCGGGCTTGAACGAACAGGCGGAACAAGTCTTGCATCTGTCTTCGGAATTGACAGGCCTTGGCCATGACGAGGCGAAAAGCCGACTGGATCTGTTCCGCCGCACGGGAGTCGGTGGGCGCACGGTCCAGGAATACCGGTTCGGCTATGAGATGTTTTCGGAAGCGGAGCGCCCGGTCGATGCGCGCATGGGGTTCCACAAGACCCATGACCAAATCCGGTTTTTGCCGTCGGGGCAGGATTTGTTCCAGGAACTTTTGGACCGCATGATCGTCGACATTCCGCAAATCTTGCGCAACGAGGATCGCAACGGCATGGCGCACGGCATCGAAATCCGCCCCGTGTTCCTGGATCACAGGCTGATCGAATTGGCATGGTCCTATCCGTTC
>JADGBG010000089.1:7112-11195 GCA_015231605.1 Alphaproteobacteria bacterium | reverse complement strand
GGCATGCGCGGTCGCCAGTTCCGGCTTGAAATCATCGGTGTCGGCGACGCAGCAATAGACCTTGCGCGGATCGGCGTGGGCGCACTTGAGCGGAATCACCACCAGAGTCAGCAAGGTCGACACCATCACGCCGAACATCAGCGAAATCGCCATGCCCTGGAAGATGGGGTCGGACAGGATCACGCTGGAACCCGCCACCAGCGCGAGCGCTGTGATGATGATCGGGCGGGTACGCGCACGGCACGCCTCGATCACCGCGTCCTGCACGGACATACCGTTTTCGACCTCGCGCTTCGAAAAATCGGCCAGCAGGATCGAGTTGCGCACGATGATGCCGGCCAGCGCGATGAAGCCGATCATCGATGTCGCGGTGAACTCCGCGTCGAAGAACCAGTGCCCCGGAATGATGCCCATCAGGGTCAGGGGAATGGGCGCCATGATGATGCCGGGCAGTTTGAAGTTGCCGAATTCCCACATCACCAGCATGTAGATCAGCACCAGCGCCACGCCGAACGCCAACCCCATGTCGCGGAACGTCTCGTAGGTCACGGTCCACTCGCCGGTCCATTCGAAGGCGCTGGAGAAGCCGTCCTCGGGCGGGCCGATCCAGTGCGGATCGAGCTTGGCGCCGTCGGGCGCGACATAGTCGGCCAACATATCCTCGACCGCGAACATGCCGTAGATCGGCGCGGCCAGGCGGCCCGCGACTTCGCCGGTGACGAATTCGACCGGACGCAGATCCTTGTGGAAGATCAGCGGGTCCTGGGCGACGCGTTCGAAACGGCCCAGTTCGGACAACGGGATCATTTGCCCCGTGGACGACGGAATGGGCAGTTGGCCGAGACGCGAGAACTGGTCGCGCAGCGAGATCGGAACCTGCATGACGATGTAGCGCGGCTCCAGGATGTTGCCGATCTTCACGTCGCCCAGCTTGAAGCGGCCCATGACCATTTCCAACTGGGTGTTGATGTCCTCGACGGACACGCCGCGGCGCACGGCCTTTTCGCGATCGACCACGAAATGCCAGGCGTCATAGTCTTCCTGGATGAAATTGTCCTCGTCCACGACGTTTTCGGCGGCGTTGAACACCTTGGTGAGATCCTGGGCGATCTGGCGGCGGGTGACGTCATCGGGGCCGTAGACCTCGGCCACCAGGGTTTGCAGCACCGGCGGTCCCGGGGGCATTTCGACGACCTGGATCTTCCCGCCCATCTTGTGCGCGATCGGGGTGAGGATGTCGCGCGCCACCACGGCCAGTTCATGGGAGGTGCGCTCGCGCTCGCTCTTGTGCACCAACTGGACCTGAATGTCGGCCTGCCACGGGTCCTCGCGCAGGTAATAGTGACGCACCAAGCCGTTGAAGTTGAACGGTGAAGCCGCGCCGGCATAGGTCTGCAGGGCGGTCACTTCGGGGATCTTCAGCAACTCGTCGACCAGGGCCTGGGTGACGTTGGCGGTGACCGGCAACGCCGAGCCTTCCGGCATGTTCACGACCACGTTGAATTCGGGCTTGTTGTCCAGCGGCAGCATCTTGACGCGTACCGAGGTGGTGTAGAACAGCGCGAAGCACGCAAACAAAATGCCCAGCATGGTGAAGCGGAAGATCCGGTATTTGGTCTTGCTTTCGATCAGCGGGATCAGGATCTTGCGGAAGAAGCCGAGCAACCATTCCTGCTGCTTTTGTTCCTTGTGATGCTGACGTTCCAGCGCTTCCATGGAGGGGCGGATGCGCATGGCCAGCCACGGCGTGAAGATGAACGCGGCGAACAGAGAGAAGATCATCGCCACCGAGCCCAGCACCGGAATCGGCGCCATGTACGGCCCCATCATGCCCGACACGAAGCCCATCGGCATCAGCGCCGCGATGACGGTGAAGGTCGCGAGAATGGTCGGGTTGCCCACTTCGGCCACCGCCTTGACGGACGTCTCGGTGTCGATCTCGTCCTTGAGCAACCAGTGACGGTATATGTTTTCGATAACCACGATGGCGTCGTCGACCAGGATGCCGATGGAGAAGATCAGCGCGAACAAACTGACGCGGTCGATGGTGAAGCCCAAGATCCATGCCGAGAAGACGGTCACCAGGATCACCACCGGGATCACGATCAACACCACCACGGCGGGGCGGAAGCCCAGGAACATCCAAATCAGGACGGTCACCGCGCCGGTCGCCACGAACAGTTTGAAGATCAGTTCGTTGACCTTTTCGTTGGCGGTTTCGCCGTAGTTGCGGGTGATGGACACCTGCACGTTGTCGGGAATGATGCGGCCCTTGAGGTGTTCGACCCGTTTCAGCACGTCCTCGGCCACGGTGACGCCGTTGGTGCCGACCTTCTTCGCCACCGCGATGGTGACGGCGGGCGCGCCGCCGTTCGCCAGGACTTCGCCCATGTTGTAGGCGGGGCCGGTGAAATACTGCACCACGCTGTCGGTTTCCTGGGGAGCCTGGCTCACCAACGCCACGTCGCGCACGTAGACGGGGCTGCCGTTGTGCACGCCGACGATCAGTCGCTCCACGTCCTCGGGCTTGCGCAGGAACGAACCGGTGTAAATCTGCAGCGCGCTGTCCGCGGATTCCACGAACCCCGCATCCTTTTCTGAATTGGCGCTCTGGATCGTCTTGGCCAACTGGCCAACGCTGATGCCGTAGCCCGCCAGACGTTCGGGGAAGACTTCGATGCGCAGTTCCTCGGAACGACCGCCGACGATGAAGCTCTGCGAGGTGTTTTCGGTTTCCTTGAGACGCTGCATCACGTCCAGCGCAACCAGGCGCAGCGCCGCGTCGTCCACGTCGTGGGACCACAGCGTCAGCGTCACCACCGGCACGTCGTCCACGCCCTTGGGCTTGACCAGCGGCTGGGACACGCCGGGCGGGATCTTGTCCACGTTGGACATCAGCTTGTCGTAGAGCTTGACCAGCGACGGCCCCATTTCCTCGCCGACCTCGAACTGCACGGTAACCATGCCGCCGCCGTGGCGGGACATGGAATAGACGTGTTCGACGCCGGGGATTTCGCTCATCAGCCGTTCCAGCGGGTCGGTCGCGAGGCTGGCCACCTGCTCCGACGACGCACCGGTGTAGCTGAAGAACACGTCCACCATGGGGACGGAAATCTGCGGATCTTCCTGGCGCGGCGTGAACAAGAGGCCCATCACGCCGATGGCGAGGCTGGCCAGCAGCAACAGGATGGACAGCGGCGAATGGATGAATTCCTTCGCCATGGAACCGGCGACGCCCAGCTTCGTGCGGCCGTTGCCGTTCCCGTTGCCATTGCCGTTGTGCGTTTCGGTCTGGTCGCTCATGCGTGCTCCTCCCCCTGACCCAGTCCGGTTATTTCGCCGAAGTCGACGTCAAACCGACGGGCGGGTTCAAGACCACCTGCTCGCCGCCCTTGAGGCCCGCGAGGACGCTCATGCGGCCATCTTCCAACGCCACGCCGAGGCGCACCAGACGAAGGCTCAGGTTGCCGTCGTCTTCCATGACGAACACGCTGGGGAAGCTGCCGCGCCACACCAGCGCCTCGGTCGGGACGACCGGGGCCGCGCGGTGCGCGGAGGATTGATCGGGAACGCGGATCTCGGCGTACATGCCGGGACCGCCGGGCGTGCCTTCGGGCAGGTCCAGCTTGACCGTCACGGTGTGGCCGGAAGCGTCCGCCATCGGGAAGATCTGGGCCACGCGGGCCATCACCTGCGGGCCGCGCACGTCGAGACGCGCGGGCAGCATCATGCCCTTTTCCAGCTGGGACACCAGGCGCACGGGCACCTCGACCTGCAAGCGCAGGTACTTGGTGTAGGCGTAGCGCACCAGCGGCGTGCCGGGCTGCACGGTGTCGCCTTCCTCCACCAATTTCTGGGTGATCACGCCGTCGAACGGCGCCAGGGTGCGCGTGTCCTTCAACTGGGTGTCGAGGGTTTCCAGCCGGGCGTGCGACTGCATCAACTGGCTTTGCGCCTGATTGAAGCCGCTGTAGCTGTTGTAGAGGTCCGCCTGACGCTCCACGCCGCTATCGGATTTGCCGACCATGTCGGAAAATCCGCGGGTGAACATCTGGTCCCACATGGCCGGCATGCCCATGCCCG
>JADGBG010000089.1:0-7102 GCA_015231605.1 Alphaproteobacteria bacterium | reverse complement strand
ATGTTGGTGATCGAGTTTACGCGCGGCGAAACCAGTTCGCGGGAATATTGCACCCGGGCGTTTTCCACCGCGGCGCGCGCGCTGTTGATGTCGGCCAGGGCGGCGCGGCGCTGCGCCTGGATGGTGTCGTCGTCGATGGTGACGAGCAACGCTTCCTTGTCGAACGAGTCCCCTTCGGAACCGGCGATGAAGGTGACCTGACCGGGGGCCTGGGCGGCGAGGTTGACTTCCTTGTAGGGCACCACCGTGCCCGCCAGGGTGGTCATCTCGCCGATCTGCTCGACGGGGACCGTGACGGTCCGGTAATCCGCCGCGCCACCGATATGGGGAACGGCCACGGCCACGACGGCGATCGCACCCGCGAGCGCACGCCCCATCAGCCCCGTCTTGATCAACGCATTACGCCCCAGCATACCCCAAACCTCCGGTCATATGGTCAATTCGTGTTGTTCGTCGCCTTCACGGTTCGCGCGGCGTCAGGCTTTGCCCATCGCGCCGAAGCTTTTGACGAAGGGGCCGGCCATGCGCGGATCCTTCACCATGGCGCCGTAGTCGCCGACCTTGAACTGCAGCTTGCGCGACGTGTACGCCATGCCCAGGCCCATCATGCCCGGCGGCTTGGACATCCACTTTTCCCAATCGCCCTTGGCGGCGCGCAGGTCCCCATTCAACGTCTGGCCGTCGTAGGCCGTGCCGGCCGTGGCCTTGCCGTTTTCCACGACCAAAACGCCCAACGGCTTGTCGTCGCCGATGAAACCGTAGCCGATCGTGGAGTTGAAACCGATCTTGGCCAGGTCTTCGGAAAGGCCCGGTTCGGAATTCCAAACGTTCTGGAAGGACGCCATCCATTCCGGCGAAAAGAGGTCTGCCATGCTTATCTCCCCCTAAAGAGTTATCCCCAAATGGCCCATTACGGACCTGTAGCACCGTCTGTTTTAGCGTTTCAGACGCAAAATGTTAACCCCTGGTTAAGCAACGCGTGTGCCAGTTGTGGATGAAATTCATAACGCCTTGATTTCTCGAGAAACATTTTTCCAAAACGCTCCACGCCCGCAACACCGTGCAACACCCATATATTAGAAACGCATCATATAACATGTTGATTATCCAGAGGTTTTTACAGTACACCACACTGCAACACGTTGCGCAACAGGCGAATCCATGCAACATTCATGTCACGACTCGCGCGCCAAGACGGCCGCGCGAACGGGCCGATTTGACGCGGACACGGTTGAACATGACGACGATGATGGACACGATCGCTCCCACGTTCGCGCAAACGGGAATGGACCCGTTGTTCGAGACGCTGATGTCCTGCGTTTCCGACGGCATCCTGGTGACCGACGAGGACGGCGGGATCCTGTGTCTCAACAATGCGTTCCGCGAACTTCTGGACGGATCGGGCCCCGGCGCGGCGGACGAGGCGGCGGCGCTGCGCCGCCTGGGGCTGGACCGCTTCCTCGCCATGGCGGGACGCGCCACCTGCCCGGCCACGGCCACCGCCGCCCACCCCCACGGATCGCCGCTGGAACGCTTCATCCGGGTCAAGGAACGGGTGCGAAGCGGCGGCGCGACCCGCGACATGGAATTTTTATGCGGCACCATCGGCCTGCCGGACGGGGGACGCAGCCTCAAGGTGGTCATTTCCCAGGACCGCGGCCGCGACGGGGGGCTTCCCATCCAGCCCGATCCGGACGGGCCCGGCTTCATCACCAACGACCGGGAAATGGTGTCGATCCTGTCGCGCCTGGAACAGATCGCCCAATCCACCGCCCCGGTCCTGTTGATGGGCGAATCCGGCACCGGCAAAACCCAGATTGCGCGCATGATCCACGCTTACGGCCCGCGTGCGCATAAGCCGCTGGTCGAACTCAACTGCGCCGCCATTCCCGAACAGCTGCTGGAATCCGAGCTGTTCGGCCACGTCAAGGGCGCGTTCACCGGGGCCACGCAGAACCGCAAGGGCCGGTTTCAGGCCGCCAACGGGGGGGTTCTGCTGCTGGACGAGATCGGCGAGTTTCCGTTGCACCTTCAGGCCAAGCTGCTGCGCGCGATCCAGGACCAGCGGTTCGAGCCGGTGGGCTCCGACGAGACGGTGGAGGTCGACGTGCGGGTGATCTCGGCCACCAACCAGAACCTGCGCAACATGGTGAACGACGGGCGGTTCCGCGCCGATCTGTTCTACCGCATCGCGGTGGTGCCGATGAAAATCCCGCCGCTGCGCGAACGGGTGGGCGACATCCCCCTGCTGCTCAAGCATTTCTGCACCAACCTGCAGGCGCGCGGCTATCCCGACGACGTCACCTGCACGCCCGAGGCCATGCGCATGATGATGGACTATCCCTGGCCCGGCAACGTGCGCGAAATGCTCAATGCGGTCGAGCACGCCTACATCTGCGCCATCGACAAGGCGGTGCTGCCCGAAAGTCTGCCCCAGGACATCCGTCACTTCGCCATGGGCGCGCGGTTCAAGGGGATGCGTCCCCTGACGCGCTTCGCGCACGCGCATCCGGTGCAGGCGCAGGGCGGCGAGGACGCGGACATCCGCCGCGCCCTGGAACTGGCGGGTGGCAACAAGTCCGAGGCCGCCAAGGCGCTGGGCATCGACCGCACCACGCTGTGGCGGCGGATGCGCAAGCTGGGCATGACGGTATAGCGGACTCGACATCCGCGCCGCGCCGCACTAGCTTTTGTCCAAATCACGGACGGCAAGGAGGAAGGTCCATGCGCCTTTTCGCCCTCATCACCGCGACGCTGCTGGCCCTGGCCGCGACGGACGCGCGCGCCGGCGGGCCCGGCATCGACATGTACGGCAACTGGTGCGGACCGGGCACGGGATCGGACAACTTCCCGCCCATCGACCCGCTGGACATGGCGTGCATGCGCCACGATCTGTGCAAGGACGCCACCAGCATCGCCAACGGCGACTGCGACATCATGTTCATGCGCGAACTGCGCTCCATCCCGTATCCGACGGAATCCCTCTACATCCGCGCCCGCGCCATGTACGACGCCATCGCCATGATGCCGTGCGACGATCCGTCGGCCATGGCGGAAAAGCAACGCATGGTATGGACCGACCTGGCCGACGACTTCTTCGACGGCCGCGCCATGCCGTTCGAAATGCCGATGCGCTGGATGCACCTGTTCTCGAACAGCCGCCCGGATTGGTGACGAAAACCCGGTTCGCCGGAACCACCACGGCAAATCTGGACATGCCGACGCGCAGAATCGAGGTCACGCGCCGCGCCGCAAATGCATTACCGGGCATGGGCCTTGTTTTGATGGAAGCGCATTCCATGCGGTACGTTATGGCTCTTCGACGCGACAAATGAAATTTCCGGCGTACTGCAAGGTCAATGTCCGCTGTTAGGGGGTAGAGCGGAAATCATTTCATGTCGGCAAAAAGGGCGATTCGTGACCCAACCCGGTCATCTTTTCTGTTGAATCACCCCTTATGTTATGACGCTCAAGGCAGATCAATCCAAAACGAACTGCCTACGCCGGCTGTGCTTGTAAAACCAATCTGCGCAAATTTGACGAAACAATTTTGAGGGCGTCATTCGCATAGTCCAAACACAGGTAAGCCACCGCCGCACCTGTTCCAAGGACTAACGCAACGAGTGGAAGCACCAACGATTTTGTTAAGGTGTGGCGGCAGATCATATTTGCGTATGGCCTAACGTGGTTTATAGGGCCGCCCCTAACAGCTTGCCAATATCCATTGAGAACGTCAAATGGCTCTTGGTGCAATAAATTTCATAGGGGCTGAAGCAGATAAGAACCGCGAGAGGTTCTATGATGGCTACGATGTATACCCGCAAAAGCAGGCTCACGGCACGCCAGCAAGGAAAGCTGATCGAACACTTCGAAGTTATTTTTCCAACTTTTCGCCGATCTTTTTCGCCGCCAGCGCGTCGCGGGCGGCGGCGTATTTGTCGTCGTGCCAGAACATGTGGCAGCCGTTGCAGCCCAGACCGCAACAGCTGTCCAGCCCCTGGGCCGGGGTTTTGCCGGTGTGCGCCCGGCCCTTGAGCGTCGGGCGCGCCTCGGTCCCGGCGCGCAGGCCGCGTTCCATGTCCAGGCTCATCAGGTTGCCGTGCAGCAAGTCCTGGCGTTCCGCGCTCAACACCGCCTCGGTCCGGGCGATGGACAGCGGCGGCAGAATAGCTTGCAGTGTTTCCGGGTCCTCGGCATGAAACGCCGCCGCCGCAATGCGGATGGCGCGGCCCTGGCCGGGGGCTGCCTTGTCCGTCACTTCGCCGGTGGCGGCGTTCTCGAATTCGTACAGACGCAGGCGGATGGGCTCCGCTTGCCCCGGCGGCAGAAACTCCAGCACGTCCCCGGCCTTCAGCGCGTTGCGCAGGCCGAAAATCATGTCCCGGCCTTCCCAGCGTTCCACCGCGCCCGCATAAAGCCAGCCGCCGACCGTATCGGTGCGTTCGTAATTGTGCGCCAAGCGCCCCAGCCGCCCGTCGTGAAAACCCAGCGAGTAGCCCCGGTTCTGCAAGGTGAAAATTTCGCGCAGGTACGGTTCCGCCGACCAGCCGTCCGGGTCGGCGTACCACGCGTCGATGGCGAGCCGGTACGCCCGCGCGGTGATGGCGGCGTAATATTCGCTTTTGTTGCGGCCCTCGATCTTGAGGCTATCGACGCCGAGCTTGAGGTAGTCGTCCAGCTTGGGCATCAGGCACAGGTCCTTGGCGTTGAGGATGTAGGAGCCGCGGTCGTCCTCCTCGATCTTCATCAGCTCGCCGGGGCGGAATTCCTCTTCCAAATAGAAATCGAACTGATCCTTGTTGTCCGGAGTGATCTCGACCTCCGCCCCATCCTTGGTCCGCGCCAGCACGCGGTAGCTCCACCGACAGCTTTGCGCGCAGTTGCCCTGGTTCGCGCCACGCTCCGCCAGATAGTTGGACAGCAGACAGCGGCCCGAGTACGTCATGCACATGGCCCCGTGGACAAACGCCTCCAGCTTCACGTCCGGGCATTTCTCGCGGATTTCCGCCAGTTCGGCGAAGCTGACTTCACGGGCCAGCACGCACAGCTTGGCCCCGCGCCTGGCCCAGCTCGCCACCGTCAGCCACGAACACGCGTTGGCCTGGGTGGACACGTGCAGGTCCAGCTCCGGCGCGTGTTCGGCGAGATAGTCGAACACGCCGGGATCGGACACGATCACTCCGTCCGGCGCGACGCGGCGCACCGTGGCGACGAATTCGGGCAGCTTCTCGACGTCGCGGTTGTGGGTGAACAGGTTGAGGGTGAGATAGATGCGCCTGCCCCGCTCGTGGGCGAAACGCACGCCTTCCAGCAGCTCTTCCAGCGTAAACGCCGACTGGTTGCGCAGCGACAGGTCCGGCGTGCCCGCATAGACCGCGTCCGCGCCGTAAAGGATCGCCGTCTTCAGTTTCGACAGGGAACCTGCGGGCAGCAGCAATTCGGCGCGGTGGTCGGGGCTCCGTTCAAACATGCCCCGTCATATCACTTGCCACCCAGCAACAGAAGCGTGTTGAGGTCGAAATGCATGTTGAGCAGCGACGACACGTTGGAGTTTTCCCGATCGCGCCGGCGGGAACGGTTGCCGACCATATCGAACAGCAGATCTTCGGGCGACATGGACTTGAGGTCCTCGAGGTCGCCATACCCGCTGATCCGGTCGCGAATGCGCGCGGTGACGTACTGGCGCACCAGATCCGTGGCCGAGGGCGCCTCGGCGTCTTCGGTTTTGGTCTCACCCTCGATGGTCGCGGCGGCCGTGTTCAGCGCGTCATCAAACGCGGCCAACTGGCGCTGGCTCAAGCCATACCGCTTGGCGTTCAACACCATGGTCGCGATGGGTGATGCGGCGTCGGTCATGGGGGCAACTCCTGTAGGGAACCTGCGGAACACATGCAAAGCGCATGCCGCCGAACAACTCCCGCCAAGTTTTTGGAATCCTGGAATTCCCCGCCCCTATCGGCGCGGTCTCACCCGGCAATTCCCGGCACACGTCGGCAAATCCTGCTGGGTTGACGCAATGCCGAGGACCATTTTTTCTTGGTGGGGGGCGCCCTCATTTTTCCCCCATCACCACCCGGTCCCCCGTTTCGCCGCGTTCGAGGCGTTGGCGGTGAAACACCGCGACCGGGTCGGCGGGGTAACGTTCCAGGAACGCGTCGAGAGTTGTTCGAGCGTCGGGGCCGGCGTCATGCAGCGCCTTCTCGGTGGGACGGTAGGCGTCGAGCCTTTCCGGATCGGCCACCGGTTCGTAGACGTCGACCGGCTCGTGCTTGCCCATCAGGATGAAGCCGCCGACGCGGCGCAGCGTCGGTTCCGGGCAGGCGTCCCGCGTGGCGCCGCCCACCAGCACCGTGGTGCCAATGTGCTTGCTGAGCGTTTCCAGACGGGCCGCCGTGTTCACGCAGTCGCCGTGCGCAGTGTACTGGAAACGCTGGGATCCGCCGAAGTTGCCGACCGTCGCGGGTCCCGAATTGACGCCGATGCGCGTCAGCTTGAAGGGAATGCCTCGCGCCTGGATTTCGGCGCTGTAGGCGCGGGCGAAGTCATCGATGGCCATGGCCGCCCGCACCGCCCGGCAGGCGTGGTCCGGAACGTCCAGGGGCGCGTTGAAGATGGCGATCACCGCATCGCCCACCATGCGGTCGATGGTCCCGCCGTGGGCCAGGATGATGTCGGTCAGACGGTCCATGTAGGCGTTCAACACGGGGACCAGACGCTCGCCCTCCACCGCCTCGCTCATCGCGGTGAAGCCCTGGATGTCGGTGAACAGCAGCGTGACGTCGCGTCTCTCCCCGCCCAGACGCAGCCGGTCCGGATGGCGCAGCAGTTCGCGGATCACCCCGTCGGGGGCGTAATGGGCGAAGGCGTGGCGCAGGAAATCGCGTTTGCGCCGGTACAGCCAATGCAGCGCCGTGCTGGCGAAGGTGAAGCCCAACGCCGCGGCCAGGGCCATCGGCACGGTGGGCGGCGCAATCAGAAACCGGCCCCACAGCACGAAGTCCGCCGCCGCGAAGCCGGCCAGCAAGGCCAGTCCCGCCGCGCCTTTGGCCGCCGGGCCGCGCCCCCACCCCGCCAGCGCCGCGCCCATCACGGCGGCGGCCAG
>JADGBG010000088.1 GCA_015231605.1 Alphaproteobacteria bacterium | reverse complement strand
CTCGCATATTTGGATTTCATCTTCTGAACGGCCTTGGGGTCGTACTCGTATCCGGTGTGTTCGATGTAATGACGGATGAAGGCCTCGTCATCGCCGCCGAACTGGTCTTCGACGTACAGTTCGAGGATCTGATACGCATGGATGAACAGATCCATCAGGTCGAAACGGGGCAGGCCGTCCTTGCCCACGTAGACGTAGATCTTTTTGTCTTCGCCGCTGTCGTCATAGCGGCACTTGTAGCTGTAGCATTGGGCCGACGTGACGCCGGAAAACGCGCCCAATTCCCATTTTTTCAGAACCATGGTCAGGAACGGCGAATGGGACAGCATCAGGCAGAACATGAAGCGCGGCACCAGTTCCGGAACCACGCCCGACAAGTGGGTCCCCCAAAACAGGGCCATGACCAGTTTGGTGAACGGGTCGATGGCCTCGAGTTCTTCCGGCGAATAGCTGAGGTCCTCGAGCCGGACAAGATTCACCATCTGATCGCCGTAATGGATGCACGTGCCGTCGATGAGCGTCGCGGCGGCGTTGAAATCCCGCTCGGTGAGCAGCTTTTTCAGGGCGTCGAACGCCTCGACCACGGCCTTGTCGCTGGGCCGTTTCTTGTAGAGCTCCATCAGCTCGGCTTGGGTCAAATCAGCCATGCGTACCTCACAGCGCCAACAGTGCCGGTTCTTCGACGTAGCGCTTGAATTGGGCCAGGAACTGGGCGCCCACCGCGCCGTCCACCGAACGGTGGTCGACCGACAGCGTGCAGTTCATCACCGTGCCGACGGCCAACTGGCCGTCTTCCACCACCGGGCGCTGTTCGCCCGCGCCGACCGCCAGGATGCAGCTTTGCGGCGGGTTGATGATGGCGGCGAAATCCTTGACCCCGTACATGCCTAGGTTGGAAATGGTGAAGCCGCCGCCGGTGTAGTCTTCCGGCATCAGCTTGCCGTCGCGGGCGCGCTTGGCCAGGCCCTTGACCTCCGCCGAGATGGCGGCCAGACCCTTGGTGTCCGCATAGCGGACAATGGGCGTGATCAGGCCGTTCGGCGTCGCCACGGCGACGGATATGTCCACCGTATTGAATTGCAGGATGGCCGTGTCCGTCCACATGGCGTTGGCGGCGGGCACGTCCACCAGGGCCTTGGCCACGGCCTTGACCACGAAATCGTTGACCGAAATCTTCCACGCGCCGTCCCCTTCGGGCGAGGCGGCGTTCATGGCGGCGCGCATGGCCAGCAATTTGTCGATGCGGCATTCGGCGGTCAGATAGAAATGCGGCACCGTCTGTTTGGATTCCTGCAACCGGGTGGCGATGATCTTGCGCATCTGGCTGTGCGGAATTTCCGTATACGACCCGCTGGCGGGCAACGTCAGGGGGGCGGCTGTCCCGCGCGGCGCGGCGGCGGGAGCGGCGGACGGCTTGGCGTTCTCGACATCGCGCTTGACGATACGCCCATGCGGACCGGATCCGGAAATCGCGTTCAGATCCAGACCCTTGTCCTTGGCGATGCGGCGCGCCAGCGGGGACGCGAACACGCGCCCGCCGGTGGGCTTGGCGGCCGGAGCCGGAGCGGCGGCGGCAGGCGCGGGAGCAGCCGGAGCGGCGGGCGTGGCAGCGGCGGGCTTCGCCGGGGCGGCCACGTATCCGTCCAGGCCGGCGGCGTCCTCGCCGTCGTCCAGCAACAGGGCGATCAGGGAATTGACGGCCACGGAAGCAGACCCGGCGGGAACGATGATCTTGCCCAAGACCCCCTCGTCCACGGCCTCGACCTCCATGGTGGCCTTGTCGGTTTCGATCTCGCAGATCACCTGACCGGCGGAAATCGTATCGCCTTCCTTGACCGTCCACTTGGTCAGGTTGCCTTCCTTCATCGTGGGCGACAGGGCAGGCATGAGAATTTCGGTGGGCATGTCCGGTCTCCCTGCTTAGGCGTAGCACACCGCCTTGGCGGCGGCGGCGATCTTTTCGGGGCTGGGCAGCGTCAGAGCTTCCAGGTTGGCGGCGTAGGGCATGGGCACGTCCTCGCCAGTCACGCGCTTGACGGGGGCGTCAAGGTGATCGAACGCCTCCTCCATCATCACGGCGGCGATTTCCGCGCCGACGCCGGACTGCGGCCAGCCTTCCTCGACCGACACGATGCGGTTGGTTTTCTTGACCGAATTGATGATCGTGGCCTTGTCCAGCGGGCGGATGGTGCGCAGGTTGATGACTTCCGCCTGGATCCCCTCTTCCGCCAGCAATTTGGCGGCTTCCAGCGCGAAACCCACCATCCGCGAGAACGCGGTGATGGTGACGTCCTTGCCTTCGCGTTCGATCTTCGCCTTGCCGATGGGCAGCACGAAATCCGCGCTTTCCGGCACGTCGAAGGTCTGACCGTACATGATCTCGTTTTCCAGGAACACCACCGGGTTGGGGTCGCGGATGGCGGCCTTGAGCAAGCCCTTGGCGTCCTCGCCCGACCAGGGCGCGACGACCTTGAGACCCGGCACCTGGGAATACCAGGCGGCGAAGCATTGGCTGTGCTGCGCGCCGACGCGCGACGCCGCGCCGTTGCCGCCGCGAAACACGATGGAGGTGCCCATCTGCCCGCCCGACATGTACAGCGTCTTGGCCGCCGAGTTCACCACGTGGTCCATGGCTTGCATGGAGAAGTTGAAGGTCATGAATTCGACGATGGGCTTCAAGCCGCCCCAGGACGCGCCGCAGGCCAGGCCCGCGAAGCCGTATTCGGTGATCGGCGTGTCGATCACGCGCTTGTCGCCGAATTCTTCCAGAAGGCCCTGAGAAACCTTGTACGCGCCCTGGTACTGGGCGACTTCCTCGCCCATCAGGAACACGGTCGGATCGCGGCGCATTTCCTCGGCCATGGCGTCGCGCAGCGCTTCGCGCACGGTCTGGGTCACCATGGGGCCGACGTATTCGGGCTCGACCAAAATCGGCGTTTCGGCGGGCTTGGGTTCCGCGTGTTCGGCCATGGCCGGCAGGTCGGTGGCGATGGGCGCGGGATCGCTGGTCGCACCGGATGCGCGGGTGACGTCCAACGTCGCGATGTCGTCGGCGGTTTCACCCTCTTCCAACAGGACGGCGATCACCGAATTGACGGCAACCGACGGCGTGCCTTCGGGCACCACGATCTTGCCGACCACGCCTTCGTCCACGGCTTCGACTTCCATGGTGGCCTTGTCGGTTTCGATTTCCGCGATGACGTCGCCGGAACGGACGGTGTCGCCTTCCTTGATGTTCCACTTGGCCAGGTTGCCCTCGGTCATGGTGGGCGACAGGGCGGGCATGAGAATTTCGATGGGCATATCGTGTCCTCCCTCTCGCTTACGCTTCGACCAGGATGTCGGTGTACAGTTCCGACAGCGCCGGTTCCGGGCTTTGTTTGGAAAAGTCCGCAGCCTCGGTGACGATGGTCTTGATCTCGGCGTCGATGGCCTTGAGCGCGGCTTCGTCGGCGGCCTTGGTCTTGAGGATCACGGTCCGCAGGTTGTCGATGGGGTCCTGTTCGGAGCGGACCTTGGTCACTTCTTCCTTGGAGCGGTACTTGGCCGGGTCGGACATGGAGTGGCCGCGATAGCGGTACGTCAACATTTCCAGAATGTACGGCCCCTTGCCGCCGCGCACGTGTTCCAGCGCCTTGGCGGTGGCGTCGCGCACGGCCAGCACGTCCATGCCGTCCACCTGCGCGCCCGGAATGCCGTGGGCGGAGCCGCGTTGGTACAGCTCCGTGGTCGAGGACGCGCGGTGCACCGCCGTGCCCATGCCGTATTTGTTGTTTTCGATGATGTACAGCACCGGCAACGACCACAGCTGGGCCATGTTGAAGCTTTCATAGACCTGGCCCTGGTTGACCGAGCCGTCGCCGAAGTACGTGTAGCACACCCCGCCGTCGCCGTTGTATTTGTGCGCGAACGCCAGACCGGTGCCCAGTGGCACCTGCGCGCCGACGATGCCGTGGCCGCCGAAGAAGTTCTTTTCGCGGGAAAACATGTGCATGGACCCGCCCTTGCCCTTGGAATACCCGCCCTCGCGGCCCGTGAGCTCGGCCATCACGCCCTTGGGATCCATGCCGCAGACCAGCATGTGGCCGTGGTCGCGGTAGCTGGTGATGACGGTGTCCTGGGGCAGCGCGTTGGCGTGCACGCCTACCACCACGGCTTCCTGGCCGATGTAGAGGTGACAGAACCCGCCGATCAGCCCCATGCCGTACAGCTGGCCGGACTTTTCCTCGAAGCGGCGGATCAGCAGCATGTCGCGGTAGTAGGACAGCAGCTCCTCGGCGCTGGTTTTCGGGGAAGCGCCCCGGCGGCGCGCGGGCGCCTTGGACTTCGCGTCGGTCGCGGGCTTGGCGGCTTTGGCCATGTCGTCACCTCTCGTTTCACTGAAGGTGGCGCAAGAATAAAGCCGGACGCAAATTCAGGCAAGAAAATAAAGATAGAGCATCTATTTGTTTTAAAACGTGTTTTTCAGATTAACCTGGTTTTTGTTAACCACAAAACCCGGGATTTGGGACGCATCAGCGCGACGCCACGGCCGTGGCGACGTCCTCCACGTCACGGCCCAGAATGACCACCAACTCGTCGGGACGGCCATACCCCAGCAACGTGCGGGCGCGTTCCTCGAGAAGATCGGGATCGAGGGATTGGGGACGCAACATCAAAACCTTGCGTTCCATGTCCATGCGCTGGGCGCGCATGTCGAGAACCTGACCCTGGAGATCGTCGATCCGGCCTTGCAGATTGCCAAGCGCGATCACGCCCCGGTCTCCCTGCACGGCGTGGAAGGCGAAATAGACGACCATGCACACCCCGATCACCGGACCCAGGATTTGCCCGCCACGCCCCTTCACTTCCCGCAGGATGTTCATCGCCACCCCATTCTCCAAATGCGATTCGTCCGTTGTTTTTCAACGAGTCGCACGGACTCACCAAGTCCGATGAAATCGACTTTAGGCGCTGAGGCGTTAACAGTTCCCTACCCCCAACCCACAAAACCGTGGATATCTGCACGGCATGCCGTTCAGGGGCGAAATGGGGTGTTCGACGGACCGCGTCGGGACCCTACAGCTCGCTTTCCAGGCGTTCGCAAAGGGTCTTCAGGACTTTGATGCGGGCGAAATATTTCGAGTTCGCCTCGACCAGCGTCCACGGCGCGAGTTCGGTGGACGTCCGTTCCACCATATCGCACACGGCCTCGGAGTAGACGTCCCACTTGTCGCGGTTGCGCCAATCCTCGTCCGTCAGCTTGAAGCGCTTGTAGCCCGTCGCCTCGCGTTCGTTGAACCGGCTCAGTTGTTCCTCCGAGGTGATGGACAGCCAGAATTTCTGCACGATGCCGCCGTGACGCGCGATCTGTTCCTCGAAATCGTTGATTTCGCCATAGGCGCGCAGCCAGTCGGCTTCGGAGCAGAAGCCCTCGACACGTTCCACCAGGACGCGGCCGTACCAGGACCGGTCGAAGATGGCGACGTGTCCCTTGCGCGGCAGGTGACGCCAGAACCGCCACAGATAGGGTTGGACCTTTTCCTCGTCGGTGGGCGCGGCGATGGGGATGATGTCGTAGAACCGGGAGTCCAGCGCCGCCGTGACGCGGCGGATGGAGCCCCCCTTGCCGGCGGCGTCGTTGCCTTCGAACACCAACAGCATGGAGCGGTCGCGGAATTTCGGCGACCGGCACAGCCGGCTGAGACGCCCCTGGTACAGCTCAAGCTGCTTGGCGTAGTCTTTCTTGGTCAGCGACAGGGTGTAGTCGAGCTTGTCCAGCATGTTCACGCCGTCGACGTTTTCCTGGATCGCCGCCACCGGCACGGACGCGCCGCTGGACTTGCCCTGCTGTTCGAGCCGGCCCCTGATGGCCTTGAGAATGGTGCGCCCGACGGTCAGGTTGCGGTACTTCTCGTCACCGGATTCGACCACGATCCACGGCGCATGCCCGGTCGAGGTGCGGCGCATGACGTGTTCGGCGACGGGCCGCATCTTGTCGTAGAGGTCGTAGCGGTCCCAGTCCTTCTTGGAAACGCGCCACTTGGTGGCCTTGTCGCCTTCCAATTCCTTGAGTTTTTTCTTCACGTCCTTCTTGGACAGGTGCAGCCAGAACTTGAGGATCAGCGCGCCTTCGTCCGCCAGCATGCGCTCGAAGCGCAGGAAATCGTCGAGATAGGAATCCAGGTAGTCCTGGCCCTTGCCGTGTTCGATGTGCTCACGCATCGGAAAGCTGTACCAGGATCCGAAAAACACGCCGATGTTGCCCTTGGGCGGCAGCGCGCGCCAATAGCGCCACATGGCCGGGCGCTCATTTTCTTCGTCCGTCGGTTCGCCCAGCGCGTGGGTGTGGATGTTGCGCGGATCCATCCAGAAGTTCAGCGTGTTGACCGTCTCGCCCTTGCCCGCGCCGTCGACGCCGGACACGATCAGCACCACCGGAAACGCTTTTTTCTCGCCCAACTCGAACTGCACGTCGAGCAACTGCTCGCGCAGCTTCGGCACTTCGTCCTTATACGTCGCCTTGTCGATTTTGTGGCCTAGTTCCGCAGCTTCGAACATGAGCATATCCCCCAGAGAGACGAAAATTTTAAAGAATCGTAACACGCCACGTCACGCGCGCAAATGGATTTGGTGAACGGTGGGGATGCGCTAAAATGGTGGTGCGGCTTTGAGGAAAGGCGCCGTCATGCCCAGAAACATTCTCGAACGCTACGCCGTAGACGACCGGGGACGCGTGCTGCTGGACGTGGCGGCCCCGCGCGTGTCGGAACTGTATCAACATTTCGACAAGACCGCGCCGTTCCGCAAGAAGGACCTGGACGACGAACTGGCCGATTACCTGATCATCGGCGCCGAGGAAATCGGCGACGCGCCGTTCGTCATCCGCTTCATTCTCGACGAAGCGCCCGAGGCCGAGCTTCGCCAGCGTGTCACCGACAGCGTCAAAAGCTTCTTCGCCTATCTGGAGGAACGTGAACTGAGTGAAATGCGCCGCATGGCCCGCATGTCCCTGCTGCTGTTCGGCGCGGGCATCGTTTTTTTGGCCCTGGCCGCGTTGCTCAGCGACTGGCTGTCCCACACCGGGCCGTTGCTGTCCTCCGTCTTCCCCGAAGGCGTCAGCGTCGCGGGGTGGGTCGCCATGTGGCACGCGACGGCGACCTATCTCATTGAATGGATGCCACGGCGGCGGGCCATGCGGGTCCACCAACGCCTGCAATCCGCCCCGGTGACGTTCGCCCAACCCACCGCCATCTCAACCACAGACACGGACTGGATCACCAATGAGTATTGATGGTCGCTCCCGGATACGGCATAAAGGTGAAATAGGTTCAACTCACCATTGATGCCGAGAATCTGCGTCCGGCTTGGGATACGTGCATATCCATGATCCGCTTCAGCAAAATCGCCGCCATGGCCTGCCTGGGCCCGCTGGTCGCCGGATGTGAGGTCAACCCCCTGACGGTCGATCTGGGGAGAGGCTTGAATTACAGCCGCGTGCCGGTCGAGATCTTGATGGAAGGCGACACGCCGGAAATGGTGTCGCAGAAACTCAAGAACATCAAACATCGCGTCATCGAAAACCAGGCCTACGGACGGGATCACCGGGAAACCTGGGTTTTCGATAGGTACAACACCGTCGCGTTTGGCCCCGACCAAGTCGCCCAGAGCGTCCATGTCACGTTCGTCAACGGCAAGTACGACCCCAACGCCCATCCGCGCGTCCGCTATGGCTTCCCCATGCAAAACACCATGGCCATGGGCTATGGCGGCCAGATGGGCCAGGGCCGCTTCATCCCCATGGACGCCCCGCAAGGCATGGGTCCATCCCAGGACGGCGCCGCGATGAACATGTCCCATGGCGGCGGCTATGCCGCGGCGCAGCCGATGGGCTACCCGCCCCAACAACACAAGCAATTCATCTCGCTCGACGAGATGGAAGACATGAAGGCCCGGGAACACGCCGACGCCCGAACGGCTGCGGACATCCCCGACGCCGTCAGGGCCGATAGCGCCCCGGTTTCCGGCGTTTCCGGCTTCCCCCTGGACGCGTCCCAATTCGTCTTCAAGCCGGCCCTGCCCCACCCGGACGACGTGGCGGTGATCGTCGCCAACGGACACTACGGCGGCGCGGCGGACTTTCCCGACGTCACCCCGGCCTATGCCGACGCGGACGGCATGAAGGTCTATGCCGAAACCGCTCTGGGCATCCCGGCCGCCAACATCCTGACGTTGCGCGACGCCAACCTGGACGGCATGCGGGATGCGTTCGGCGACGCCCTGAGAGACCGGGTGAAGCGGCGCGTCTCCAACGTCTTCGTCTATTTTTCCGGCCATGGCGCGGTCGCCGGCAAGGACGGCGAGGCGTTGTTGGCGGTGGGCGAGGACGGCGCCGACCCACGCAAATCCGCCTACCCGCTAAAGACGCTCTACACCACACTGGAGGGTCTGCGCGCCCAATCCGTCACCGTGGTTCTGGAAGCCTGCTTCCCCGGCGACGCCACAAAGTCGGTCACGCCGCCGGACACCGTCACCGTGCTGAAGGCCTGCGCCACCGGGCAAAGCGCCACGTGGGATCCGGGAAAATCCCACGGCCTGTTCACCAAGACGTTCCTGCGCGCCATGAGCGGCGAGGCCGACCGCGACCAGGACGGCAAGGTTTCGGGGCTGGAATTGGAATTTTTCCTCACCAAGACCGTCACCAACGAAGCCATGAAGGGCCAAGGCAACTTCCAGATGCCGGATATTCACATCGCCAAGGGAAGCTGAGGCCTTAACGCCCCCGCGCCACCAACACCGGCACCTGGGCGCGTTTTTTGACGGTTTCGCCGATGCCGCCAAACAGGCGGCGCGCCATGCCGGTGCGGCCGAACTTGCCCAGAACGATCAGGCCGGAATTGCGCTCGGAGGCGGTTTTCAGGATCACCTTGTCGGGCGCGCCCTCGGCCACCACGCCGTCGGCCTTCACCCCCACGTCGCCAAGGTGCTGGACGGCGCGGTCCACAATGATCCGCGCGTCTTGCTCGTCCGCAGTGTCGGCGGACATCCGCACCGCCAGAACCGTAATGGCCGCGCCACAGGCCTTGGCGATGAGCTCCGCCGCTTTCAGTGCATGTGCGCCGAACCGCGAACCGTCGTCCGCCACCAGGACGCTGTCCCACATCCCAGCGTGACGCGGAACCACCATCACCGGGCAGTGCGTGCGTTCCAGGATTTGCACGGCGAGACTGCCAAGCAGCTTGCGCCCCAGCTTGCTGCGGTCGCGCCGCCCGACCACGATCAGATCGGTGTGCAGCGCACGGGCTTCTTCCACCGCGATGCGCGCGGTCTCGTTGCCGCCGCGCGTGTGGGTCGTGCAGGTGACGCCCATGCGGTGCGCCGCGGCCTCCAGGTTTTTCAGCTTGTCCACCGTGGCCATGACCACGCGGTCCTCGGATTCGGGCGGGATCCAGCCCGCCTCCCCGGTGTCGTGGACGATCGACAGAACGTGCAGATGCGCGCCCAGACGGCGGCAGAACTGCACGGCGACGCCGTCCGCCCCGGCGCTGAACTCGGACAGGTCCGTCACCAGCAAAACGGTGTTGAACCGTCCAATGGGGGAAAGGTCGTTGTCTGACATGGTTTCGTCTCGGTGGGATGGGCATCCAGGATACACCACCGCCCCGCCCGGCGCGAACGCAAAAAGGCGGCCCCGCGCAGGGCCGCCTTTGCAGTGCTGGCTGTGCGCGGGGTTTAGCGCAGGATGGAGCGGCCCGCGTACTTGGCGACGATGTCCAGTTCTTCCGCGATGCGGATCAGCTGGTTGTACTTCGCCATGCGGTCGGTGCGCGACAGCGAGCCAGTCTTGATCTGGCCGGCGTTGGTGGCCACCGCGATGTCGGCGATAGTGCTGTCCTCGGTTTCGCCGGAGCGGTGCGAGATCACGGCGGTGTAGCCCGCGCGGTGCGCCATTTCCACGGCTTCTAAGGTTTCGGACAGGGTGCCGATCTGGTTGACCTTCACCAGGATGGAGTTGGCGACGCCCTTCTTGATGCCGTCGGCCAGACGCAGCGGATTGGTGACGAACAGATCGTCGCCCACCAGCTGGCACTTGTGGCCGATTTCATCGGTCAGGGCCTTCCAGCCGTCCCAGTCGTCTTCCGCCATGCCGTCTTCGATGGAGAAGATCGGGTATTTGTTGGCGAGATCGGCTAGGTAGCGGACCATTTCGTCGGAACCGAGCGATTTGCCCTCGCCCTTCAGTTCGTATTTGCCGTTCTTGTAGAATTCGGTCGACGCGGCGTCCAGCGCCAGCATCATGTCGTCGCCCGGCTTGTAGCCCGCGGCTTCGATGGCCTTGAGCACGAAGCCAATGGCTTCGTCGGTGCCCGCGACGCCCGGCGCGAAGCCGCCTTCGTCGCCGACGTTGGTGTTGTGACCGGCGTCGGACAGGCCCTTTTTCAGCTGATGGAACACTTCGGAGCCCATGCGCACGGCTTCGGCGATGCTGCCGGCGCCCACCGGCATGATCATGAATTCCTGGAAGTCGATGGGGTTGTCGGCGTGCTCGCCGCCGTTGATGATGTTCATCATCGGGGTCGGCAGGACGTGCGCGTTGGGACCGCCCAGGTAGGCGTAGAGCGGCAGCGCCGCTTCCTCGGCCGCGGCCTTGGCCACCGCCATGGACACGCCCAGAATGGCGTTCGCGCCCAGACGGCCCTTGTTGGCCGTGCCGTCCAGTTCGATCATGGTGCGGTCGAGCAGCAACTGGTCCTCGGCGTCCATGCCGGTCAGCGCATCGGCGATTTCGCCGTTGACGCTTTCCACGGCCTTCAGCACGCCCTTGCCACCGAAGCGCGACTTGTCGCCGTCGCGCAGTTCCACGGCTTCGTGCGCGCCGGTCGATGCGCCCGAGGGCACCGCCGCGCGGCCAAACGCGCCGCTGTCCAGAATAACGTCCACTTCAACCGTGGGATTGCCGCGCGAGTCCAGAATTTCGCGGCCGTAAATGTCGACGATCGCCGTCATGGTCAGTCTCTTCTCTTTTCTCTAAATGCTTCCGTTATGGGTTTCAGGCACGGGGGATACACCCGCACGGTCCGACTGGCAAGCCCCTGTGCGGTGTATGGATAAAAAATCCCCCATGGCCGGGATTACAGAACGACCGGATGCGCCTTGGCGATGCGGTCGAATTCGATGAGGGTTTGAAGAAGGTTCGGCATGTCGCGGATGTGGATCATGTTCGGACCGTCGGAAAACGCGTTGTCCGGATCGTCGTGGG
>JADGBG010000003.1:39144-78842 GCA_015231605.1 Alphaproteobacteria bacterium | reverse complement strand
TTTATTCTAATAAAATCATGGGCTTGCATGAAAAAACCGACTTGTTCGAAGAGGCTGGATACCGTAAGGTCGATGAAGCCGTGCAAGGCCCGATTCATACCATCGTGGTCAGCAGAGCTTGCCCATCCGGCAAAAATTGGGAGGTAAAATGAAACACAAAAAAATCATCAGCGCCGTCGTTGGAGCGGCGGTAGCCGGAACCATTGGTTTTGGCGCACACGCAAACGAAATGGTGAAGTACGAAGTCGTCGACGGGACCATTCCGCAATCCCTCACGGGGGTCGCCGGAGACGTCGCCAACGGCAAGAAGGTCGCCATCAACCGCAAGAAAGGCAATTGCCTCGCCTGTCACACGATGCCGATCCCGGAAGAACAGTTCCACGGCTTGACCGGCCCCAGCCTCGAAGGCGTCGCCGAGCGCATGAACGAAGCGGAACTGCGCATGCGTCTGGTTGACCCGAAGGTCGTCGCATATGATACCATGATGCCCAGCTTCTACCGCACCGGGCAGCATCGCGTTCTCAAGGATTTCGAGGGCAAGACCATCTTGGAAGCCCAGGAAATCGAGGACGTGATCGCGTACCTGCGGACATTGAAGTAACGTCAATCGACAGTTAATCGATAAACACATTGAGGACAACATGACCAAAACCAACGAAAACATGGTCCGTGTGGACCGCCGTGAAGCCCTTAAGGTCGCCGGCGCCAGCGTGCTCGCCATCGGTTTCGCATCCACGGCCCACGCCACCCCCGAAGACGCCGTCAAGTACATCGGCGAAAAGACCGGCGGCGCGGCCGCGACCGAAGGCTCCGCCAAGGTCACCATCAAGCTTCCGGAAATCGCCGAAAACGGCGCGACCGTTCCCATCACCGTGGTGGTCGACAGCCCGATGACGGACGCCGACCACGTCAAGCACATCCACCTGGTCGCCGACGGCAACCCGAGCCCGCAGATCGTCTCGTTCAACCTGACCCCCGGCTGCGGCAAGGCCGAAGTGTCCACCCGCATCCGTCTGGGCAAGACCCAGAACGTGATCGCGGCCGCGGTCATGAGCGACGGCTCCGTCCACACCAACAAGCAGGAAGTGAAGGTCACCATCGGCGGCTGCGGCGGCTAAGCCCCTGCCCTTTGGTTCGACCCGAAAATTTCAATAGGAGTGCAAGATAATGTCTAAGAAACCCCGCGTTAAGCTGCCGAAAAGCGCGCAAAAAGGCGAAATCGTCGAAGTCAAGACGCTCGCCACCCACGGCATGGAAACCGGCAACCGCAAGGGCAAGGACGGCAACAAGATTCCGCGCCTGATCCTCAACAAGTTCACCTGCTCGTTCGGCGGCAAGGAAATCTTCAGCGCCGACATGCATCCGTCCGTGTCCGCCAACCCGTACATCGCCTTCAACATCCGTGCGGAAAGCAGCGGCGAATACACGTTCACCTGGATTGACGACAACAAAGAAGTCACGGAAGTCAAAGAAACCATGACCGTATCCTGATCCGGGGCGACAAGGGAGGTAGAGAAATATGCACAAGGTAAAGTCAGTCACCGCGATGGCCGTGCTTCTGGGGGCCGGTTTGGCGTTGGGCGCTTGCACCACGGAATCGACGACCAAGGACGTGATGAAGCATCCCTATAAGGAAGTCTGGTCCGGATATTCCACCGCCACGCCGGAAACGCGCGCCATGCAGGACGACGATTTCGCCAACCCGTACATGCCGTACGTCGACGCGGCGGCGGAACTCTGGGACACCCCGGCGGGCGAAGCGAAAAAGTCCTGCGCCGATTGCCACGGCGCTCCGGACGACGCCAAGGGCGGCTCCATGGGGATCCCCATGAAGGGCGTGGGCGCCAAATACCCGGCTTACGATCCGGAAAGCCACGGCCCCATCAACGTCGAGCTGCGCATCCAGAAGTGCCAGACGGACCATCAAAAGGCGAAACCCTTCAAGTATGAATCCGACGAACTTCTGGGCATGACCGGTTTGGTCGTGATGCAATCCCGCGGCATGAAGCGCGAAACCAAGGCCGCGGAACAGAGCGATCCGCTCTATCCCGCTTGGCTGCAAGGCAAGGCGTTCTACTATCAGCGCCGCGGTCAACTGGACCTGGCGTGCAAGCACTGCCATGAAGACAACGCCGCGATCCTGGTGCGCGCCGAACTGCTGTCCCAGGGCCAGAGCAACGGCTTCCCGACCTACCGCCTGAAATGGCAGAAGCCGGGTTCCCTGCACCGCCGCTTCCGGGGCTGCAACAACAACATCCGTTCCGAGCCCTATGCCTACGGTTCGGATGAATACCTTGCGCTGGAAACCTATCTGGCGTGGCGTGGCCGCGGCCTGCCCATCGAAGGTCCTTCGGTCCGCAAGTAAGACGAAAACGGGGCGGTTTCCCATGGGGAGGCCGCCCCATTTTTGTTTCCACCGACTGACAATAAAATCATTCAAAACGCAAAGTATGAATTATAACATTTTGTAATTATACGTAATTTCCGAAAACGGAGAGACCAACGCATGCTCACCCGCCGTGAATTTCTGCAAGTCACCGCCGCCACCGCCGCCCTGATGGGCGGCGGCGTCAACATCGCCCGCGCGGCATCCGGCCAGACCATCACCCAAGACGATTTGCTCAAGTTCGACAGTGTCGGCCAAGTCACGCTTTTGAACTTCACCGACATTCACGCGCAGTTGATGCCGCTCTATTTCCGTGAGCCGTCCGTCAACCTGGGCGTCGGTGAAGTTCGCGGCCTTCCCCCTCACCTGACGGGCGCGGATTTCCTCAAACATTTCGGTCTCAAGGCCGGCACGGCGGACGCCTATGCGTTCTCCAGCCAGGACTACGCCCAACTGGCGGGCCAGTACGGACGCATCGGCGGTCTCGCCCACATGGCGACGCTGGTCAAGGCCATCCGCGCCCAGCGGCCGAACAACACGCTTTTGGTCGACTGCGGCGATACGTGGCAGGGTTCCTACACCTCGCTCAAGGAACGCGGTGCCGACATGGTCAAGGCGATGAACGCGCTGGGCGTCGACGTGATGGTTCCGCACTGGGAGTTCACGTACGGCGCGGAACGCGTCAAGGAACTGATCGACCAGCTGAATTTCCCGTTCCTGGCGGGCAACGTGGTGGACAACGAATGGCAGGAAAAGGTGTTCGACACCACCGCGTTTTTCGACCGCGGCGGCGTCAAGATCGCCGTCGTCGGCCAGGCCTTCCCCTATACCCCGATCGCCAACCCGCGCTATATGATCCCCGATTGGTCGTTCGGCATCCGTCCCGAAATGGTGCAGAGAAACGTGGACGACGCCCGCGCCCGCGGCGCGGACATCGTGGTGCTGGCGTCGCACAACGGCTTTGACGTCGACCGCAAGATGGCGACGCTGGTGAACGGCGTCGATGTGATCCTGACCGGCCACACCCACGACGCCATTCCCGGCGTGATCGAAGTCAACGGCACGCTTCTGGTCGCTACCGGATCGCACGGCAAGTTCCTGGGCCGCCTGGATCTGGACGTGCAAAACAAAAAGATCGCGGGCTACAGCTTCAAGCTGATCCCCGTGTTTTCCGACGTCATCGCGGCCGATCCGGAAATCCAGGCCGTGGTCGACGGCATCCGCGCGCCGTACCAGGGCGCGATCGGCGAGGTTCTGGGCACGACCGAAAGCCTGCTGTACCGGCGCGGCAACTTCAACGGCACCTTCGACGACCTGATCTGCCAGGCCATCATCGAAGAGCGCGACACGCAGATTTCCCTGTCTCCGGGTTTCCGCTGGGGCGCGTCGCTCATTCCCGGCCAGGACATCACGGTGGACGACGTGTTCACCCAGACGTCCATCACGTATCCCAACGTCTATCGCAATGAAATGACGGGGGAATTGCTCAAGACCATTCTCGAAGACGTGGCCGACAACCTGTTCAACGTCGATCCGTTCTACCAGCAGGGCGGCGACATGGTGCGGGTCGGCGGCATGGGCTACCAGATCGACATCCACAAGAAGATCGGCTCGCGCATTTCCAACATGACGCTGCTGTCGACCGGCGAACTCATCGATCCGGCCAAGAAATACGTGGTCGGCGGCTGGGCGTCGGTTCAGGAAGGCACCCAGGGGCCGGCCATCTACGATCTGGTGTGCGATCACATCCGCAAGAAGAAGGTCGTCAACATTCAACCCAACGACACCATCAAGGTGGTGGGGGCGTAGGCCCCCACCCCCGGTCAGTGAAGGTAGCCTCACATGGACATGGACATTACATACTGGGGCGCTTTCGGTGCGGGGGTGCTAAGCTTCGCATCGCCCTGCGTTCTGCCCCTCATCCCAGCCTACCTGTGTTTCCTGGGCGGGGCCTCGTTGGACGAGCTCACGGCCGAAGGCGGCGTCGACAAACGGGTTCAGCGCCAGGTCATGATCTCCGCGATCTCGTTCGTGCTCGGCTTCTCCACCGTGTTCGTGGCGCTTGGCGCGACGGCCACGACGCTCAGCCAGGTGATCGCGGACAACATGGGCATCCTGTCGAAAATCGCCGGCGCGGTGATCGTGGTGTTCGGCCTGCATTACATGGGACTGTTCAAGATCGGCTTTCTCAATTTCGAGAAGCGTTACCACGTTGAAAACAAGCCCTCCGGTGTGATCGGGTCCTACGTGATCGGACTGTCGTTCGCCTTCGGCTGGACGCCTTGCGTGGGGCCGATTCTGGCCACCATCCTGATGGTCGCGGCCAGCGGCGACGAGGTCTTTTATGGCGTGTCTCTGCTGTCCGCCTATGCGCTCGGTATCGGCCTGCCGTTCCTCCTGGCGGCGTTCGCGGTGAAGCCGTTCATGAGCTTCATGCGGCGCTTCCGCAAGCACATGCACAAGGTGGAACTGGCCATCGGCGGCCTTCTGGTGCTGACGGGCGTCGCGATCTTCACGGGGTCGCTGGCGGACGCCGCCAATTGGATCTTCGAAACCTTCCCCTCCATCGCGGAAGTGGGCTGAACGACACAGGGGGGCTCCAGCGAAGCCCCCCTTATCGTATTGGATTTCCGTATCCGACCTACATCAGGTGCTTGGCATAGAAGGCCAAGGTCCTGTCCCAGGCCAGTTTGGCGTCTTCCTCGTCATAGCGCGATCCGGTGGGGTTGGCGAAGGCATGATTGGCTTCGTACCAGTGCACCGTCAGATCGGTCTTGCCAGCCGCCGCCATGGACTTTTCGAATGTTCCGACCATTTCGGCGTTGATGTTGGTGTCCAACGTGCCGAAATGGCCCAGGACGGGGCTGTCGAGGGTGGCGAGCTGCTCCGGGGTCTTGGCGCAACGGCCGTAATAAATCACCGTCGCGTCGACCGGAACGGCGATGGACGCGTCCAGCGACCAACCGCCGCCGAAACACCAGCCGACCGTGCCCACCTTGCCGGTTCCCTGCGGATGCGTGCGCAGGTGTTCGATCAGGGTCACGAGTTGTTCGGTGCCCTTTGCGCCATCGACGCCCTTCATCAACGCCATGGCCCCGTCTCGGTCCGTGGCAACCTGGCCGCCGTACATATCGACCGCCAGCGCAATGTAGCCCTGGTTGGCGAATTCAGCGGCCACGGCCTTGATCTGGTCGTTGAGCCCCCACCATTCGTGAATCAACAGCACCGCCGGGGCCGGAGTCTTGGCCGGCGTGGCGATGACGCCGATGGCCTCGCCGCCGGACGCGGTCGGCACGCGCACGTCCGCAAGCGCCGTGCCCGCGGCGTGGGCCAAATCCGGATAAGCCAGGACGGTGGCAAGGGGTAACGCCGCCAAACCCTTCAGGAAATTGCGCCGGTCCTCCGACGTCACGTCCGGCAAGGGCTTGTTGGACGGCGTGTCGCCACAACCGAAAAGATCACACATGTCGCAGGTCCTCCCCCACACATAAGATTACAGGTCGTCTGGCAGCGCCGCCGGAAGCGCATCGGCGTAGATGTCATAGTGCACGCCCTTTTCATCCAGGGCTTCGCCGATGGATCCCAGCCACCGCTGGAAACTGGGTTGCTGGGCATACGCGCCGGTTTTGGCGTAGCGCAGCAGGAAATAGAAATGGAACGGCTTGAAATAGCCGGGAATCCGCACGACTTCGGCCTTGTCGCCGGGCTTGTCGCCCACCTCTTGGAGCGTGGCCGGGAAGAATTGCAAGGTCGGCGTGAACATGATGCCCCACTTGGCGGCCAGGTCGCGTTCCTGCAAAACCTCGCCATCGAAGTCGGTGACTTCGCGCGATCCCCACAGGTTCAACTGGATGGGTTCGAAATCGCGCCGCACGGCGTCCGCGACCCTGGGAATGCGCAGGTTCACGTCATGCAGTTTCTTGCAATAGGGACAGCCCTTTTGCTCCCACACGATCATCAGGCGCTTGCCCGATGCCTGGGCCTCGGTCAAATCTTCGCGCAAATCCAAGAAGCTGGACTTGAACCAGGGCTCGATATGAAGACCGTCCTCGCTCACTGCAGAGGACGGAAGGCTCGGCAAGTGCGCTTCCCCAGACTGGGCGACGGCGGGGGTCGCAAGCATCCCCATCACCAAAATCGCACGCGTCAAATGCTGGATCATCCAAACCCTCCCCAAGTTCGTTGATTACCGTCTGATATTGGGTCTCCGGTTCCGGAAACAAGAAGAATCGTCAAGGATTGAGGTCCACCCAGCCCGACAGCCGACGCTCAATGATCTCGGGCAGGCCCGCCTGGACCCGCTCCACCCCTTCCAGCAGATCGTCCCGATGAATGGATTCCAGCGTGTTGCCGCACGCGATGAATTCCACGTCATACATCATCAGGCTTTCCACCCGCGCCTTGACCGGCGAATCCGCAAGCACCGACCAGATGCCGGGGCCGTAGGCCACGATCGCGATCATCACATTGTCCGCGCCGTAAAATTTCTGGATGTTGATCGCGTTGCTCAGCACCGCGTTGACCCGCTTGTCGTCCTTTTCATTGAGCGTCAGCACGACCATGCGCGGATTATCGATGCTGGGGGCCGGTTCGGCCAGGGTCCCGGCCCGGGCGGTCACCGCCGAACCCAAGACAGTCATCGCGGCAATCAGTGCAAACAGTGTCGAGCGCATCGTCACCTCCTCATTTTACATCCCCAGCAGAACCACTTTATCGAATTCGGTTCGTTTTTCCCAGCGGATGCTTGACACCTTGAAAATATTAGAGAAAACTTATAAAAACAAAAACCGCTCCGAAAGCAGGTCGGCAATGGAACTCGATATCTCCCGCATGCAGGAAAACGCCCAATCGGCCAGTGAACTCCTGAAGGCCATGAGCAATGAAACCCGGCTGATGATTCTGTGCCAATTGCTGCACGGAGAAATGACCGCCGGACAGTTGGACAGCATGACCAGTCTCAGCCAATCCGCCCTGTCCCAGCATCTCGCGGTGCTGCGCGAACACGGGTTGGTCCTGACGCGACGCGAATCCCAAAACATTTATTACTCGATCAACGGCAACCGGCCCAAGGCCATCATCGAGGTGCTGTATGCCATCTTCAACCCCGATGAAAAGAAGTGCTGCTGACGACAAAAAGGCCGGCCCCGAAGAGCCGGCCTTTTCCTTTTCGGCGTTAGGCCTCAGTTGGCGGTATTCAGCGCGCCGGTCGTGAACAGACGGCGCACCCAGCCCTGTCCCTCGGCGGCCTTCAACGCCTTGACGGCGGCCAGGGTGACGAAGGGTTCCACGGCCACCACCGCCGCATAGGACGCGGCGAACGCCAGCCAGTCGGCGAAGGCGGTCTGCTCGCCGCCGAACCACAGCCAGAAGCCCACCATCGCGGTGACGCCGGAATAATAGGCGGCGTCCAGCTTAACGATGTTGGACCAGTTCACGCGCGGGGCGCGGCCGCCGTCGAACATCCTGCGCCCGCCCGCATAGTGCACCGCGACCAGCGGGGCCATCAGGGACAGGGCATTGACGCCCAGATGGACGAGGTCGGCCGGGGCGAACAGCGCGCCCTGCACCGCCAGGCCAAGACCAAAGCCCAACAGCGTGGGCAGGAAGCCCAGCGTCAAGTAGATCGCCATGGCGCCGACGAAGTGGAGCTCCGACGGTCCCACGGGCATGTGGAAGCTTTGCATAAAGACCGTGAAGAAAGCCGCGGCCAAAACGGTCTTGGCCGCCATCCACGGCAGCTCGGAAAGCGACTTGAGGTGATCCTTCGCGGCCCAGGCGACCACGGTCAAAGCGCCGGCGTTGGCCATAAGGACCTTCGCCGGCGTAACGAATCCAGGTTCGATGTGCATATTTTTTCCTTTCGCACCCACCGTACTGAACGAGGCCGCCATCCCAACGGGCGGCCGCTCTCAACATGGGCAGGTCTCCTGGCTCACGGGTCTGGGTCCTCCCGCGCCTTCCCAGCCCACCAGGGGCCAGTGGCGTGATGCGGGCGACTCGCCGTTCACAGTTGCGGGGGCAGCCGCGGATCGGGACCCGTCAAGGTCATCCCTACCGCGTTCCCTTTTGATCCGGGCCGCTTGGCGGCCCTGGAACCCATGCATCATCAGTGTGGACCGACACGCCCCGTCGCGGCAAGCGAAAAGGCCGTTCCCGATCGCCTAGAACACCAGGTTCATCACCGTCAGCGAAACCACAAGGAACAGAACGGTCATGATGCCGCCGGCTTTCATGAAGTCGGGCACCCGGTAACCGGCCGGCCCCATGATCAAGGCGTTGACCTGGTGGGTCGGGATCAAGAACGAGTTGGACGTGGCGATGGCGACGGTCAGGGCGAAAACCGCCGGATCCGCGCCCGCCCCCAACGCAATGTTGACCGCCAGGGGAACCAGCAACACGGTGGCCCCGACATTCGACATCACCAGGGTAAAGAAGGTGGCCAGCACCGCGACGGCCACCTGCAGCCCCCAGGCCGGTACGCCGCCCAACAAGTTCAGGGTCTGATTGGCGATATAGGCGGCGGTGCCGCTCGATTCCACGGCCAGGCCCAAGGGGATCAGACTGGCCAGCAGAAACACCGTCTTCCAACTGACGGCGCGGTAGGCCTCGTCGATGGTCAACACCCTGGACAGAATCATGCCCATGGCGCCGGTCAGCAACGCGACCGAAAGGCGCAGGTCGGTGAACAGGATCATCGACAGCGCGATCAGGAAGAACACCAACGCCGGAAGAACCTTGTGGGGGCGTTCTTCCTCGTGCGGGAATTCGGTGGTCAGGATCAGGAAATCATCGTTCCTCTTCAAATGCGCCAAATCGGCCCAGGTGGTGTGGACCACCAGCGCGTCGCCCGACATGAAGGGAATGTCCCGCACCCCGCCCCCTTCGCGGGCGATGGTTTCGCCGCCGCGGTTGATGGCCAGCAAGGACAGGCCGGTGGTCTTGCGCATCCAGATGTCGCGGGCGCTTTTGCCGATCAGCTTGGAGCTCGGCGGAATGACCACTTCGGCGATGCCGGCCTTGGTCGCGGCCAGGCTCTCATTGAACACCACCAGGTCCGGTTTCACGTGGATTTTGGTGGCTTTGAGGAAATACTCATAGATATCCGTGGCGATGAGCACAGCGAGCACGTTTCCGACCTCGATCACCACGTTGCGATCGACGCCCAGGGCGCCGATGTGAATGCCGTCGGCTTTCTTGATGGCGACGACACGAATGGGGTGATCGAACTCGAGCTCATCCATGGTTTTGCCGAGCAGCGTGCTGTCCGCGGTGATCTCGATTTCATAAAGCTCATAGCCAACGCCGTAGACGCTGCTGAGGTAGTCCTTCTTGGACTGAAAGGCGCCCCCCTCCTCGCCCTTGTTGGCGGGCAGCACGAAGCGTCCGGCGAGGACGAAATAGAGGATACCGGTGGTGACCAGGGCAAGACCGACCGGGGTGACGGAAAACAGCGACCAGGTTTCCATCTGCTGTTCAGGCGGCAAGACCTTGTTGGAGGTAAGAATCAGGTCGTTGAGCAAAATCAGCGGGCTGGAACCGACCATCGTGATGGTGCCGCCAAGAATGGCGCAAAATCCCATCGGCATCAAAAGACGCGACATCGGCAGCCCCGTGCGGGCCGAAATGCGCGATACGACCGGCAGGAACAGGGCGGCGGCGCCGACGTTCTGCATGAAAGAGGAAATGAACCCGACCGTGCTGGAGATGATCGGAATGATGCGCCCTTCCGTGCTGCCGCCATATTTGAGGATAAAGGCCGCCACCTTGCTCATGATGCCGGTCTTGTCCAACCCCGCGCCGATGATCATCACGGCGATAATGGAAATGACGGCGTTGGACGAGAAGCCGTCAAACAAGTGATCCGTCGAAACCAGGCCTTTCTCCAACCCCATGGCCGGGGCGAACATCGAGGACAATCCCAGCAGCACCATGATGCTGATCGCGGCCACGTCGACGCCCACGATCTCGAAGGCGAACAGGTAGACGGTCAACAGCAAGATGGCGCCGACCCAGGCGATTTCAATGCTTGGCGCCACGGAGGCGAAGGACAAGCCAAGCACGATGAAGACCGCGGCGGCGATCAATTTTTTCGGAGACAATGAACTTAAAAAAGACATGACGGGCATTACCTGCTTGGATATCGGGCGTCACCTTCGACGACCGACGGGTTAAGATTTATGACTTGCCCCACGGCCCGGTCCGAAGACGAGGCCACGGTTCAACCTTGCAACGCCCTCAACGCACGATCATGACCGAGTTGTAGGCGTTCTGAATGACCTTGAGAGCGACCGAGCCCCCGAAAAAACGCTCGAGACCGGTCTTGCCGCTGTCCGCCATCACGATCAGCGAGTAGTCCGGCCCGGATTCGATGATTTCCGTCACCGGATCGCCGGTGCGGATGAAGGTTTCCTTCACCTCCACGCCCATGTCGTTGAGCATGGCCTTGGCGTCGGCGACGGTTTTCCTGGCGGCCTCTTCGCTTTCCACGTCCAACGCCACCGACATCAGGGTGATGGGACATTGGCAGTGGCTGGCGATATAGGCGTCTTTCTTGACGGCGAAATTGGCGGCTTCGGAACCGTCGGTGCAGATCAAGTGGCCGTGGCCGGTTTCCAGTTCGCGCGCGACCAGCACGGAACACGGCGCATGGATGGCGATCTTCTCGGCAATGGCCGGGTCGAAGAAGTTCTTGAACGTGTTGCTGCTGGCCCAGTTGGAGGACGCGCCGATGATGATCAGGTCGTAGTGGCCCAATTCCCACTGATCCAGGATGCCCGAAGCCACGTCGCGGGCGACCTTCAGCTTCAACACGATCTTCTTGCCGGACGCGGACGTGTATTCGATCTTGTTGTCGCCCGTGCTGCTGCCGGCGATGTCGGTGTGAAACGCCTCCTCGTCCCAGTCGTCGCCCATGTAACCCGACGCCAGAAGGAGATCGCGGCCCTGCTTGAGGTATTTGATGCCCGGAAGCTCAATGCCCCATTCCAGCATGTTGCCGCGCGCGATGCTCATGTTCATGCCGTCGGTGTTCAGCCCCTGGTCGATGGGGCGGACGTAGCACAGCACGATGTCCGTTTCCTGGGCCTGACCGATTTTCGCGGCGTATTTCAACCCCCTGTAGGATTCTTCCGAACCATCGATGCAAACCATGATGCGGAAACGCTCGTTGCTTGGCTTTTCCGGATCGTTGATTTCCGGCTCGGCTGGTTCAGTCTCGGTGACGTCATCGTTCATGCGACCGGTCTCCTTGGTTCAGGCGCCCAGCATCGGCCAGTAGACTGCCGCCGCCGCCAACATAATAATGGTCGACATCACGGCCATTTTCCAGCCCACAGTGAGGAAGTCGGTCGTTTTCAAATAGCCCGACGCATAGACGATGGTGCACGCTGGAGTGCCCACCACGGTCAGGTACGCGAACGCCGACGACACGGCGGTGATGAAGCCGATGACGATCGGGCTTTCCCCGGCCGCCGTCGCCAAATTGAGGACGATCGGCCCCAGCACCGCGACGGCCGCGCCGTTGGACATGGTGTTGGTGACGCCGGTGGTCAGGACGGAGACCGCCGCCCACAGGCCGATGCCCTTGTCCAGGCCGACGGGCGACAGCATCGCGAGGAAGTTTTCCGCGACCCAGGCCGCGGCCCCGGTGTCCTTCATCTGGATCCCCATGGAAATGGCGGCGGCGTACAACAGCACCACGCCCCAGTTGACGCCCGAGTTCACGTCGGGCCAATCCACCAGACCGGCGACCAGGAACGCGGCGGCGCCCAGGATGGCGATGGTGCCCATGCCGTAGCCCGCCGACAGGAAGATCCAGCCCAGAAGCACCAGGAAAAAGATGAAGATGGCGACCCAATCGGCGCTCTTCATGGGCCCCAGCTTTTCCACCTTGGCGCGCAGCTTGACCACGGCACGGGACAGGTCGCGGTATTCCGGGCGGAACGTGATCAGCAGGATCAAGGTGACGAACGGCACCTGCAACAGGAACATCGGATACGCGTACATCATCCATTTCAAATAATCGACGAGGTACTTGAACGTGTCGGGATTGGAGGGATCGTAGAAGAATTCCTTCCAGTACCCGATCATGATGGCGTTACGCGCGCCGCCCGACGGCGTCCCGATGCCGGCGATCGAACAGCCATAAGAAATCGAAAACAACAGCACCGCGGCCAGATTGCGCACCTTGCGCGGATCGTCGGACGTCAATTGGATCAGGGTGATGCCGACCGGCAGCATCATCGCCGCCACCGTGTGTTCACCGACGAACGACGCCAACACGCCGGACACCAGGGAAATGCCGAACGCGATGCGCGACGTTTTGGTGCCCGTCATCTTCACCAGCAACCAGGCGATGCGGGTATCCAGTTTCTGTTTCACCACGGCCACCGCCAGCATCAGCGAGCCCATGATGAACAGCACGCTATCGCTCATCAACGAGCGCGCCACGATCTTGCTGTCGATGCCCATGATCATCACCTGACCGATGATGATCAACAACGCCACGGTCGGCAGCGGCACGGGTTCGGTGACGAACAGGATGGTGGCGACCACGCTCATCGTCAGGATGGACATGGCCTGCTGCGACAAACCGTCCGGAAGCGGCATCGACAACATTCCGAAGCCAACCGCCAACGCGATGAAAAACCATCGCTTTTCCCAGAAATAGATATAGCTTCCGCGCTGCTTCAGCGCGGCGATGGGTTTGGCGAGCTTGGCCGCGCGTTTACGGACGGAAGATGGAGACATGGTCAGACGCCTGACGACCCTGTGAAAAGCCCCGGCGGCGTGAAAACCATCGGAACCGTTCGGATTGCGGGAGATATGTGTTTGAGTTTTATACCGAAAGTATACCAATAACACAACCTGCCGCCGATAAATGTCGTCCAAATCGACGTGAAAAAGCCCGCTCCGATGGGGAAGCGGGCTTTCCGAGGTCGCGTTGCGCGATGTATCAGGCGCTGTAGGCGTCGCGGATGGCTTTGATCGTGGCCACGTAGTCGTTGCCCTTGAACACGGCGGAACCGGCGACCAGACAGGTCGCGCCCGCGTCCACGACCGACTTCGCTGTGTCCTTGTTGACGCCGCCGTCGACTTGGATTTCAAGGGGGCGGCCGCCGGCCATTTCCTTGACCTGGCGGATCTTGCTCAGCGCCGCGGGAATGAAGGACTGTCCACCGAAACCGGGGTTGACGCTCATGATCAGAACCATGTCCAGCTGATCGATGACGTTTTCCAGAATGCTCACCGGGGTGTGCGGGTTCAAGGACACGCCCGCCAGCTTGCCCAAGCCCTTGATGACCTGGATCGAACGGTCCAGGTGCTTGTCGGCTTCGGCATGAACGACGATCTGGTCGGCGCCGGCCTTGGCGTAGTCTTCCAGGTACGGCTGCGCCGGATCGATCATCAGGTGCACGTCGAACAGCTTCTTGGTCCACGGGCGGATGCAGGAAATGACCGGCGGACCGAAGGTCAGGTTCGGGACGAAGTGGCCGTCCATGACGTCAATGTGGATCCAGTCCGCGCCGGCTTCGTCGACGGCCTTCACTTCCTCGCCCAGACGCGAGAAATCGGCGGACAGGATGGACGGGGCGATTTTGACGGTGTCGGTCATGGTGCTCCTCCGATTGGGCCCGCAGTTTATGCGCGCGGGCGTTCCGTTTGGGCGCGAGCCCGGGGGTTAAAGAAGGCCCCCGTCAAAGACGGGGGCCCCGTGTGGTTCCGGGGCAGATGCGAGCGGACCTCCCCAGGTTACTCGTAGCCCGGAACCGCCACGATCCGTGGCGAATATCTTGTCCGAATGTTTATGTCAGTTTGCCATCCAAGTCAAACGAACAAAGACGATAAACTCGGATCACTTGGTCAACGCCATGAACAATTTCGGCAGCTTTTCCGGCAGGCGCTCGATCTTGTCGATCACCGTGTAATTTTTGCCAAATATGTCGCGAACGTACTCATCGGCCTTACGGTCAAGGTTGATGCAGTAGGTGAAAATACCATCCTGATCGAGTTCTTGAACGGCTTTGTGCGCATCGTGGATAAGATGCCGGCCATCATCGACGTCAATATCGGAGGGTTCGCCGTCCGTTAGGATCAACAGAAGCTTCTTCTCTGAATTGCGGGTTTTCAGCATGCTGCCCGCGTGGCGGATGGCCGCTCCCATGCGGGTGCTGAAACCCGCTTGGATCGCGCCAAGCCGTCCCTTGACCTCGTCGTCCCAGGCTTCGGAATAGCCCTTGATGTGGTGGTAGCGGACCTCGTGTCGGGTATTTGACGAGAACCCGGCAATGGCCAATTCGTCACCCAGGCGGTCGACCGCCCAGCCCAACAGAGAGACGGCCTCCTGGCTGATTTCCAGGATGGACTGGGAGCAGCCATCCGGGATTTCATCAACCGACTGCGACAAATCCATCAACAGCGAAACGGAAATGTTACGGCCATCGGTGCGGTGGCTCATGTTGATGCGCGGATCGGGCTGTGCCCCGGCCTTGTAATCGATCAAGGAACGGATGGCCACGTCCAAATCCAGTTCCGTCCCCTCCTCCTGGTAGCGCACGCGCACGTATTGCTGCGGCTTCAGCATGTCGAGAATTTGCTTCAACCGCTTGGCCAAAAGGGCGTTCTTTTCCAACAGCCCGTTGACCTTGGACGCGCTGCCGCCGGGATGCAGATTTTCGTACAGGCTCACCCAATCCGGACGGTAACTTTTGGCGTGATCATCCCATTCGGGATAATGACGCGGCGGCATGCTCTGGTCTTTTTTCTCCTCGTCCGGGGTCTTCTTGGTGTCCTCGAACATTTCTTCGTCGTCACTGGGTTCGTGATACATCCACATGTGACGATTATCGTCCCGGTAATCGACCTCGGTATCGGCAAAGTAGACTCTGGCGGACTGGTCCTCCTGACGGCGGGTGCGCGCGATGAACGACGAAGCCAGCATCGCGGTTTCCTGGGTCGTTCCCAGGTTCCCGTCCGCCATCATGTCGTGGAACTTACCCACGAACTCCAAAATGTCCGGGTTTTCATAAGGATGATCGGGGTCCAGCACCGCGTAGGAGAACATCGCCAGGCGATGGCGGATGCACGATTCCTTCTTGGGATCGCAGTCGTATTCGCCGGGCTTGGGATGAAGGGCCTGGAACAGGTGGCGCAACCCCGGATATTGGCGCATGGCCAGAAGCTCGACGCGCGAATCCTCGAATATTTCCGCGGCGACCCGTTGAAACGGGCTGAAGTTGTCGGCGAAAATCGGCGTCGACCACAAACGGTGCGCGGCCATGTGCGCTATCAACGCACGGTACCGGTCGGTGGCCTTGACGCGGATGCCGATGCTTTCATGTTCGTACTCGTCATAGACGTCGGGGACGCGCAAACCCAGGTGGTCGTAATACGGGATCGGTTTGCGGATCTCGTCGTAACCCAATGAAAACGGCACGAACATGACATCTTGCTCGTTCCACAACCCCTTGAGGTACATGGACATCCTGCGCTCAACATCGGCAAACAAGGTGCCATGGCGCTCGCGCTGCAAGATGGCCTTGGAATCCGCCGTCTGTAGCGAGAAATAGTCCCTCTGGCGGTCGGGGTGCTTGTAATAGTGCTTGATGCCGTAGTCGATCCAGTTGCGGATGCCGGACAGCGGTAACTGGTGCATCAAAAACGGCATCTGCCTCAGCATTTCCGGCAAGCCGGCGCTGGCGATGGTCTGATGAAAGCCATGGGTGGAGCGGGTGGTGCGCTCCATCATGTCGAAGACCATGTCGATGTATTTGGAGAACAGTTCGGCCGAACCCAGACGCCGCGCCGCCTCCCCCATCGTTTGCAGGAACGAGCCGACTTCCTTGCCGTTGGGCGTTCCGGCCATCTCCCAAACGGAATCCGCCACCTGCTCCAAGGTATGTTCGCCAATGCGTTGGGCAATGGTCGGCATTTCTTCGAGATAGATGTGGACCGGCTCGTATCCACGCCCGAGCTTGCAAATCCGCGAAGCCCCTTCCAGCAGCCGCGTCACCCCATGGGACGACAGGCGGTTGACGGCGTCTTCCATGCAACCGGCAAACGCGGCGTCCAGCTGCTCGAAACCGCAGCTCAAACGTTCCCGCAGATCACCCAGTTCCTCCTGACTCAAGGCCATGGCGAAACTCCTTTTCCCAAGAGCCTCGCGATCAGCCGAACACGGCGTCGATGGAATGCTTGAGCGTGGCCGAGATGTCGGCGTCGTCGGTGATGGGCGCGACCAGGGCCATGCGGCAGGCCTGGTTGGGGTTGATGCCTTGCTTGATCAGACGCGCGGCGTAGACCAGCAGACGGGTGGAAATGCCTTCGTCCAAACCATGGCCCTTGAGGTTGCGCGCGACGTGACCGACCTGAACCAGGCTGGCGGCGGTTTCCTCGTCGATGCCGGTTTCCTTCGCCACGATGCCCGCCTCGACCTTGGCATCGGCGTAGTTGAAGTTGAGGCCCGAAAAACGCTGCTTGGTGGACTGCTTGAGGTCCTTCATCAGGCTCTGGTAGCCCGGGTTGTAGGAAATCACCAGCTGGAAGTCCTTGTGCGCGTTGACCAGTTCGCCCTTCTTGTCGAGCGGCAGGGTGCGGCGGTGGTCGGTCAGCGGGTGAATGACGACGGTGGTGTCCTGGCGGGCCTCCACCACTTCGTCCAGATAACAGATCGCGCCGATGCGCGCGGCGACGGTCAACGGACCATCCAGCCAGCGCGTGCCGTTGGCGTCCAGAAGGTAACGGCCGACCAAGTCGGACGCCGTCATGTCTTCGTTGCAGGCCACGGTGATCAGCGGCTTGTTCAGCTTCCATGCCATGTATTCGATGAAGCGCGATTTGCCGCAACCGGTTGGGCCCTTGACCATCACGGGCAGGCGTTCGGCGTAGGCGGCCTCGTACAGCTCCACCTCGTTGGCGATGGATTGGTAGAACGGCTCTTCCTTGATCAAGTACTGCGCGGTGTCGGTCATGGGGGAAATCCTCGATTGCAATAGGGATATTGAAGAAAAACGGCCGGGAACGATGAACGCTCCCGGCCGCATTTCATGCTTGGCACAAGACCGGGTGTCTTACTTGTGGACGCCCAGCTTGTCGCGCCAGCCCGGGAACAGGGCGTCGGCGTCGTGTTCGAAGCTTTCGAACGCACGGGCGAATTCCTTGTGCTCCTTCGCCCATTCGATCGGATCGGCGCCGGCCTTCCAGCATTCGTAGGCCTGACGCAGAGAGATGGCGCCAGCCGCCGGGCTGTCGATGTGGCCGTAGGAACCACCACCGGAGGTGTTGATCACGTTGCCGTGGCCGAGGTTTTCGAAGAAGCCCGGCAGACGGAGCGCGTTCATGCCGCCCGAGATGATCGGGGTGGTCGGCTTCATGCCCAGCCATTCCTGGTGGTAGAAGGGACCGTCGGCGCTGTCACGCTCGATCATGTACGCGATGTTCTTGTCGGAGGCTTCGCCTTCCATCTTGCCGTAGCCCATGGTGCCGACGTGGATACCGGAGGCACCCTGCAGACGGGACATCTTGGCCAGAACGAACGCGGTGTAGCCGCGCTTGGAGGACGGAGACGTCACGGCGCCGTGACCGGCACGGTGGTAGTGCAGGTACTGACCGGAGAAGTAACGGCGAGCGGTCGTCACCATGCCCGGGCCGCCGACGTAGCCGTCGACCAGGAAGGCAACCTTGTCGGCGTCGGGGCCGAAGGCTTCCAGGATCAGTTCGCCGCGGGCGATCATTTCACTGTGATCGTCGGCGGTGATGTTCGCGGAGAAGATCTTGGCCTGGCCGGTTTCGTCCATGGCGCGCTTCATCACGTCATAGACCATCGGGTAGACGATCTTCGCCGGGCAGAACACCTGGTTGCCCTGGGGTTCGTCGTTCTTAATGAAGTCGCCACCCAGCCAGAACTGGTAAGCAGCCTTGGCAAACGGCTCGGGGCGCAGGCCCAGCTTCGGCTTGATGATGGTGCCGGCGATATAGCCGCCGTCCTTGATCGGACGGTCAAGGATGCGCCACAGGTCGGAAATGTCCTTGGACGGGCCGTCGAACAGACGCAGCATGGCGGGCGGAACGTAGAAGTCGTGCATCTTGGCATGCTCGACGTCGCCCATGCCCTGGTTGTTGCCGATGGCGAGCGTCAGGAAGGACACGATCATCGCGCGGCCGTCGGTGACGTTCCGGTCGAACAGGTCGATCGGATACGCGATCTTCATGATTTCCTTGGCTTCGTCGACTTCATAGACCAGCGCGTCGACGCCCTTGGTGAAATCGTCGGTGGTGCAGACTTCGACGTTGGTGCCGGTGGAGGATTCGGCGGCGAAGTGGCCGGCGACTTCCAGGTAACCATAGCCGGCCTTCGGCTTCATGGTGTACGCGACCAGAATGTGCTTGCCGCCCTTGATCAGGTCGTCTTCGTTCAGGTCCAGCGCGACGTAACGGTTCGTTTGATCCAACAATGCCATGTTTAACTCTCCCTAAGTTTGGCTTGCTCTTCAGACCCGGATGGGCGGGGCCGGAAATGTTCAATCCAGTTTCAACGCTCCCCTTGGGAAGCCCGGAATTGACGTGAATCTAACCGAACAAATCGCATAAGGAAACACATTTATATTGATGATATGGATAAGATATGCTTATATATATGGGTTAACGTATTGATATAACTGTGTTTGTCACTCATCGTTCAAGGAAATGTGATCATGCACGTCTCCATGCGTCAGTTAAAAGCGTTCGCCGCCGTCAGCGCGCATATGAGCTTCACCCGCGCGGCCGAGGATTTGAACCTCACTCAACCCGCCGTATCCATGCAGATCAAACAACTTGAGCAACAGGTCGGCCAAGCCTTGTTCGAGCAGGTGGGAAAGAAGCTCTACCTGACCGAGGCCGGGCGCGAAGTGCGCACCTACGCACGCCTGATTCTGCAACAGCTCGACAACATGGCGGCCGGGCTTGCCAGCTTCAAGGGATTGGAATCTGGGACACTTTCCATTTCCGTGGCGACCACGGCGCACTATTTCGCGCCCAAGCTTTTGAGTATTTTCTGTCAACGCTATCCCGGCGTGAACGTCAAGTTGGACGTCACCAATCGCGAAACCCTGCTTCAGCAATTGGAAAACAACACCGTCGACATGGTGATCATGGGCCGCCCGCCGGAAGACTTCAAGGTCGAGGCCGGCGTGTTCATGGAAAATCCGCTGGTGCTGATCGCGCCGCCGACACATCCGTTTTCCCGGGAAAAGGCGATTCAATTGGAACGTTTGGAAAAAGAAACGTTTCTCGTGCGCGAAAAGGGGTCTGGCACGCGCAAGGCCATGGAGAAATTCTTCGAAAACCATGGAATCCACATGACCACGGGGATGGAGGTCAGCTCCGACGAAGCCATCAAGCGTAGCGTCCAGGCGGGCCTCGGCCTGGGCATCATGAGCCGCGACGCCGTTCAATATGAACTTCAACTTGGGCACCTTATCATACCGGATATCTTGCATTTTCCGATCATGCGGCACTGGTATGTGATGCACCGCGAAGGCAAGCGGCTGTCGCCGATCGCCGAAGCCTTCAAGGCCTTCCTGCTGGAAGAAGCGGCGATCATTTTGAAGAAGGAACCGTCCACGCAGCGCCCCTCCTCCACGGACGCAACGAGCGGACAACACCCTTCACTTCCCCCACGCAGCGAAGATGGCTACGTGCCGGCGAAGCCGCAAAACCTCCTGTTTGGCCCGGACGGAAAGCCCATCCCCCCCGCGCCCAGCAAAATTCGGAAATAGGGTTCAGAGCCACCCCTGGAGGGCGGACAATCGCCAAACCGCCAATCCCGCCAGGACCAGAAACAAACCGCCGGAAATCCGGTGCAACAGATCGAGGGAGATCCGCTTCAACAGGGCCTTCCCGGCGATCACGCCGAGGCCCGAAGTGAACGCCAGAGCCAGGGTGCCGCCAACCCACACCGGCAGCGCCGGATACAAGCCGGCCAGCGCGCCCACGGACACCTGGGTCTTGTCCCCGAGTTCGGCCAGGAAGATCATCAAGAACGCCGTGGCCGCCAGTCCGTGACCGCTGATTTGCGGGCTCTCTTCGTCATCGTCTTCGCCGCCCTGGCGCAGGGCATGGACGCCGAACGCGAAAAACAGCAGAGCCATGGCCCCCAGAACCCACGCTTGCGGCAGCCACGCCGACAGCGCCGCGCCGAAGGCCGCCGCCAAGGCATTCAAGATCGCAAACGCCGCGACCGCGCCGACGAACACCGGCAGGGGACGTTTGTGGCGCGCGGCAAGAGCCATGCACACAAGTTGGCTTTTATCGCCGATTTCCGCCATGACGATCAGGGTGAACGCCCCACCGACGGCTTCCCACCACATGGCTGGGTTTCTCCGATCAGAAAAACAGCGGTCCGCGTTCCATGGGCCCCGTGACGATCACCCGCACCCGGTCGGGGGAGAGCTTTTGCGCCCGATATGGCGTGCCCCGGTTTTCCAGATTGGACACGAACGCCCGCAGGTGATTGCGCGATCCGGCCTGGATTTGCTGGTAGACCTGGGAAATGTCGAGCAACTGGGTGTTGGCGAGCGCCTTGTCGAGATCGTGGATATCCACCTCCTCGATCAACCCGCCGACCCATAACGCCTGGTCCAAGGATTGGCTGCCCTTGGCCACCAGTTCGGCGTACAGCGCGCTCAGCCCCGCGTCCACGAACACCCCCGGCGCTTTGTCCCGTGCGGGATCGGGAATGTGGTAACGGTCCAACAGCGCGGCGATGGCGTCGGTGTGGCGCTGTTCCGCCTGGGCGATGCGCTGGAACGCGGGCAAACCCCAGCGGTCGGCGAGGAACATATAAACATCGCGCGCCAGCTTTTCTTCCTCGCGCATATAGCGCAGGTCCTTGATCTCCTGCTTGCTGATGGTGTGCGGCACGGACGCGCCGGAATGCATCAGGGCATCGACGCCCAAAACCCCGCTTGCGAGCAGGATCACGGCGACGGCGAAACCGACCACGGCATTGATGCCGAGAGGCGTGTTTTGCGGCTTCATGCACCATCTCCAAAGTCACGGCAACCTTGGCGCCGGGTCGCGCTCAGCGCCTTGTACAGGGCATATCCCCCTGCCCCGAACACCGCCGCCAGCAGCAACGGACCACCGAAGCCGCCCAACCCCAAACCCAATTTCAGACCGCATGCCTTGCCCGCGAAAAAACCGCCGCCCGCGCCGCTGCCCGCAGCCAACCCGGCGTGGGACGCGGCGCCCATGCCCGCCCCCATTCCGCCGCCCATTCCGGCCGCGCCAACGGCGCCCTTACCCATGCCCATACCAAGGCCCTTGCCGGCCATGCCCGCACCCTGCGCGGCGTTGGCCGCGCCGGCCCCGGCGGCTTTTTGCGCCACCTGACCGGCGGTGGACAGGCCCGACCCAAGATCAAGGTCCGGCCCGGTTTTCTTTTTGTCGTCAGCGTTCATGGGGGGGAGTTCCCAGCTTTTTCGATCTTTCGCCACAGCCTACTCCCGCCCTCCGAAAATGCCAACACCCTTTGACGGCAAAAGGGCGGCCCGTGGGCCGCCCTTTCGTTTCACGCGATGAACGCTCAGAGTCTCAGTTGACCTTCGCGTCCAGATCGCCCTTCTCGTACTTCTCGAACATGGTTTCGAGAGACATGACCTTGATCTTTGAGGCCTGACCGGCGGCGCCGAAGGCTTCGTAGCGGTTCTTGCAGATGCCGGTCATGCCCTTGGTCGCTTCGGCCAGGAACTTGCGCGGGTCGAAGTTGGACTTGTTGTCATGCAGGTGCTTGCGGATGGAGCCCGTGGACGCCATGCGCAGGTCGGTGTCGATGTTGACCTTGCGCACGCCGGACTTGATGCCTTCGACGATTTCCTCGACCGGAACGCCGTAGGTCTGGCCCATGTCGCCACCGAAGTCGTTGATGATCTTCAGCCAGTCCTGCGGGACCGAGCTGGAGCCGTGCATGACCAGGTGCACCGACGGGATGCGCGCGTGAATTTCCTTCACGCGGTCGATGCGCAGGATCGCGCCGGTCGGCTTCTGCGTGAACTTGTACGCGCCGTGCGAGGTGCCGATGGCGATGGCCAGGGCGTCGACGTTGGTCTTCTTCACGAAATCGGCGGCTTCGTCGGGATCGGTCAACATCTGGCTGTGGTCCAGAATGCCTTCCGCGCCGATGCCGTCTTCTTCGCCGGCCTGACCGGTTTCGAGCGAGCCCAGGCAGCCCAGCTCACCTTCCACGGACACGCCGCAGGCGTGCGCCATGTCGACCACGCGGCGCGTGGTTTCGACGTTGTAGTCGTAGGAGGACGGGGTCTTGCCGTCGGTCATCAACGAGCCGTCCATCATGACGGACGAGAAGCCCGACTGGATGGAGCGCTGGCAAACGGCCGGGCTGGTGCCGTGGTCCTGGTGCATGCAGATCGGAATGTGCGGATACGCTTCGATCGCGGCCAGGATCAGGTGGCGCAGGAACGCTTCGCCGGCGTACTTACGCGCACCGGCGGAACCCTGCAGGATCACCGGGCTGTTGGTCGCGTCGGCGGCCTTCATGATCGCCTGGACCTGTTCCATGTTGTTGACGTTGAACGCGGGCAGGCCATAGCCGTTTTCGGCGGCGTGGTCGAGAAGCTGGCGCATGGATACGAGAGCCATAATTCTCTACTCCTTACAAAGTGTTACGTTACGTTTTTTTCTTACAGGCGGGCCTTGGCTTCGGCGACCACGTTTTCAGCCGTGATGCCGAAGTGCTTGTACAGCTGGTCGGCCGGAGCGGAAGCGCCGAAGCCCTTCATGCCCACAAAACCGCCGTCGGAGCCGACGTACTGGTCCCAACCGAAGCGCATGGCGGCTTCGACGCCGACCTTGACGGTGCCTTCGCCCAGAACCGAAGCCTTGTAGGCGTCGTCCTGCTCGTCGAACAGCTCCCAAATCGGCATGGACACGACCGCGGTCGGAATGCCGTCGGCCTGCAGCATGTCGCGGGCCTTCATGGCGATTTCAACTTCGGAACCGGTCGCCATCAAGGTCACCTTGCGCGCGCCGCCCTCGGCTTCGGCCAGGACATAGGCGCCCTTGGCGCACAGGTTTTCGTCGGTGTGCGTGGTGCGCAGCGTCGGCAGGCCCTGACGGGTCAGGATCAGACCGGACGGGGTCTTCGCGGACTTCACCGCGATCGCCCAGCATTCCGCCGTTTCCACCACGTCGCACGGACGCATGGTGTAGAAGTTCGGCATGGAACGCAGCATGGCCAGCGTTTCCACCGGCTGGTGGGTCGGGCCGTCTTCGCCCAGACCGATGGAGTCGTGCGTCAGCACATAGCCCACGCGCGTGCCCATCAGAGCCGACAGTCGGATCGAACCCATCATGTAGTTGGCGAACACGGCGAACGTGCCGCCGTAGGGGATGAAGCCGCCGTGCAGCGCGAAGCCGTTCATCACCGCGCCCATGGCGTGTTCACGCACGCCGTAGTGGATGTAGCGGCCGGTGAAGTCGGTGTTGGTGACCGACGCCGTGGACGGGGTCTTGGTCAGCACCGAACCGGTCAGGTCGGCCGAGCCGCCGACCATTTCCGGGATCGCCGCGGTCAGGACTTCCAGGGTCTTGCCGGAAGACTGACGGGTGGCCAGCTTCGGCTTGTCTTCGGACATCTTCTTCTTGAAGGCGTTGAGCGCGTCTTCCCAACCGGCCGGCAGTTCGCCGGACATGATGCGGTTGAATTCGGCGCGGGTGGCGTCGTCAAGCTTGTTGAGGCGGCCCTGCCAGGATTCGCGGGCGGCGGAATTCTTCGCCATGGCGGAGCGCCAGGCTTCCAGAACGTTTTCCGGAATTTCGAATTCGGCGTGATGCCAGCCCAGGCCTTCACGCATGCCCTTGATTTCCTCGGCGCCCAGAGCGGCACCGTGCACGTCATGAGTACCGGCCTTGGTCGGCGCGCCGTAACCGATCGTGGTCTTGCACGCGATCAGGGACGGCTTGTCGGACTTGCGGGCCTTGGCGATGGCGGCTTCGATGGCGGCGGCGTCGTGGCCGTCGATCTTCTGCGTGTCCCAGCCGGACGCCTCGAAACGGGCGCACTGGTCGTCGGACAGGGTCTTGTTGGTGTTGCCGTCGATGCAGATTTCGTTGTCGTCCCACATCACGATCAGCTTGTTCAGCTTCAGGTGGCCGGCCATCGAGATGGCTTCCTGGGAGATGCCTTCCATGAGGCAGCCGTCGCCGGCGATGGTGTAGGTGTAGTGATCGACGATGTCGTTGCCGTAGCGGGCATTCAGCATCTTTTCCGCGAGCGCCATGCCGACGGCGGTGGTGATGCCCTGGCCGAGCGGGCCGGTGGTGGTTTCGACGCCGTCAACATGGCCGTATTCCGGGTGGCCGGCGGTCTTGGAACCCATCTGACGGAAGTTCTTGATGTCGTCGATGGACACGTCGTCAACGCCCGAGAGGTACAGCAGCGAGTACATCAGCATCGAGCCGTGACCCGCGGACAGCACGAAGCGGTCGCGGTCGGCCCACTTGGTGGCCTTCGGATCGTACTTCATGAACTTGGTGTACAGCACGGTGGCGACGTCGGCCATGCCCATGGGCATGCCCGGGTGGCCGGAATTGGCTTTCTGCACCGCGTCCACGGACAGGAAGCGGATGGCGTTGGCCATATCGTGATGGGTTGCGGTCATTGGAATGTATCCTCCCGGTGTTGATCGGTTATATGCCGAATACGTTTAAATCGCATGATGGCCAAGGGCGGCCTTGACCATGTGATAAGTCATAAACAACTCCGACAGAGCCAAGGGGTGGCTCAGCGCCGTATGGTTCTCCGCGTCGCGGAACTGGCCCACGTTTTCACGCAGGTGTTGAGCCTCGGGGATGAGGTCCCACAACAGGTCCTCGATCGCCTTGGCGCGGTTGTCCGCAATATCGCCGTGAATCTCCAAAACATCAACAGGCTTTCCGTCAATATCGCGTGCAAGCTCCAAACGGAAGCATTTCTTGGCCGCATCCAGCACCGGCGTCAAGTCGGGATGCGGCAGGGTCGGGCGCAGGGTGTGGCGCACGTTGAGATGCGCTCCGGTCTCCGCCTGATTGCCCTCGGGCGGATAAAACGACACCACGACATCGGCGAACGTGCGCTGCGGCCGAATGAATTTTTCGCAGTCTTCCGCCCTTTTATCGAGGATTTGCCGGACGCGGTCGAGGGAATAGCCACGCTCGCCCACGTCGCGTTGAAGTTTCCAGCGGACGCGCAGATCCTCCGCCGGCTCAAGGAAGATCTTCACGTCGAAACAGTCGCGCATGGCCCGCGTCGCGTAACCGAGAAGCCCTTCCAAAATGATGTATTCCCTGGGCTCGACATACTCCGGGCGGGTGATGGTTCCGCTCACATGATCGTATGTCGGCTTCAGAATCGGCTGACCGGATCGCAAAAGCGCGATGTGCTGTTCGAGAATGTCGATGTGGTTGGCGTCCGGATTGAGCGCGGTGATCCCTAAACGCGCGCGTTCGTCGCGATCGAATGTGTGGTAGTCGTCGGTGCAGATGGTGAGAACCCGATCAGCCCCGAGAATTTCGGCGATGCCGCGCGCGGCCGTGCTTTTGCCCGTGGCGCTGTCGCCGACGATCCCCAAGATGATGGGCCGGGTGATGCGTTTGAAGGGCAAGGTCATGAAGCGGGCCTGTCGTTGCGCGGGTGGCTCATCAAACATCGTGCAAGGCGCGCTTCCAACACCCTGCGAGGGGGGCATCGCCCTACCCTATCGAGCGGTAAACCTGTGGACAAACCGTCCCTCAGGCCATGCCACTGGCGTTCAGGTAACACGCCACGGCCTGGGCGCGGTTTTTGACATCCAGCTTGCCGAACAGGTTTTTCAGATGAAATTTCACGGTGTTCAAGGAGATCTGCAAGTTGTCGGCGATCTGCTGATTGGTGAGCCCGCGCGCCAGGGCCGCCAGCAATTCCTGCTCCCGCGCCGTCAGGCCGGCGAAGGGATCCGCGCCGGATCGGGACAAATCCATGAATGGAAACACCATTCGCCCTTCGGACACCGCCAGAACGGTTTCCTGCAAGACATGCGGCGCATCGCATTTCGAACAAAACCCCGCCCCGCCCAGGCGCATCACCTGACGGGGAATGTCGGGGGCGGGATTGCCCGTGAACACAATGATGCGCGGTGCCGCCGCATGACCGTGCAGGGACTGGAGAACGCCCTGTCCGTTCAGGTAGGGCATGTTCCATCCGATCACCCCAACATCGAAGGAAAAGCGGTCCACGGCTTCCAGAAACCGTTCTCCGTCGGCGGCCGTGGCCAGAAGGTTGAAACGGTCGTCGTTGTCGAACAGGTGGAACAACCCGCTCAGAATCAGGGGAGACTTATCGGCGGCGACGATGGTGACCGGCGGCTTGGATTGGCTGGCGGGGATATTCACGGAGGCGCTCTCGTTCTGGTTGGGATTCGGCGCACGCGGCCAACATCAGCCCAAACGGGTAGGTTTCGTCCTCCATAGCAGGTTCATGACGGGTTGCAAACCCCCTTCCCCAACAAAAAACCCCGCCGAGGCCATCGGCGGGGTTTCTGCGTTCCGGCGACCTCGCGGTCACTTGCGTTGCGGCAGGGTTTGCAGCTTGGCCAGCATATCCTTGATGATCAAAGGCGGCATGGACGCCTGCCAGGCCGGCATGGCGTCGCCGGGGTGGCCGTGCAGAACCTTGTGCAGCGCCTGCTGGGGACGTTCGTTGGCGACGCGGCCAACCGGCGGCATGGTGCGGATCGCCCGGCCATCCTCACCATGGCAGGTGGCGCACAGCGTCAGGTAATACCGTTCGCTGTTTTCCGCATTGCCGCGCGCCTTGTTGGTCTGCGGATCGATATATTCGCGCATCTCGATCTGGCCGAAACTGACGAAGCTGGCGAGGTCGTACAGGTCCTCATACTTGAGGTAAGTGCCGAGCGCATGGGTGTCATCGGACAAGATCTTCATGATCGCCGCCGGATGAGCGCCCGACTTGGAGTCGATGCCCTTGATGCCGTGCGCGCCCTTGTAATCCCAACCATGGCATTCCACGCACCGCCAGGTGTTGGAGCCTTCGCGGACGCTGTCCTTCTTGGGAAACGCGGGGTGAACGTCCTTGGGTTCGGGGATGTCCAATTCATCGATCCAGTTGTCATACAGCTTGCCGCCGCGCGCGATGGCGAACAACTGGTCGCGGGACGGCAGAGACTGGATGAAGGACAAGGTCCCGAGCGTCGTGATCATGTCGAACGCGCGCAGCGCCGGCATGGCGTCGCCCGGGTGACCGTTCAACATTTTGTGCATCGACTGCCAGGGGTCCGCGCGGGCGACATCGCCAAGGGGCGGAATGGTCGCCATCATGCGCCCGTCCGCGCCGTGGCAATTGACGCAGATGGTCGAGAAATGCGGCGAGGCGGAGACCGGCTCAATCTTCACGCGGCGGGTGACCGGATCGATGAACATGTCCACCGGCGTCATGCCGTAGGCCAGGAAGTTGGACAAGTCGGCAATGGACTGCTTATCCAGACGGTTGCCGAAATCGTGCTTTTCGTCGGTGAACAGCGGCGTGATGTCGTCGGGCTTCATGCCGCGCACACGGGTGATGCCCTTGATGCCGGTGTAATCCGGTCCGGATTCGAACGCGCCGTCAACGCCCTTGTAATCCCAGCCATGGCACGTGACGCACCGCCAGGTTTCGTCGGGCACTCCCGCCTTCTCCCCTTCGGGAGGATACAGGACGTGCATCTCACCGGGCTTGCGATCCGCCAGTTCACGCATCCAGTTGTCATAGAGCCGTCCACCGGCGGCGATGGAGGCGACCAGGGCCTGATCGAATTGAGCCTCGGCGCCAGCCGCGCCAGAACCGTTCGGGTCGGCCGCGTGAACGGAAGGAGACATCGTCACGACGCAGGCAAGAGCCGCGGCGGTTACGGTCCCGAACCCGCCCGCACCGATGCGTGTCATTTTTTTAAAATTGTTTTTCAATGCAGTCCGCATATCAACCTCTCACATTCGTCATCCGGGGAGCGTTTCGACGGGCGATCCGCGACCTCATGTCCCGAAGCGCCCATCCTTCATCATCCTTGCGTCAGTATTCATAGTCCTTGGGCATTTCGTGCACCACGCCCTTGTGACAGCTGATGCAATGATCGCCGTCCTTTTGCGCTTCCTGGTGTTTCCGCCCGGCGCGCCGGCCCTGCTCGTCGAACAGCATGTTGTCGAAATTATGACAGTTGCGACAAGCCTGGGATTTCGTCGCCTCCATCTTGTGCCAAACGCGCTTGGCCATGGTGAGGCGGTATTCCTCGAACTTTTCCTTGGTGTCGATGGTGCCGAGAATCTCGTGCAACACGTCCTTGTAGGCGAGAACCTTGGCGACGAGCTTTTCCGGATAGGTTTTCGGCACGTGGCAATCCGGACAACCGGCCTGAACGCCGACGGTGTTTTGGTAATGGAAGCTCTTTTTGTATTCTTCATACGGATACGTCATGGAATGACAGGACACGCAGAAATCCATGGTGTTCGTCATGGCGACGACCTTGGTGAAAACCACCAGGAACACGGCGGTGCCGATCACGCCCGAAAGCAACCCGCCCCACAAGACAACCGGCTTTTTCAGCCAGTTCATAATCCCTTTCACAATGCCAACCACGCTCAGCAACTCCCCGATTCAATCGGCAGGCTTCATGCGCCCGCCATTCCCCACGAATTCCGCACATCCACCAGGAAGCACGGCGATCTGACTAAAGATTTTCTAATCTATTTTCTTGTGAAACGAAAGCCCCCGTCCCCCATATGGGGAACGGGGGCTGACGTTAAAGTCTACCTAGGTCGAGACCAAACCGGCCTTAGCCCCAGGTGTCCTTGCAGATGTTGTTGTACCAGCTGTACGCGAATTCGACTTCGCGACGGCGGACTTCGGCTGAAGCGTCGACCGCGGTCAGGCCACCAGCGTCCTTGACGCCGGCGATCTCGTCCTTCTCGGCGTTGTAGCGGTAGACCGCCGCAACGGAGAAGCCGTAGTTTTCGCCCGCGATGGAGTAGCAGGTGTTGACGTAGGACGGCGTGCCGACCGGCTTGCCGGCCAACATCGCGACGATGGCCGCGGCGCAAACCTTGCCCTGCGAGTTGGCGGAATAGCCAGACTTCGGCATGGAGGTCGCCACCGAGGCGTCACCGAGGACGTGGATGCCCTTGTGCTTCTTCGATTCGAAGGTGATCTTGTCGACGTCGCACCATCCCTTGTCGTTGGCGAGATCCGCCGCGAACGCGATTTCACCGGCCTTCTGGTCGGGGATGAAGTTGATGACGTCGAACTTTTCCTTGCCGGCGGCCAGGGTGTCGACGGTCATGTCCTTCGCGCTGATGGCTTCGAGACCGGCCATCGTCGAGGCGGAACGCCATTCGATGATGGAATTGTCGGTGCCGTAACCATACAGATCCTTCCAAGCCTGCATGAACAAGCCCTGCTTGGAGAACTTGTCCTTGCGGTCGATGATCACGACCTTGGACTTCGGCTTGTGGTGCTTGAAGTAGTGCGCGATCTGGCTGGCGCGTTCGTACGGCCCAGGAGGGCAGCGGAACGGGTTGTTCGGCGCGATGATGCACATCTTGCCGCCGTCGGCCATGGCTTCGAGCTGCGCGCGCAGGGTGGCGGTCTGCGGACCGGCTTTCCAAGCGTGGGTGATCACGGAATGATCGCCGACGTCGGCGAACTCTTCCGCCTTGAAGCTGATGCCCGGAGCGACCACGCAGTGATCGTAGTCGAACGGCATGCCGCCGGCGGTGATCACGGTCTTCTTGGCCGCGTCGATGCCGGTGACGGAGTCCTTGACCACCTTGACGCCCATCTTCACCAGACCGTCGTAGGTCTGTTCGATCTGGGCCAGGGTGCGGTCGCCGCCCAGCACTTCGTTGGACATGAAGCAGGTGTGATACGTGGCGTTCGGTTCGATGATGGTGATATCGATGGCCGCGTTGGCGAGCTTCAGGTAGCGGGCCGTGGTCGCGCCGGCGACGCCGCCGCCGACGATGACGACTTTTCCGGCGGCCGCCAGGGCCACGTGCGGAGCTGCGAGGGTGGCGCCAACCGCAACAGCGGCGCCGCCAGTCGTTTTCAGAAAGTTACGACGATTCATATTGGTCATTTATCCGTTCCCCCTTACTTACGGCTGGCGTAGAACTGAAGCACCGCTTCAACCCCACCCTTTTCCTTCAGGTCGGACAGGGCGCGCTTCTTCTTGCGCTTTTCCTTGTCAGACATGTTCGGGTTGTCATCGATGCTGCGCATCCCGGATTCGAAATCGGCAAGGTTGTTGCTGAGATACGGCATCATCTGACCGGCGAGAACCGGATAATCCTGATTGGCGTAGCCGTCCTTTTCGTGACAGCCTTCGCACAGGTCCTTCGTCAGCTTTTCGCCCTGGGCGATCATCGCGGCGTCGCCACCGGTGGTGGCCACGCGGCCGAACGGCTTGGACGCGAAATGACCCGCGATCTTTTCGATCTCGGCGTCGTCATAGCCCTTCATGATGCGGCCCATGATCGTGGACGGGCGCTTGCCGTCGCGATACGACTTCAGGGCTTCCGCAAGATAGAGCTTGTTCATGCCGGCGATGGTCGGCGAAGCCGGACCGAAGCTGGTGCCGTCCGGTCCATGGCAGCCGTTGCAGGTGTTCGCCAGCATGCTGGCCTCGGCGTCACTGGCGTGAGCGGCGGTGGTCCCCATAAGACCGAACAGCGCGCCAGCAGCGAGAGCATACGTTAAAGATTTACGCACAATGCGTCCTCCCTCTCGTTAAACATCACTGACGTTTCTCTAACACATACGCGGTGCTGGTGAAAAGTGAAAAAAGTTGTCCAATTTCAAATCGCTTTACCGAATAGCTCTCATTCGGCTTTAATTAGAAAACGCTAATTTAGCAGTTATTGTATGTATATGTATAAGGGGTGTATTCAACACAAGAAACGCGGGCTTTGCGTCCGGCTTTGAAAAACCAAGGGAAACCACGCGTCATGCCTGACGAGAAGACCAAAAGGCTTGCAATCCCAGAGGCTATGAACGATTTTGATGTCTGTTTTGAGTTGATGACAGACCTTGCGGAACGGCACTCACTATCGCGTGCTCGCGCCGCTCAGACCCTGGAAAGGTTCATCGCATGCGCCTTCTGCTCGCTATTTTTATTCCGTGGCTCCAGTTCTTCACCATTGGGCGCCCGATCGCCGGTGTCATCTGCCTGATTCTTCAACTTTCCCTGATCGGATGGATTCCCGCGGCGATCTGGTCGGTATACGCCTTGAGCCAATACAAGACCGACAAGAAGATCGATGCTGCCCTCGGCAGGGAATAACACCAAAAAATAAGTCGCAAACGCCCCGAATCGGACCCGCCTCCCATGGCCAAAGCCCCACCGCGCATACCCGTCGTTAAACTGATCGTCTGGTGTTTGATCATCGGCTTTCTGCTGGCGATGTTCAACGCCACGCCCGAAGGCGTATACGCCTGGCTGGGGGACACCGGCCGCGCGATTTTCCAGTGGCTGTGGGATTTCGGTCAGTCCATCGGACCGTACGTTCTCATGGGCGCGATGCTGGTCCTGCCGATCTGGGGCGTGATGTTTTTATGGACGTGGTTCACCAAACGCTGACCCCTCCCCCGTTTTGCCGGGCGCAATGAAAAAGGCCGCCGGATCGCCCCGGCGGCCTTTCTTTTTGAACGGTCCGACGCCTTGCGGAAATCACCTGCTGCGGCGGCTGATCATCTCGTCCATGATCGGTTCAAGGATCAATTCCATCGCCAGACCCATCTTGCCGCCCGGAATCACGATGGTGTTGCGGCGGGTCATGTGGGAGTCGTGCAGCATGGTCAGCAACCGCGGGAAATCCACGCCGCCGGGGATGGCGTCGGGCTTGCGGAAGCGGATCACGACCACGCTTTCGTCCGGCGTCGGAATGTCGCGGGCGATGATCGGGTCGGAGGTGTCGACCACCGGGACGCGCTGGAAGTTGATGTCCGTGTGCTGGAACTGCGGCACGATGTAGTGCACGTAGTCATGCATGCGGCGCAGGATGGTGTCCATCACAGCTTCTTCCGAATAGCCGCGTTGCGCGGTGTCGCGATGGATTTTCTGGATCCATTCCAGGTTGATGACGGGCACGACGCCGATCTTGAGGTCGATATGCTGCGCCATGTTGACTTCGTCGTTCTTCACACAGCCGTGCAGCCCTTCGTAGAACAGCAGATCGGTGCCGGCGGGAATGTCTTCCCACGGGGTGAACTCGCCGGGTTTGAGGGGGGCGTACGGCTTGGCTTCTTCGTCGGAGTGCAGGTACAGGCGGCGCTTGCCGGTGCCGGTCTCACCGTAGGACTTGAACAACTCGGCCAGCTTTTCGAATTCGTTGGCGTTGGCGCCGAAGTGGCTGAAGTTCTTGTTGCCGGCGGCTTCCTCTTCGGCGACCTTGGCCTTCATTTCCACGCGGTTGTAGCGGTGGAAGCTGTCGCCTTCGATCACGGCGGGCTTAAGGCTGAGGCGCGTGAACATGTGTTCAAAGGCGGTCTTGACCGTGCTGGTGCCGGCGCCGGAGGATCCGGTCACAGCGATAATCGGGTGTTTCTTCGACACGGTGTTTTCCTTCCCTGTAATATGACCAGTTTCATTTTCATCCCAGCCAGCCTCGCAACGGGGCCAGCCTGAAATATCTGCGGCGCATTATGGCCTAAGCGGCCCGCGCCTGAAAGCCAAGAATTTGCATATCCGCAACTTTTCACGCACGCCTGTCAACATAAGATAAGATGCGGAAATCCGCTGGGGAAATTGCGGTTGACGGTCCGGCCAAACGGTCACCATCGACCCCAAGGCGCGCGGCGCTCTTTCGGCGTGATGTGGAGAGAACCTCTGGGTTCAAGAGGTAAGTGGGGTGGCTGATGGGATTCGAACCCACGACCCCCGCGACCACAACGCGGTGCTCTAACCAACTGAGCTACAGCCACCACAACATCCGGGGCGCGCCCCGAAAGCCGGACCTATCTAGACGCATCCCCCCGCCCCGTCAAGCATCCCTTTTCGACCGGCTGCACGATTTTTATCCGCCGCCTCACATTGAGGCATTCGCCGCCCCGCACCGCATGCCTATTTTTTGGGCGAAAGCATATCTTTTAATCAACAAATACCGCTCGTTCCCGCAGCATCCCCATGGTCAAGCCGCCGCGAATCCTATATTTATGCCCAAAACTTTTACACAGCGTCATTTGGCACGCGCTGTGCTATAGGAAGGGCGCAAGACGTCACGCGTCCGTCACGAGACGTCACGCGCATGAAGCGGAGAGACCTAGCCCGATGAAAAAAATCGAAGCCATCATCAAGCCCTTCAAGCTTGACGAAGTGAAAGACGCCCTCCACGAAGTGGGACTTCAGGGCATCACCGTCATCGAAGCCAAGGGCTTCGGTCGTCAGAAGGGCCACACGGAACTCTATCGCGGCGCCGAATACGTCGTCGACTTCCTGCCCAAGGTCAAGATCGAGGTCGTACTGGACGATTCGATGGTCGAACGCGCTGTCGAAGCGATCAAACAGGCCGCCCACACGGGCCGGATCGGCGACGGCAAAATCTTCATCCTGCCGGTGGAGGAAGCGATCCGCGTCCGCACCGGCGAAACCGGGACGGACGCCATCTGACCCGGCACCAGCCCATACCCGGAGCCGCGCGGCGGACCCGGTTCGTCACCTGTCCTGAATGTCTCACTTTTTAAGGAATCGACACCATGTCTTTGAATTTGAAGACCCCCGATGAAGTCATCGCCTATCTCAAGGATGAAAACATCGAATACGTTGATCTGCGCTTCACCGACCCGAAGGGCAAGTGGCAACACCTCACCATGGTTTCCGACTTTGTCGACGCCGACGCGTTCGAAGACGGCATCATGTTCGACGGTTCCTCCATTTCCGGCTGGAAGGCCATCAACGATTCCGACATGTCGCTGATCCCCGACGCCTCGACCGCCGTGATGGATCCGTTCTCCGCGCAGCCGATGATGATCCTGTTCTGCGACATCCGCGAACCGTCCACCGGCCAGGGTTACAACCGCGACCCGCGTTCCATCGCCAAGCGCGCCGAAGCCTACCTGGCGTCCACCGGAATCGGCGACACCGCTTATTTCGGTCCGGAACTGGAATTCTTCGTGTTCGACGACGTGCGTTATGACGTCGGCATGAACCGCTGCTTCTACGAATTCGACAGCGACGAAGGCCCCTACGTCACCGGCAAGATCATGGAAGAAAGCAACATGGGTCACCGTCCGCCGGTCAAGGGCGGCTACTTCCCGGTTCCGCCGGTCGACTCCGGTCACGACCTGCGCGCCGAAATGACGTCCGTGATGCGCGAAATGGGTCTGGTCATGGACAAGCATCACCACGAAGTGGCGCCGTCCCAACACGAACTGGGCATGACCTTCTCCACCCTGGTGAAGTCGGCCGACAACATCCAGATCAACAAGTACTGCACCCACATGGTGGCGCACACCTACGGCAAGACGGCGACCTTCATGCCGAAGCCGGTGATCGGCGACAACGGTTCGGGCATGCACACCCACCAGTCCCTCTGGAAGGACGGCAAGCCGCTGTTCGCGGGCAACGGCTACGCCGACCTGTCCGACACGGCGCTGTACTACATCGGCGGCATCATCAAGCACGCCCGTGCGCTGAACGCCTTCACCAACCCGACCACCAACTCCTACAAGCGTCTGATCCCGGGCTTCGAAGCTCCGGTGCTGCTCGCCTACTCCGCGCGCAACCGCTCCGCTTCGTGCCGCATTCCGTACGTCGCCTCGCCGAAGGGCAAGCGCGTCGAAATCCGCTTCCCGGATCCGGGCGCGAACCCCTACCTGGCGTTCGCGGCCATGATGATGGCCGGCCTTGACGGCATCGAGAACAAGATCCACCCGGGCGACGCCATGGACAAGAACCTCTACGACCTTCCGCCTGAGGAACTGGCCAACGTCCCGACCGTCTGCGGTTCGCTGCGCCAAGCCCTGGAAGCCCTGGAAGCCGACAACGACTTCCTCAAGAAGGGCGGCGTGTTCGACGACGACATGATCCAAGGCTACATTCAGCTCAAGTGGGAAGACGTGTACAACTTCGAACACACCCCGCACCCGGTGGAATGGCAGATGTACTACAGCATCTAAGCTGTCGCCCATTCCCGGCAAAACCCAAGGCCCCGTGGGAACCCACGGGGCCTTTCGGTTTTTGGGGGATCGGCAGGAACTCTCTAAAGCCGTTTGCGTTTCATCTGCTTCACCCGGGCATACCCGCCGCCTCGTTTTCAAAATTCGTCATGCCCGGACGTGGTCCGGGCATCCACTTTCACCGCCCGGCAAAGCGAACCCGAGGCCCCCCGGATCAAGTCCGGGGGTGACGGCTTGCGGGAAAGTCTCCGGCCCGCCATAGCGCAGGGGATGAAATGAGGCCAATCAAACGCGAAGTGCTTTAATCCACGCTCTGATTGATGCGCTCGATCAACGGCCCCATGGCGTGGTAGCGGATCAACGCGCCGATGACGATCATGACGACGCCCAGAAGAGCCCAAGCGATCGGATGCACGGACAGTTCCATGCGCGTCAAGAAAAAGCCGCTGGGCGGTTCGATGACGTAAAGCGACACCATGTACAATGCGGTGAACAGGATCAGGACCGTGCCCAGGCGCATCGACAGGATGCTCCACATGTATTTCTTGGGCTCCCTGACGCGCAGGTCGTGTTCGACCCGTTGCCAATACGCATCGCTATCCGGTTTCAGGGCCATGAGCATGTCTTCCTCGCGGTTCAGCTAAAATAGCATGAATTCAATGTCTTCATTTATCAAGCATGAAGTAACCGGCGAGAAAATCCATGACGGCCGTCACATCCCCCAAGTCCAGGACCGGAACGTCCACCTTGCCCGCCATGGCCGTGGGGTCGTCGGTGAGCAGCGCCACCACCGTGTCGTCTCCGGGGCTCAACAGATCCTTGCCCAGGGCCGGGCGGTGGACCTCGATCTTGGGGTACGGATGGCCCTTGAACCCTTCGATCAGCAGAACGTCGACCGGGGCCATCTTGGACACCAGGACGCCCATGTCCCATTCCGGGGCGTCGCGCAGTTCATGCAGCAAGGCCCAGCGCCGGGCCGACGTGACCAGAACCTCCTCGGCCCCGGCCTCGCGGTGGCGGTAACTGTCCTTGCCGGGCTTGTCGATGTCGAAATCGTGGTGGGTGTGCTTCATGGTCGAAACCGAAAGCCCCCGCCCCTTGAAGGCCGGAATCAGCTTTTCCAGCAACGTCGTCTTGCCGCTGCCGCTCCACCCGATAATACCGATGACGTGTTTGGGTCCGTTATCCATGGCGGGACTATGTCGTCTCACGCAGGGTCATGCAAGACCGAAAGGCGATCCGCCATGTTGAGATCGTCGGGCGTGTTGACGTTAAAGAACGGATCCAGGCCGGTTTGCGGGTCGGGGGGGAAATCGACGTGGCTGAGGGCGTGGCGGTCGGTCCACTCGCGCACGCGGCGGATGTGTTGTTCCACCACGGCCGTGCGCAGGTCGTCCCGCGCGGATACCGGCCACAGGGCGAACACCGGGTGCGCGCGTCCGTTCGACGTGGCGACGGCCATGTCCGCGCCGTCCCGTTGGACCGCGTCCAGCATCCGCGCCACCATGTCGGCGGGACAGAACGGCGCGTCGGTGGCGAACGACGCCACCCAGCGCGCGCCGGGCGCGTTTTGGCCGGCCCATTCCATGGCGGTGAGAACGCCCGCCAAGGGCCCCTGCGCGCCCGGGATCACGTCCGCCACGACCGGCAGGCCCAGATCCGGAAACCGCGACGGATCCCCCGCGGCGTTGAGAAACAGGCGCCCCACCTGCCCCGCCGCGCGCGCCGCCACGCGTTCCAGGATGGTGCGCCCGCCGAGCCTGTTCAGACACTTGTCCCCGCCGCCGAACCGGCGCGACAGCCCCCCGGCCAACAACACGCCGACGACGTCTTCGGGACCGCTGGGGTGAAGGGCGTTGATCATGGGGCGAGTATGGGGGCGCGCTCATCCATCCACAACAAAATTGCACGCGCCCGTTGCGACCCGGAACGCATGCGCCCATAATTCGCCAGAAAATTCCCCAACACGATGAGATTCGGGAGAACCTCCATGCTCAAAAAGCTTGTCATCGCCTTCGGCGTCTTGATCGTCGCCGTCGTGGTCGGCGTCTACTATCTGCTGCAAAACGTCGGCGGCATCGTCGAAACCGTCATCGAGGATCAAGGCACGAAAGCCACCCAGGTTCCCGTGGAACTGGCCGGCGTGGACGTGGACCTCGGCAACTTCGCGGCGGGCCTGCGCGGCCTGACCGTCGGCAATCCCGCGGGCTTCAAGACCGAACGCGCGCTGAGCCTTGGCGAAATCAGCGTCAAGATCGGCCAGGACATGAACCCCAACCTCATCATCATCGACGAAGTGATGGTTCGCGCCCCGGAAGTCACCTATGAAATCGGATCGGGCGGCTCCAACATCGACGCCATCCAGAAGAACGTCGAAAACTACGTCAAGGCCATGACCGGCCCGGCCCAGGGCGGCGGTTCGTCCGCGCCCTCCTCCGGCGACGCCGCCGGCGGCAGCGAGCAAGGCCCCAAGGTGATGATCCGCGACTTCTACATCAAGGACGGCAAGGTCAACGTGTCGGCCAGCCTGTTCCAGGGCAAGTCGCTGACCACGCCGCTGCCGGACATTCACTTGAAGGACATCGGCAAGGACTCCGACGGCGCCTCCCCGGCCGAGGTGGTCGACCAGCTGATTTCCGCCATCACCAAAGCCGCCAGCGGCGCGGCCGGCAAGCTCGATCTGTCGCAATTGGGCCTCGCCGACATCACCGGCAAGGCTGCCGAAATCGGCGCGCAGGCCACCGAAGCCGCGACCGGCGCGATCAAGGGCGTGACCGACCAGTTGGGCACGGCCGGTTCCGGCGCGGGCGACGCGGCGGGCAAGGCGGTCGAGGACGTCGGCAAGAACATCGGCGGCGCGGTGCAAGGCCTGTTCGGCAAGTAACCCGCTCCCCCGGCAAAATCACGGGCCCGGACGCATCCCGTCCGGGCCCTTTTGGGTTCCCGTCCTCACCCGTCCGTCCGGCCCGAATGCAAGAGCGGGCCCCCGGGTCAAGCCCTGGGGTGACGGTCGAAAGTCGTTGCGCCCATCATCCACATGCCCGGACGCGATCCGGGCATCCCGTGCATCCACCCAACCGGGCGCAGGTGCAAACCCCGTGACACCACAACCTGATGATGATAACGTTCCCGGGAAACACGCGATTCACTTTCGAAACCAGGTCCCTCGATGACCGACGCCACCAACCCGGACGCCACCAACCCGAAAGGCCAAGGCCCCCGCTGGATCCGCTGGGGGGTTCTGATCATGGCCGTCCTCATGCTGGCGGGCCTGCCGGTGCTGGCGACCACGGCCGCCTACAAGGCCATCATAGCGGCCGGGGCGGTGGTTGCGGCGTTCTTGGCGTTCTATGACGAGATCAAAACAAAGGGCAAAAGCTTCCTCTGCAACCTATCCAAGTTGATGGGGGGAAACCTGTTTTCCGATCTGTGCAAGGACGCCCCCGCAGACCGTCTAGCCCAAATCAAGGCGCTCAAGGACAACCACGGCGGCGTCCTTGACCCCGACAAGCTGGCGAAATTGGAGTCCCTGGAAAAAGCCCTGGCCGGGCAAGTGCGCGACGCCCTGCTGGGCGCCGGTGAAGCAAAGGGCCTCGCCCCCGACCCCACCGGTCCCGACACATGCGCCGTGGCCCTGGATGCGGTGACACACGCCGACGACGCCGCGCGCAAAGCCCTGGCGCGCATCGCCGACGGCGATATCCAGGGCGGGTTCAACGCGCTGATCGAACAAGCCGAACGGTCCACCGACGATACCGCCCGGCACTGGCGGCGCATCGGCGAACTGGCCTACGGCCTCGACACCGCCCGCGCCATCGCCGCGTTCGAAAAACTGGAGGATATGGACCGCCTGGAAATCTGGGACGCCATCTACCTGTGCCGGAGCTACGTCCAGGCCGGAAATCTGACCATGGCGGAGGACATCCTCAAGGGGGCCATCGCCGCCTTGCCCGAGGGTGAGGAAACGCTGCGCGACCGGGGTGTGTTGCTCGATGAATCCGCCAGCCTTCACATCGCCCAGGGCAACCTGGATTTGGCCCTGTCGAACTACCGCGAAACGCACGCCATCATGCAACAACTCGCCAACGCCGATACGGATAGCCTGGAACGCCAACGCGATCTGTCCGTCTCCCACGACAA